>NZ_JBIALO010000003.1:92254-387666 GCF_042873595.1 Streptomyces sp. NPDC004629 | reverse complement strand
ATCCGCGTTCCACGCCGAAGCAGTACTAACGCCCTCATCCATCCGAGGTGTGCCGAGTAGTCAACGTTCCACCCATGAGCTGACCACCGCCAGACATTCGCTGGCGTAGTGGCTCTGACTGCCTTGCGGCAGCTAGATGCTCCTTAGAAAGGAGGTGATCCAGCCGCACCTTCCGGTACGGCTACCTTGTTACGACTTCGTCCCAATCGCCAGTCCCACCTTCGACAGCTCCCTCCCACAAGGGGTTGGGCCACCGGCTTCGGGTGTTACCGACTTTCGTGACGTGACGGGCGGTGTGTACAAGGCCCGGGAACGTATTCACCGCAGCACTGCTGATCTGCGATTACTAGCGACTCCGACTTCATGGGGTCGAGTTGCAGACCCCAATCCGAACTGAGACCGGCTTTTTGAGATTCGCTCCACCTCACGGTATCGCAGCTCATTGTACCGGCCATTGTAGCACGTGTGCAGCCCAAGACATAAGGGGCATGATGACTTGACGTCGTCCCCACCTTCCTCCGAGTTGACCCCGGCGGTCTCCCGTGAGTCCCCAGCACCACAAGGGCCTGCTGGCAACACGGGACAAGGGTTGCGCTCGTTGCGGGACTTAACCCAACATCTCACGACACGAGCTGACGACAGCCATGCACCACCTGTACACCGACCACAAGGGGGCACCCATCTCTGGATGTTTCCGGCGTATGTCAAGCCTTGGTAAGGTTCTTCGCGTTGCGTCGAATTAAGCCACATGCTCCGCCGCTTGTGCGGGCCCCCGTCAATTCCTTTGAGTTTTAGCCTTGCGGCCGTACTCCCCAGGCGGGGCACTTAATGCGTTAGCTGCGGCACGGACAACGTGGAATGCTGCCCACACCTAGTGCCCACCGTTTACGGCGTGGACTACCAGGGTATCTAATCCTGTTCGCTCCCCACGCTTTCGCTCCTCAGCGTCAGTATCGGCCCAGAGATCCGCCTTCGCCACCGGTGTTCCTCCTGATATCTGCGCATTTCACCGCTACACCAGGAATTCCGATCTCCCCTACCGAACTCTAGCCTGCCCGTATCGACTGCAGACCCGGGGTTAAGCCCCGGGCTTTCACAACCGACGTGACAAGCCGCCTACGAGCTCTTTACGCCCAATAATTCCGGACAACGCTTGCGCCCTACGTATTACCGCGGCTGCTGGCACGTAGTTAGCCGGCGCTTCTTCTGCAGGTACCGTCACTTTCGCTTCTTCCCTGCTGAAAGAGGTTTACAACCCGAAGGCCGTCATCCCTCACGCGGCGTCGCTGCATCAGGCTTGCGCCCATTGTGCAATATTCCCCACTGCTGCCTCCCGTAGGAGTCTGGGCCGTGTCTCAGTCCCAGTGTGGCCGGTCGCCCTCTCAGGCCGGCTACCCGTCGTCGCCTTGGTGAGCCATTACCTCACCAACAAGCTGATAGGCCGCGGGCTCATCCTGCACCGCCGGAGCTTTCCAACCCCCAAGATGCCTCGGAGGCTCGTATCCGGTATTAGACCCCGTTTCCAGGGCTTGTCCCAGAGTGCAGGGCAGATTGCCCACGTGTTACTCACCCGTTCGCCACTAATCCACCCCGAAGGGCTTCATCGTTCGACTTGCATGTGTTAAGCACGCCGCCAGCGTTCGTCCTGAGCCAGGATCAAACTCTCCGTGAATGCTTTCCCCGTGACCGGGGCGACACATCACGAGAGCGGAACCACCGGAGGAATAACCCGATGGTTCACAGCGTCCTCGCTGTGTATTTCTTCAAAGGAACCACGTCACCGGAACAATCCGGTAGACGGGGTATCAACATATCTGGCGTTGACTTTTGGCACGCTGTTGAGTTCTCAAGGAACGGACGCTTCCTTCGTACTCACCCTCTCGGGCTTTCCTCCGGGCGCTTCCCTTCGGTGTTTCCGACTCTATCAGACCCTTTCGACTCTGATTCCCCGTCAGAGGGGGTCGTCTTTCCGGCCGTTGGGCCGTTCCGACGTTCCAAACCTTAGCGGATCCTCTCGGTGATTCCCAATCGGGCCGTTCGGTCCGAGCGGTACCGCCGAGTCCCGGGAAACGAGTCGATTAGGAATTCGGGCACGCCGAAATCCACCCGTTCGGGAGATCGTGCTTGTGATGTGGATGCCGCTGCTGCGGCGGGAGGTGTTGCCTCGGGACTGTTACGTCCCCGTGGCAACCCGAAGAACTTTACGGGGCGTGCTGGGGGCTGTCAACAACCACTGTCAAGATCTTTTAGTCCAGGTCGCTGAGGCGGCCGCCGGCGTCCGGCTGGGCGTGCTCCACCCTGCGCAGCAGGCGGGTCAGCACCTCGCCCAGCACCCCGCGCTCCTCCATCGTCAGGTCCTGGAGCAGGTCCTCCTCGAAGACCGAGGCGAGACGCATGGCCTCCAGCCACTTCCCGCGGCCCTCGGGGGTCAGCTCCACGATCACCCGGACGCGGTTCTGCTCGTCCCGCTCCCGGGTGACAAGGCCCTCCGTCACCATGCGGTCGATGCGATGGGTCATCGCGGCCGGCGTCAGACCGAGTCGCTTCGCGAGGTCGCTGGGGCCCATGCGATAGGGGGCGCCGGACAGGACGAGGGCCTTGAGGACCTCCCACTCGGCGTTGCTGATGCCGAGGGCGGCGGTCTGGCGGCCGTAGGCGACGTTCATCCGGCGGTTGAGGCGGGACAGCGCCGAGACGACCTTCTCGACCTGGGGGTCGAGGTCCTGGAACTCGCGCTGGTAGGCGGCGATCTGCTCTTCGAGGCTCGGCTCGCTGCCGATGGCCGCGCCGCTGGTGTCGGAGGTCTCGCCCATGGTCCGCAGTATCGCACGGTGTGGCTTGGGTTTGAAGTCCTTCGAGGTGTAGCCTTTAGCCTTGAAATTTATCTTCGAAGTCTTCAGTTGTAACGGCTGGTCTTCGGTCGATCGACTCCTATGACTTGAGAGAGGTGAACGTGACCAGGGCGATGGGCGCAGCGATGCGCCGGATCCACGTGGGCAACGCACTCAGCGCGTTCGGGCTCGGCTTCACCGTCCCCTATCTGTACGTCTATGTGGCGCAGGTTCGGGGGCTCGGTGCCATGACGGCGGGGATGGTCCTCGCCGTCTTCGCCGTGGCCGCGCTGCTGGTGCTGCCGTTCGCCGGCCGGGCGATCGTGCGGCGCGGCCCGCTGCCGGTGCTGATTACCGCCCTGGTCACGGCCGCTCTGGGGGCGCTGGGCCTGGGGCTTGCGGCGAGCGCGGCGGCCGTGCTGGTCGCGGCCACCGCGCTCGGCGCCGGACAGGCCGTGATGCAGCCGTCGCTGGCGACGATGATCGTGGACTGCTCGACGTCCGAGACGCGGTCGCGGGCGTTCGCGATGCAGTTCTTCCTGCAGAACCTGGGGCTCGGCGTCGGTGGTCTCATCGGAGGTCATCTCGTCGACACCACGCGCGTGTCGTCCTTCACGCTGCTGTTCGCGATCGAGGCGGCGATGTTCCTGCTGCTGGTCGTGGTGCTGTCGACGGTGCGGATGCCGCATGCGCCGTCGGTCGGCGACGCGCCGGAGGTGTCGGCGCGGGGCAGCTGGAAGCAGTTGCTCGGGAACCGGGCGATGGTGCAGTTGTGCGTGCTGGGCTTCGTGCTGTTCTTCGCCTGCTACGGGCAGTTCGAGTCGGGACTGAGCGCCTACGGGGTGGAGGCCGCCGGGATCTCGACGTCCGCGCTGGGCACGGCGCTGGCCGCGAACACGGCGGTGATCGTGGTGGCCCAGTTCGCCGTGCTGAGGTTCGTGGAGCGGCGCAGGCGGTCCCGGGTGATCGCCGCAGTCGGGCTGATCTGGGCCGTGGCCTGGGCCGCGGCGGGGTACGCGGGGCTGGGGCACGGCAGCCAGGAGATGGCCACGGCTGCCTTCGTGTCGACGTACGCCCTGTTCGGGCTGGGTGAGGCGATGCTGTCGCCGACCGTCGCGCCGCTGGTGGCCGATCTCGCGCCGGAGGGGATGGCCGGGCAGTACAACTCGGCATTCGCCCTGGTGAAGCAGCTCGCGCTGGCGATCGGGCCGGCGGTGGGCGGTCCGATGGGGGCCGCGTTGCACGCACCGTACGTGGTGACTTTCCTGCTGTTCTCGCTGGGGATCACGGTGCTCGCGATGCGGCTCGGGCGGGGGCTCACGCAGGCGCAGGACCGGCCGTGGCTCGCCGCGCGGAGCCGGGTGGTGGCCCGGGGCGCCGGTCCGCGCGAGTCGGCGCAGTCCAGCCCGTCCGGGGTCTGAGCACCGTGGCCGCCGTGGGACGGCGGTCACGGCGGCTCAGGGCCGCGGCCGGTTCAGGGGGCAGGTTCAGGGGCGGGGCAGTACGAACTCGCACCAGACCGCCTTTCCGCCGCCAGGGGTTCTGCGCGACCCCCAGGTGGAGGCGATCGTCGCCACGATGGCGATGCCCCGGCCCGACTCGTCCCCGGGTTCCGCGCGGCGGCGCCTGGGGAGGTGGTCGTCGCCGTCCGTGACCTCCACGATGAGGCGGCGGTCGGTGCGACGCAGCCGCAGGCGCATGGGCGGGGTGCCGTGCTGGAGGGAGTTGGCGACCAGTTCGCTGGCCGCGAGGACCCCCAGATCGTGCAGGTCGGCGGGGAAGCGCCAGCTCGTGAGGACGCCGGAGGCGAAGGCACGCGCGCGTGGTGCCGCTTCCACGCCGCCGAGCAGTTCCAGGGCGGCGTTGCGGAAGAGTTCGCCGTCGGCGCCGGTGCGTGCGGGGTGCTGGAGGACCAGGACGGCGACGTCGTCGTCGTGGTCGGCGGTGAGGCCGGCCGAGCGGACCAGGCGGTCGCAGATCACCTGGGGGGTGCCGGTGGCGCCGGCCAGGGCGTGTTCGAGGGCCGCGATTCCTTCGTCGAGGTCCTCGTCCCGGCGCTCGACCAGCCCGTCCGTGTAGAGGACCGCCGTGGAGCCGGGGCCCAGCGGGACCGAGCCGGAGGTGTGGATCCAGCCGCCGGTGCCGAGCGGGGGGCCGGTCGGTTCATCGGTGCGCAGGACCGTGCCGCTCTCGTCGCGGACCAGGATGGGGAGGTGGCCGGCCGAGGCGTACACCAGCCGGCCCTCGTTCGGGTCGTGGACGGCGTAGGCGCACGTGGCGATCTGGTTGGCGTCGATCTCGGTGGCGAGGCCGTCGAGGAGCTGGAGGACCTCGTGCGGGGGCAGGTCGAGGCGGGCGTAGGCGCGGACCGCCGTGCGCAGTTGGCCCATCACCGCGGCCGCCCGCACCCCTCGGCCCATCACGTCGCCGATCACCAGGGCCGTTCGGCCGCCGCCCAGGGTGATGACGTCGTACCAGTCGCCGCCGACGGCGGCCTCGGTGCCGCCGGGCTGGTAGGTGGCCGCGATGCGCAGGTCGTCGGGTTGCTCCAGTTCCTGCGGGAGGAGTGAGCGCTGGAGGGTCACCGCGGTCTCGCGCTGGCGGCGTTCGCTGGCGCGGAGGCGTTCGGCGGCCTCGGCGTGGTCGGTGACGTCGGTGGCGAACACGAGTACGCCCGCGCCGTCGCCGTTCTCCGCGGCGGGGGTGCAGGTGAAGGTGTAGGAGCGGCCGTCGACGGCCTTGCGGGACTTGAGCGTGCGGGGCTTGCCGCTGCGCAGGACCTGGTCGAGGAGGGGCAGCAGGCCCAGTTCGGCCAGTTCCGGGAGGGCTTCGCGGGCCGGTTCGCCCGGGGGCCGTACCCCGAAGGCCGCTACGTAGGCGTCGTTGACGTAGGCGATGCGGTGGTCGCTGCCGTGCACCAGGGCGACGAGGGCCGGGACGCGGTCGAGGACCTCGCGTGCGGCGAGTTCGTCGACGGCGGGCACGGGGATCGCACCGTCGGTCAGCTGTTCGGCGCGGGCCGCGGGCACGGTGCCTTCCCCCCGCCGGTCCGGGGGGACCGCGTGCTCGGTCCGCGCTGCCGCGCGGCGCTGCGTTCCGGGGAGCCGGGCGCTCCAGCGCGTGAAGTTCACTTGGGAAGAAGCCTCGTGGGTGCTGAGGACGGGCGGGTGCCCGTCCGAGGTCGTGGGGCAGTCTGGCAGTGTCTGCGGACCGCGGCGACATCCGTCAGACGCCGGGGCGGGCCGTGGAGTTCCTCGGTCCGGTCAGTTCGACCCCTTCGGGTCGTCCTTGGGGTCGGAATGAGGCTTTCCACCGGCCGCGAGTTCGAACTCCGCTCGGGGATGTTCGAGCGATCCGAGGGAGACGATCTCCCGTTTGAAGAGCCCCGAGAGGGTCCATTCGGCGAGCACCCGGGCCTTTCGGTTGACGGTGGGCACCCTGCTGAGGTGGTAGACGCGGTGCATGAACCAGGCAGGGTAGCCCTTCAGCCTGCGCCCGTAGATCTGCGCGACGCCCTTGTGCAGTCCGAGGGAGGCGACGGATCCGACGTATTTGTGCGCATACGTCTCCAGGGGTTCGCCGCGCAGGGTGTGGACGATGTTGTCGCCGATGAGCCTGGCCTGGCGGACCGCGTGCTGGGCGTTGGGGGCCGTCTCGGCGCCGGGAGCGCCCGCGGTGAGGTCGGGCACGGACGCCGCGTCGCCGGCGGCCCATGCGTGGTCGGCGCCGTCGATGTTCAGCTGGGCGGTGCACTTGAGCCGGCCGCGCCCGGTGAGCGGGAGGTCGGTGGAGAGAAGGAGCGGGTGGGGTTTGACGCCCGCGGTCCACACGACCGTGCGGGTCGGCAGGCGCTGGCCGTCACTCAGTGCGGCGACTCGGCCGGCGCAGGATTCGAGGCGGGTCTCCAGGAGCACCTGGATGTTGCGGCGGCGCAGTTCGGTGACGGTGTAGCGGCCCATCTCCGCGCCGACCTCGGGGAGGATGCGGTCGGATGCCTCTACGAGGATCCACTTCATGTCCTCGGGCCGAAGGTTGTGGTAGTAGCGCGCGGCGTAGCGGGCCATGTCCTCCAGTTCGGCGAGCGCCTCGACGCCGGCGTAGCCGCCGCCGACGAAGACGAAGGTGAGGGCGGCGTCGCGGATGGCCGGATCGCGGGTGGAGGAGGCGATGTCCATCTGCTCGATGACGTGGTTGCGCAGGCCGATGGCCTCCTCGACGGTCTTGAAGCCGACGCCGTGCTCGGCGAGACCGGGGATGGGCAGGGTGCGGGAGACCGAGCCGGGGGCGAGGACGAGTTCGTCGTAGTCGAGGTGGCCGGGGCCGCCGCCCTCCTCCTCGGTGGCGAGGGTGGTGAGGGTCGCGGTGCGCTTCGTGTGGTCGATGGCGGTCACCTCGCCGACGATGACGTGGCACCGGTCCAGGACGCGGCGCAGCGGTACGACGACGTGCCGAGGGGAGATCGAACCGGCGGCCGCCTCGGGCAGGAACGGCTGGTACGTCATGTAGGGATCGGGCGTGACGACGGTGATCTCCGCTTCACCCTGCCTGAGCTCCCGTTTCAGCCTTCGTTGCAGACGCAGGGCCGTGTACATCCCGACGTAGCCGCCGCCGACAACGAGAATGCGCGCACGTTCCTTCACCATCCCATGACGCACCCGGCGCTGGTGTTTGTCCACAGCCCCGGCAATTTGTGTGACCGGCGGTCCCGTGCGCCCGCGCGCGGCCCGTGCGCCGGCGCGGGGAACAAGCGGGCAGGTCAGCGGGGGCGGTCGGGAGGGCGCGGGGGTGCGCAATCGGGATGAATGTGCCCCGTACTCCGATCGGGGGGCGCTCCGTGCGGAACCTGCCCCTTCTGAATTGACTCTCGCTCAACTATGTTCGTGTCGACGGGGTGTAGGGGATGTGGTCGAGCGGGGCCGCGACGGGCGGTCACGGTCGTGGCACGGCGCCCGTTCCGAACACTTCGGGATTCAGTGGCGGGGAGTCTCCGGGGGGAGACGTCATTAACCGGGGGAACGCTTATGCATATTCAGGACACGCATTGGTCATCGACGTCCGCCGTCGCGCCCGGTGCCGGGCCGGTCGGCGCCGCGGCGGGTGACGGACGCGCCGAGGGGTCGCGGACGGCGCCGCTGCGGGTGGATGCACAGCGCAATCTGGAGCACGTGCTGCGTGCGGCCCGTGAGGTCTTCGGCGAACTGGGGTACGGCGCGCCGATGGAGGACGTGGCGCGGCGGGCGCGGGTCGGCGTCGGCACGGTGTACCGGCGCTTCCCGAGCAAGGACGTCCTGGTCCGGCGGATAGCCGAGGAGGAAACGTCCCGGCTGACCGACCAGGCGCGGGCGGCGCTCGGGCAGGAGGACGAGCCGTGGTCGGCGCTGTCGCGCTTCCTGCGCACGTCCGTGGCCTCGGGCGCGGGACGGCTGCTGCCGCCGCAGGTGCTGCAGGTCGGGGTGCCGGCCGACGCCGACCTCGGGGCCGACGATGCGCGGGTGCCGCAGCAGCGGTTCCAGCCGGGCGCGGCCGAGCTGCGGCTGGTGCCGGAGGAGCAGACGGTCACCGATGACGCGGGGGCGGCGGCGCTGCTCGACGTGGTGGGCCAGCTCGTGGAGCGGGCGCGCGCGGCGGGCGAGCTGCGGCCGGACGTGTCGGTGTCGGACGTCCTGCTGGTGATCGCCACGGCGGCGCCCTCGCTGCCGGACGCGGCCCAGCAGGCGGCGGCCTCGTCGCGGCTGCTGGACATCCTGCTGGAGGGGCTGCGGTCGCGGCCCGTGTGAGGACGACACCCGCTGACGGCAGGGAGCAGGCGGTCGAGCGGGGTGCATTATGGGCGGTTAAGTCCCGGTCGGTGTGGGCCAGTTGGGCCTTCTCCGGCCGGGTGACCGTCAGCGCGGCCGGGCGGCAAGTCCGCTCGGACGAGTGGATGCCGCGCACCGGTGGGCCCGAACTTGAGCAGGTGTGGCACTCTGACCCGGTGATGGGGTCGGGCTGGGCCAGCTTCGGGGGCTTTCCACGATGAGCGTTGAGGGGCGGGACGAGTCGCGCGGTGCCGGGGGCACGGAGCCGGAGGGGCTGACCGCGCCGCAGGTGCCGAGCCAGGGCGGCCGGGCGGACACCCCGCCGTCCGGGCCCGTCGGCCCGGTGGACGGTGGTGTACCGGCACAGCGCGAGGGCAGCGGCCTGCCGCCGCGCGAACTGCCGCCGGCCGACGGCGAACTCATCACGCGGATGCGCTCGGGTGACGACAGCGCCTACGAGGAGCTGTACCGCAGGCACGCCGACGCGGTGCGCCGCTACGCCCGCACCTGCTGCCGCGACGCGCACACCGCGGAGGACCTGACCGCTGAGGTCTTCGCCCGCATGCTCCAGGCGGTGCGCGGCGGCTCGGGGCCGGAACACGCCGTACGTGCTTATCTGCTCACCTCCGTCCGGCGGGTCGCCGCGCACTGGACGAACTCCGCCCGGCGCGAGCAACTGGTCGACGACTTCGCGGTGTTCGCGGCCCAGGCGGCGCAGACCTCCGAGGCGTCCGGCGACGGCACCGTGGACCTGGGCGCCGATGTGCGCGCGCTGCACGAGGCCGAGCAGTCCATGGCCATGCAGGCGTTCCGCTCGCTGCCCGAGCGGTGGCAGGCCGTGCTGTGGCACACCGAGGTGGAGGACGAGTCGCCGAGCGACGTCGCCACCCTCTTCGGGCTGGACGCCAACGGCACGCGCGTGCTCGCCAGCCGCGCCCGTGAAGGCCTCAAGCAGGCCTACCTCCAGGCCCATGTCAGCGCCGCCCTCGCCGACGACGAGGAGTGCGCCCGCTACGCCGACCAGCTCGGCACCTACGCCCGGCGCAAGCTGCGCCTGCGCGCCGAGCGGGGGCTGCGCAAGCACCTGGCGGAGTGCGCCAAGTGCCGGCTGGCCGCCGCACAGATCGAGGAGGTGGCCGGCGGCATCCCCGCCGTCGTCCCGGTCGCGGTCATCGGCTGGTTCGGCGCCGCCGGGTACGCCAAGGCGCTCGGGCTCATCGCCGGTGGCGCCGGGGTGGGCGCGGCGGGCACGGCCGCGGCGGCGGGCGGCGGCTCGTCGGGCGGTGCCGCGAGTGGTGGCTCGGCGGGCGGCGGCTCGTCGGGCGGTGCCGCGAGTGGTGGCTCGGCGGTCTCGAAGGTGGTGGGCGGGCCGATCAAGGCCGGTATCGCGGCGGGTGTGGTGGCGGTCGCGGTCGCCGTGGTGGCGCTCGCCCTGGTGAACGACAGCGAGCCGACCAAGGACGTCGCCAAGCCGTCGGCATCGCCGTCCCCGTCCGCGGTGCAGCCGGAGCCGCCGACGCCGGCACCGGCACCGCCCGTGGACAAGCCCGCGCCAAGGGACCCGGTCTCCGGTCTCCGGCCGACACCGACACCGACCTCGACGCCGACGTCGTCCGATGGGCCCGCCCCCAGGCCCGCCTCGTCGCCGACACCGAAGCCGAACCCCGCACCGGCTCAGACCCCGAGGCCCACGCGCACCGCCGAACCGACACCGCCCCGCACCTCGTCACCGACGCCGACACCGCCCCGCACCCCGACGCCGACACCGACCTCCGCGCCCGCTCCGCCGCCCGCTCCGACGGTCTACCGGTGGAGCGAGCTGCGCTACGACGTCACCGGCGACGGCACCAAACCGGAGATGCGGGCGGCCGGGAGCAGCTGGGTGTGGCGGCGGTCCGGTTTGTCCATCGACTACCGCTGGTACACGCACGGCGTCACCGTGCACGGCAGGTCCTCCGTCACCATCGACCTCAACCGCGCGTGCTCGGCCTACGACGCGATGGCCGGCGTGGACGACCTGAACCTGGGCCTCGGCAAGGTCTACTTCTCCGTGTACGCGGACGGCGTGCGGCTGTGGAAGTCCGGGCCGGTCAAGGGCGGTGACCCGGCCATCCCCGTGCATGTGAATCTGGCCGGGCGCGACACCGTGCGACTGGTGGTCGAGCCGCACAACGTCTTGGACGGCCTGGCGCTGGCGGACTGGGCGGATTCCAAGTTCACCTGCCAGTAGGGGCGGGCGGCCTCGTGACGGGGACGGGGGCCCCCGCCCGAAGCTGCTCCAAGACATCGGCCACGGTCAGGGACGCGCCGCGGGCGCGCTCGGCCGCGCAGCGGTCCGGAGGCAGACCCGCCAGGGCGGCGGACTCGATCCGCTCGGCGCACCTGCGCTCCGGCACGGGGCGGGGACGGCCCGCCCGCCAGTGGTCACCGGCGGCGAGCAGCCGGACCGCGCCCGGCAGATCACCGAGGGCGGCCAGCAGCTGCGCCCCGATGTCCGCGAGGCCCGCGGTGACCGTCTCGGCGCACCTCTGCGCCGCGGCCTCCCGCAGCGCGTCGGCCACGAGCGGCAGCGCGCGCCCAGGACCCCACTCCCGCGCGGTGACCAGAACGTCGAGCGCGCTCAGCGCCGCCGTGAACTGCGGCGGCGGGGTGCCGCGGACCGCCGCCGCGCGGGCCGCGTCGCACAGCCGGCGGGCGCGGGCTGTGTCGTCGTCGTCCAGCGCGATATGTGCCCGCTGCATGAGAGCGAACGCCCGCGCGTCCGCCACCCCGTACCGTTCGGCGCCCTCCTCGGCCTCGTCCAGGGCGGCCAGGGCGCGCGCCCGGTCGCCGGAGCGGTAGGCGACCTCGGCGAGCCGGGACACGAGAAAGGGCGACTCGGCCCAGGCGCCCACCTCGTGGGCGAGCCGCAGCGCCTCCTCGTACTCGCTTCCGGCCTCCTCGAACCGGCCGCGGGCCATGGCCGCCTCCCCGGCCACGCCGCACACCTGGGCGCGTATCCAGCGGTCGCCCACGCGGCGGCTGAGGACCCGCAGCTCCGCCAGGTCGTCATCGACGCCGCGCAGGTTTCCGGGCGAGTCGACGACCATGTGGGTGCGGAGCATCAGGGCGACGGCCAGCTCCCAGTCGCCGCCGTACGCGCGGCAGTTGGCTACCACCGCGTCCATCGTGGGCCGCGCGTCGGCCGGGGCGTCCGCGTAGGACGCGGTCAGCGGCCACGCAAGGCCCGGCATCCGGGCCGCCCTGGGACCGCCGTGCCGGAAGGCGTCCTGCACCCGGGCGACGTAGGCGGGGGTCCGCTCGTCCGCGGCGAGGTCCGGGGCAGCGGACTCGGAGACCAGGAACAGGTACATCATCCGCAGGTCCATGCGCAGGGTGTGCCGCGGATGCCGGGCCGCCCCTTCGGGGTCGGTGAGGAAGGCGCCCACCGGGTCGGCGCGCTCGACCAGCAGGGGCAGCTCGGCGGCGGGGGCGCCGTCGGTGACCGCGTCCAGGGCGACCCCCAGCCGCAGTGCCAGCCGCGCCCACTCCGCCCCCTCCAGACGGTGGTTGCGCAGCCACCAGAACCAGCCGACGGCGAGGACGATCGCCCCGGCGTCCTCCTCGCGGCCGTCGCGCACCGCGCGCCCGAGCGCCGCGCGAATGTTGTCGTGCTCGCTCTCCAGGCGGTCGACCCACGGGAGTTGCCCAGCCGAGCGCAGCAGCGGCTCGGCCCGCTCGACCAGCGCGCGCACCCACGCGCGGTGCCGCCGCTCGACCGCCGCACGCCGCTCGGGGGACTCGGCCGCGCGCTCGGCGGCGTACTCGTGAATGGTCTCCAGCATGCGGTACCGCATGGGGCCGGTGCCGTCCCGGCCGGTGGGGGCCGCCACGATCAGGGACTTGTCGACGAGCGCCCCGACCAGGTCGGCGGCGGGGCCCGTGCACACGGTCTCGGCCGCCGCGAGGTCCCAGCCGCCGGCGAACACCGACACCTCGCGCAGCGTCGTACGCTCCCGCTCGTCCAGCAGATCCCAGGACCAGTCCACGACGGCGCGCAGGGTCTGCTGGCGGGGCAGGGCCGTGCGGCTTCCGGAGGTGAGCAGACGGAAGCGGTCGTCGAGGCGGTCGGCGATCTGCCGGGGCGTCAGCAGCCGCAGCCGGGCGGCGGCCAGTTCGATGGCGAGGGGCAGGCCGTCGAGGCGCCGGCAGATCTCGGCGACCGCTTCCTCGTCCCGGAGCGCGCCGACCGCGTCGGGACGGACGGCGGTCGCGCGCTCCGCCAAGAGGCGGCGCGCCTGCTCGGGGGCGAGGGGCTCGACCTGGCGCACCGACTCACCGGGGACACCCAGGGGTTCACGGCTGGTGGCGAGGATCGTGAGCCCCGGGCAGCGGGTGAGCAGCGTCTCGGCGAGGGCGGCGACCGCGCCGATGACGTGTTCGCAGTTGTCAAGGATCAGGAGTTCGCTGCGCGGGGCGCAGTACTCGACGAGCAGGGCCACAGGGTCGCCCTGCTGGGCCGCCAGCTCGTTGGTCATGAGCACGGTCTCGCGCAGACCGAGCGCGCTGACCACCGCGCCTGGCACCGCCTCCGGCCGGTCGAGCGGGGCCAGCTCGACCAGCCAAGCCTGCGGAAGCCCGGCGGCGGCTTCCTCGGCGAGACGGGTCTTTCCCGAGCCGCCCGGTCCGGTGAGGGTGACGAGGCGGGCCCTGTGCAATTCGGAACGAACGGCGTCCAGTTCGGGTTCCCGGCCGACGAAGGAATTCAGGCGGGGGCGGATGTTGCCGACGCGCTCGGGTGGTTGGGGGAGAGCGGCGGACGCGGGCCGGGCCGGGGCATCCATGAGGGTGTTCTGGGTCAGCAACGTCCGGTGCAGCTCGCGGAGTTCCCGGCCCGGGTCCGTGCCGAGGCCGTCGGCGAGGGTGCGGCGGGCCGTCTCGTACGCGGCGAGGGCGTCGGCGCCGCGGCCGGTGTCGCGCAGGGCGCGGACCAGGAGGGCGTGCAGGGACTCGTCGTACGGGTGGGTCGCGGTCAGCTCGCGCAGTTCGGGTACGACGTCGTGGGCGCGGCCGAGCCGCAGTGCCGCCTCGGCCCGGGTCCTGACCGCCTCCAGGTGGCGGGCCTCGGCGCGGGTCGCGGCGGTGCGGTCGGGAAGGTCGGCGAGGGCGGGGCCGCGCCAGAGGGCAAGGGCCTTGGTGAGGGCGCGCCCCGCGGCGGCCGGATCACCCGATTCCAGGGCGGTGGTGCCGTCGCGCACCAGCCGTTCGAAGACGAAGAGGTCGATGTCGTCGCGGGTCGCTTCGAGGCGGTAGCCGCCCGGGACTGCGGCGACGGTGTCCCTGCCGAGGGCGCGGCGGAGGCGGCCGACGAGGGCCTGGAGCGCGGCCGGGGCGTCCTGGGGTGGGTCGTCCGGCCAGACGTCGGCGATCAGGGTCTCGGAGGTGGCGGTACGGCCGGGGCGCAGGGCGAGCGCGGTGAGAAGCGCGCGGAGGCGGGGGCCGCCCACGGGGACGGTGACGCCCGCCTCGTCCGTCGCTTGGGCCACGCCCAGAATTCCGTACCGCACCGAGTCATTGTCACCGGGTCCCACCGCGACGGCACGGGAGTTTCACCGACGCCGACGGGGCGGTCCCGTCCGGCACCGGGATTCCGGAACGGTACGGCGACCGGTACGCAGGCCCAGGCGCCCCTCCGCCCCGGAACCCCACCGGACGCGCGCTGCCGCACCGACACACGCGGCTTCCCAGGCCGGGCGCCGGTACGCACGCGTGCGGCGACGCAGCCGCGGGTGGCGGCGGCCGAGCAAGCACAGGGGGATGACGCAGCAGCCTCGAACGGCGGCGCAAGCCCGGCGGGCGATGCGGGCCCGGTCGGTGGTGCAGGCCCAGGGGGCGATGTCGGCACAGGTGGTGCGGGCCGGTCGGCGGTGCGGGCTCGGGTGGCCGCGCAAGCACTGGGAGCGATCGGCTCGAACGGCGGCGCAAGCCCCGGGGCCGATGCAGACGAGCGACGCGGGCCCCGCGGGGCTGTACAGGCGCGGATGGCCGCGCAAGCCAGGTGGCCGCGCAAGCCGGCGGGCGATGTAGGCACAGGTGGTACGGGCCCACGGGCACGGACAGCGGCGCAAGCCGGTAGCCGCACACGCCCGGCGGGCGATGCGGGCCCGGTCGGTGGTGCGGGCTCGGGTGGCCGCGCAAGCCCTGGGAGCGATCGGCTCGAACGGCGGCGCAAGCACCCGGCGGACGGACGGGCGCGGGCGGTGGTGCAAGCGCGGGTGCATGCGCTGGGCGGCTGGGGTACGGCTGGCCGGAGCGGCCTACCTGGCAAGGGCGGGGTCTCCCCGGCAGGGGCAGCCCGCCACGCACGTGTGGCCGCCAGGCTGGTGCGGTGCGGTGCGGCCAAGAGGCGGGGCGCTCGCGCGCGGCGGGGCCCCGACGGCGCCCACGCATCCGACTTCGCACGGCGCCCCCCCACCCACGCATCCAACTCCACACAGCGACCCGCGCCCGGCGCTGCGACAGCGGCGTGCGTCGGCGTCCTTGTGGGTGGCGGGGACCGGTGTCGGTGTTGCTCGGTCGGGAGCGGGGGCGCGTGTCACCCGGTGCGAGGGGCGGCCTCGGGTCAGCCGCCGGAGGCCAGGGCTCCCCTTCTGGGGGCTATACCCGAGGGGACGGCGCGGGCGCGGGCGGGGGTGCCGCTCCAGCATGTGCCGCGGCGGGCCAGCAGGCGGCGCAGCCACAGTTCCAGGGAGACCAGGTCGGCGAGGCCGTCCAGCGGCAGTGGTTCGCCTGCCGCCGCCCCGCGCAGCGCCTTGCGGACCACCCGGGCCTCGATCAGGCCGGCCTCCGCGAGCAGCGGGGTCGTGAACAGGGAGATCAGCGAGTCGGCGGCGACGCGCAGGCCGGTGCGGGCCGCGGCGGAGGCGGAGGCGTGGGAGGGGGCGCCCCAGCCGGGCGGGAGCCCGGTGACGCCGGCGCCTTCCAGGACCGTACGGAGGATCTCGGCGCGGGCACCGGGCTGGACGCGCAGGGCCTCGGGGAGGGCGCGGCAGGCGCGCACGACCTGGTTGTCGAGGAACGGCGCGTGCAGGCGCTGGGAGCGGACCTCGGCGGCCTGTTCCAGGACGCGCAGGTCGGCGGCGTGCCGGGCCAGGGCGGCACGCGCGCGGTAGTCGCCGGGACGCTGCCCGGGGCCGACTCCGGAGCGGTTCGCCGCGCCCTGAAGCAGAACCGATACTTCAGCCAGTGCCTCTCCGGTCAGCCAGCGCGCCGCCGGCCCCGGTCTGGCCCAGGTGAGCGCGGCCAGGGACGCGCCGACCGCGCCCGCGGGGTCCTCGAAACGGCGGCGCAGCAGACGGTCGGCGAGCGTTTCCAGGCCGGCCCGGTACGGCGTCCGCGCCAGCCGCCGTGCCGCGCCGTACACGCGCGCGGGGACCAGCACCGAGCCGTCCGCCTTGGCCAGCGCGGCGACCGGGCGCACCAGGTGGCGCCGCTTGCGGTCCATGAGGAGGTCCGCAAGGCGCGCCGGGTGCGCGTCGAGGACCTGCCGGGCGCCGTAGCCGGTGAAGTGGTCGGCGCTGCCCGCGGCCAGGCGCACGCGGTGGCGGGCCGCCGACGCCAGGGACGGCCCCGGTTCGTCGGTGAGCGGGCCGTCCAGGTCGGCGTACGGGAGCAGTTCCTCCCCGCCGGTCACCACCACGTGGTGCAGGCGTGGGTTGGCCGCGAGCGTCCCGGCCCGTTCCAGTTCGGCCTCCCGGCCGCCGACGGCGAGGTCGTTGAAGGTGACGGCCAGCAGGCGCTCGCCCGCGCCCGTGCCGTGGCCGAGGAGCGTGCCGGGCCTGCCCGGGAGGCCGGCCGCCAGCAGCGCGAGGGTGCCCGAGGCGGGGCCGCCGGACAGGTCGGCGCCGATGCCCGGTACGGGCATCCCGCGCGCGGCGCGCCGTTCGGCGGGCCCCATGCCGGGCACCGGGCCGGGGTCGAGGTCGATGCCGGGTACGTGCCGGGGCGCGGCGAGACGGGTGCGCACGGCCTCCACGAGCGCGTCGCGCACGGCGTCCACGGCGCTGTCCGGGTCGGCGGGGGGCGCCGCCACCGCGAGGGAGGCGACCGGCTCGTACCCGGCGATCTCGCGCGCGCCGGCGCGCAGGATCAGCGCATGCCCCGGCGGAACGCGTCGCACGCCCTCGTACGGGGTCGAGTCGTGCAGCGCCGCCGGTACGTCGGGGGCGGCGAGCAGGGCGGCGAGGTGGCCGAAGTCGAGGTTGGCCTCAATGAGATCGGCGAGGGGCAGGGCGGCGGTGGCATAGGCGGTGCCGCCCGCCCAGGGGGTGTGGAAGACCGGGCGGGCGCCCGCCAGATCGCCGCAGACGGTGATGCGCCGGCCGACCTGGACGACGGCGGTGTAGCTGCCCGGCCACGCGGTCAGATGGCGCAGTGCGCCCCCGCGCGCGGTGAACAGACCGAGCCGAAGTTCTTCGTCGGAGGCACCGCAGGTGCCCAGGACGGCGATGCGGTTCTGCGCGTCGGCCTTCACCACGCGCACCTCGTCGGGCCGCCAGTCGCCGACCGCCCACAGCGGATCGGGGTCGCCCCACAGGAGCTGGGAGCCGATCGGGTGCACGGTCTCGCCGTCGTATCCGGTGGCGCCCGCGGAGCCGGGACCGACGGCACCCGCGGTGGTGCTGCTCCATCCCACCAACCACCGCATCGCCGCCTCCACAGGCTGTGGACAAACAGTGCACCGTACGAACCGGTTCACCATGCTGCCATGAACAACGCGGCCCGGAGGGACGGTGGCACCGCCTTCGATCGGGGGAACGCGACCACGCGCGCGTGCCTGTGACAAGGCCAACCCCTATAGGGCGCAAGGAGGTTGCGACGCGAATGCGCCCCCAAACGCTCCCCAAAAAACGCCCTTCGCGCCCTCAACTCCCATGGTGGGAGGGGTAATCACCCGCGGGAGGCAGGATCGATTTCCGGCCAATTCGCCGGAGCAGGGACAAGCGCGCACACGCTCCGTACAGGCCCTGCGCAGCGCAACGGGCGGCACGGTGAAGCGTACGGTCCGGGAGGCGGGCATCGCCCCCCGGACCGGTCCGCCACCCGCGGGGATGTAGGCGGCGGTA
Source organism: Streptomyces sp. NPDC004629 (assembly GCF_042873595.1). Lineage (NCBI taxonomy): Bacteria > Bacillati > Actinomycetota > Actinomycetes > Kitasatosporales > Streptomycetaceae > Streptomyces > Streptomyces sp. NPDC004629. The sequence continues at coordinate 369,933 of NZ_JBIALO010000003.1, read as the reverse complement.
TCCCCCAGCCCACTGGATCCAGTACAGCGGGCCGACCCACGCACCGCCCATGGAACCGTTCCCCAGGTGGCCGGAGAAGAGCGCACGGACGGGCGCACGGCCACACGGCGGGGGCACGGCGCGGCACACCGTGCACGGTGCGTACAGGGCCCGTACTCCCGTACGGGACCACAATCCCGCCATCCGGAACAATGCCTCTTAACGCTTGGGATGCGGCGAACTACGCTGGGTTTACGAATGCCGCGTGGTTATGCCAGCGCGGCAGCCGTCTGTGTCGAGGGGTGGCGCATGTCCAGGGAGCAACGCGGGCCGAACGAAAAGCTCGGCGCCGTTCTCGCCCTCGCGGGAATCAGCAACGCAGGACTCGCGCGACGCGTCAACGACCTTGGCGCCCAACGCGGGTTGACTCTTCGCTACGACAAGACGTCGGTGGCGCGCTGGGTGTCGAAGGGGATGGTGCCGCAAGGAGCCGCCCCGCACCTCATCGCGGCCGCCATCGGCCAGAAGCTCGGCCGTCCGGTGCCGCTCCACGAGATCGGCCTGGCGGACGCGGATCCCGCCCCCGAAGTGGGCCTCGCCTTCCCCAGGGACGTGGCCCAGGCGGTGAAGTCGGCGACGGAACTGTACCGGCTCGACCTCGCCGGACGCCGGGCCGGTTCCGGCGGCATCTGGCAGTCGCTCGCCGGGTCCTTCGCGGTGAGCGCCTACGCGACGCCCGCCTCACGATGGCTGATAACCCCCGCCGACAGTTCGGTGGCGCGTGAGGCGAACCCGTCCGAGGGCTCCGGGGCACCGATCAAAGTCGGCCACAGTGATGTGCAGAAACTGCGGGAGGCCGCCGAGGACGCCAGGCGCTGGGACTCCAAGTACGGAGGCGGCGACTGGCGTTCGTCCATGGTGCCCGAGTGCTTAAGGGTGGAGGCGGCGCCGCTGCTGCTCGGCTCGTACTCCGACGAGGTCGGCCGCGCCCTGTTCGGCGCCTCCGCCGAACTGACCCGGCTCGCGGGCTGGATGGCGTTCGACACCGGGCAACAGGAGGCCGCGCAGCGCTACTACATCCAGGCACTCCGGCTCGCGCGCGCGGCGGCCGACGTCCCCCTCGGGGGATATGTGCTGGCCTCCATGTCCCTCCAGGCGACCTACCGGGGCTTCGGCGACGAGGGCGTCGACCTCGCGCAGGCCGCCCTGGAGCGCAACCGGGGCCTGGCCACCGCCCGCACCATGAGCTTCTTCCGTCTGGTCGAGGCACGCGCGCACGCGCGCGCCGGTGACGCGCAGGCCGCCGGCGGGTCCCTGAAGGCGGCCGAGGGCTGGCTGGAGCGGTCCCGGGAGGGCGACAACGACCCGTCCTGGCTCGGCTTCTACTCCTACGACCGGTTCGCCGCCGACGCCGCCGAGTGCTACCGCGACCTGAAGGCACCGCGCCAGGTCCGCCGCTTCACCGAGCAGGCGCTGTCGAAGCCGACGGAGGAGTTCGTGCGCTCGCACGGCCTCAGGCTCGTCGTCTCCGCGGTCGCCGAACTGGAATCGGGCAATCTGGACGCGGCGTGCGAGCAGGGGGTGCGGGCGGTCGAGGTCGCCGGGCGGATCTCGTCCGCGCGGACGACGGAGTACGTGAAGGACCTGTTGCACCGCCTGGAGCCGTACGGGGACGAGCCACGGGTCGTCGAGCTGCGGGAGAGGGCTCGGCCGTTGCTGATGGCCCCCGCGTAGGGGCCGCCGGATGCGCCGGCCCGGGGCCGGGGTGCCGTCCGGGCCGCCCGCCCGTGAACGGTTCCCGCGCGGTTCCCCGGACCCCTCAGGTCTGCTGTCCGACCTGCGTTTGAAGTCACTGTCAGTGGCGCAGTGCACTATCGGAAGCGGGAGGTGGTGCGGGTGCGGGCGGGAAGCGCGTACGACTGCGACGTGCTGGTGATCGGCGGCGGCATCGTCGGTCTGTCGACGGCGTATGCGATCACGCGTGCCGCGCCGGGCACCCGGGTGACGGTGCTGGAGAAGGAGGCGGGCCCGGCCCGGCACCAGACGGGCCGCAACAGCGGGGTCATCCACAGCGGGATCTACTACCGCCCCGGCTCGCTCAAGGCGCGGTACGCGGTGCGGGGCGCGGCCGAGCTGGTGAAGTTCTGCGCGGAGTACGGCATCGCCCACGCCGTCACCGGCAAGCTGATCGTCGCCACGGATCGGGCCGAGCTGCCCCGGCTGCACGCGCTGGTGCAGCGCGGCCGGGAGAACGGTATCCCGGTGCGGGAGCTGGGCCCCGCGCAGATCGCGGACTACGAGCCGGAGGTGCGGGGGCTCGCGGCGATACACGTCGGCACGACGGGGGTGTGCGACTTCGTCGGAGTCGCCCGGCAGCTGGGCCGGGCGTCCGGGGCGGAGATCCGGTACGGGGCGCGGGTCGTGCGGGTGGACCGCCGCCCGGAGCGCGGCGTCGCGGTCCTGACGGCCGCCGGGAGCGTCGTACGGGGACGGGTGCTGGTGAACTGCGCCGGGCTGCACTGCGACGAGGTGGCGCGGCTGACCGGGGACGAACCCGGGATGCGGATCGTGCCGTTCCGGGGGGAGTACTACGAGCTGGCGCGGCCCGAGCTGGTGCGTGGGCTGGTGTATCCGGTGCCGAACCCGGCGTTCCCGTTCCTCGGGGTGCATCTCACCCGCGGGATCGATGCGGGCGTCCACATCGGCCCCAATGCGGTCCCGGCGCTGGCCCGGGAGGGGTACGGCTGGGGGACCGTACGGCCGCGCGAGGTGGCCGGGACGGTGGCCTGGCCCGGCACCTGGCACATGGCCCGCAGACACTGGCGGTACGGGGCCGGGGAGTTCCACCGCTCGGTGTCGAAGCGGGCGTTCGCCACGGAGGTGCGCAGACTGCTGCCGGCCGTGACACAGGACGACCTGGTGCGGGCCGCCGCGGGGGTGCGGGCGCAGGCGCTGCTGCGGGACGGGACGCTGGTGGACGACTTCCTGCTCCGCGAGGGGCCGCGGGCGATCCATGTGCTGAACGCGCCCTCGCCCGCGGCCACCGCCTGCCTGCCGATCGGAAGAGAGGTGGCCCGCAGGGCGCTGACCGCGCTCACCGCACCGTGAAACACCACGCCACCGCCCTCCGCCGAGGCTGGGGCTCCGCCGCGGGTGGCGGGGAGGGTCTGGGGCGGTCGGGGGTGCCGGGTGGCTGGGGCCCGCGGTGGCCGTGTGCTGCCGCGGCTCGGGCACCATGTGTGTGGGGTGCCGTGCATCAGATGCTCGGCGTGCTGGACCGGGGGCGGCAGGGACCGGGCCGACGCGCCTGGGGGCGTCGCATGGTCCTGTGAGTTGTCGCGTGCGCGGGGCGCGGTTCGGTCCGCGCTGCACCACATAAAATCGACTCACTGTGGCTGACTCCGTGAACACCCCCGAAACCCCCGGCGCCCACCCGGCCACCCCGGGTGAGCTGCCGCACCCGCACGCCCCCGGCGTCTCCATCCGGCACACCCGGGCCAAGGGTGAGCCGCGGTTCCCGGACGGCCCCCGGGCCGACCCCGCCGGATCGCACTTCGAGCGGCGGATCCGGAGCTTCCAGCCGCGCCGCAGCCGGGTGACCACGGGGCAGGCGGACGCGTTGCAGCGGCTGTGGCCCAAGTGGGGCCTGGACATCGACGGGCAGCGGATCGTCGACCTGGAGGAGCTGTTCGGCAACGAACGGCCCGTCGTGCTGGAGATCGGGTTCGGGATGGGCGAGGCCACTGCTCGGATGGCCGCCGAGGACCCCGAGGTCAACATCCTCGCCGTCGACGTGCACACCCCGGGACAGGGCAACCTGCTCAATCTCGCCGACCGGATGGGGCTGTCCAACATCCGGGTGGCGAACGGGGACGCCATCATCCTGCTCCGCGAGATGCTGCGCCCCGACTCACTCGACGGGCTGCGTGTCTACTTCCCCGACCCCTGGCCCAAGAAGCGGCACCACAAGCGCCGGCTGATCCAACCGGAGTTCCTCACGCTGGCCGCCTCCCGGCTCAGGCCGGGTGCGCTCGTGCACTGCGCGACGGACTGGGAGCCGTACGCCGGGCAGATGCTCGACGTGCTGACCGCGCACCCGGACTTCGAGAACACCCGGCCGGACGGCGGTTTCGCGCCGCGTCCCGGGTTCCGGCCGCTGACCCGTTTCGAGGCCCAGGGACTGGACAAGGGTCATGTGGTGAACGATCTGCTCTTCCGCCGCGTACCGCACCGGGGGCAGCAGCGAGAACGGAGATGACGGCGGTTCCCCCACCGGATTCATCGTCAGGTGATCGTTAGGGTCGATGCCGTGGCCACCTCCTCCCCGTACCCGACGTACCCCGCCGACGCCGGTGACCGTGCGTTCCGGGCCGTGCGCTGGTGGCAGCGCGGATGGGTGCGCTACGGAGCGCTGATCCTCCTGCTCGCGGTCTCCGGGCTGGTCATCCTGGCGCTGGTGCGCGAGCAGACCGGCACAGAGGGGTTCCTGGTCGGCCTGGGGCTCGCCGTGCTGCCGGTGCCGCTGCTGCTGGCCGCCTTCCGGTGGCTCGACCGGGTCGAGCCCGGACCCTGGCGCAACCTGCTGTTCGCGTTGGCCTGGGGGGCGTGCGCGGCCGCGCTGATAGCCATCGTCGCCAACAGCTTCGCCACACGGTGGATAGCCACGACGACGACGGATCCGACCAGCGCGGACACCCTCGGCGCGACGGTCATAGCGCCCGTCGTCGAGGAGACCGCCAAGGCCGCCGCCGTCCTCCTGGTGTTCCTCTTCCGCCGGCGGGACTTCACCGGGATCGTCGACGGGGTGGTGATAGCGGGGGTCACCGCCACCGGGTTCGCCTTCACCGAGAACATCCTCTACCTCGGTACGGCCTTCGGCACGGACCAGCTCACCGGCGACCGCGGCATCGCCTCCGTCACCGCCGCCACCTTCTTCGTGCGCGTCATCATGTCCCCGTTCGCGCACCCCCTCTTCACCGTCCTGACCGGCATCGGCTTCGGTATCGCCGCGCGCGCCGCGGACCGGGGGCCCGCGCGACGGGCCCTGCTGCCGCTGTGCGGGCTGCTGCTGGCGATGGGCATGCACGCGTTCTGGAACGGTTCGTCCACCTTCGGCGAGTACGGGTTCTTCGCGGTGTACGGGGCGTTCATGGTGCCCGCGTTCGGGCTGCTGACCTGGCTGGCGATCTGGACCCGGCAGCGCGAGCTGCGGATGGTGCGGGAGGAGCTGCCGGCGTATGTGTTCGCGGGCTGGCTGGGGCCCGCCGAGCCGTTCGCGCTGGGCTCGATGGGGGCGCGGCGGCTGGCCCGGGACTACGCAGGCCACCACCTCGGCAAGCAGGCGGCGCGGGCGGTGGCCCAGTACGAGGCGTACGCGACGTCCCTGGCGTTCCTGCGGCAGCGCGGCCGGCGGGGGCGGGCCGGGGCGGACTTCGTCGTACGGGAGCGGGAGTTACTGGCCGAGTTGTGGCAGCGGCGGGCGGTGGCCCGGCCGGCCCTGGAGTACGCGGCACGCTCGAACGCGCCGGCGTGGCCGGTTCCCGGCGCACCGACGCCGTACGGCTACCCGGCACCGCCCCATGCCCAGCCGACGGTGCCGTACCCGACGTACAACCCTTACCGGTCGTAACCCTTGAGTGACGGGGCGGCGGTCGGGTGCGGGAGCATCGTGGCCTTTCGCGCAGTTCCCCGCGCCCCTGTGGGCGCCGCCGCCCGTCGTGTTCCTGCGGTCTCCGCCGTCGCGCGGTGGCGGCTCAGCGTGGTGTCCAGACGAACCACACTCGCGCCAAGGGCGCCGCATCAGCCCACAGCACCCCACCCCACCAGGGGCGCAGGGAACTGCGCGAGGAACCACAACGCTCCCGCAGCCAACCGACTACCTGCCACCCGCGCGGACCACACCCGCTCAGGGCGCCGCATCAGCCCACAAGACTGCGCCCCATAGGGGCGCGGGGAACTGCGCAACCCGCCGCAACGCTCCCGCACACGACCGACCACCCGCCGCCCGCGCGGAGCGCATGCGTCGGGTCAGGTCGATGCCTGGGTGAGGCGGTCGGTTTCCTCTTCCGTCAGGGTCAGGTCGGCCGCGGCGAGCAGGGCCGGGAGCTGGTCCACCGTCCGGGCCGAGGCGATCGGGGCGACCACCGTCGGCCGGGTCGCGAGCCACGCCAGCGCCACGCTGGGCACGGCGACACCGTGGGCGGCGGCGATCTCGTCCAGGGCCGTGAGGACCTTCTGGCCGCGCTCGCTCTCCAGGTGCTTGGCCGCGCCCCCGGCACGTACGCTGTCGACGGTCGTACCGGGGCGGTACTTGCCGGTGAGGAAGCCGGCGGCCAGGGAGTAGTACGGGAGGGCGGCGAGGCCGGCGCGGGCGGCGACGTCCTGGAGCGGGCCCTCGTAGGTGTCGCGCGAGACCAGGTTGTAGTGCGGCTGGAGCGCCACGTACCGGGCGAGGCCCTCGCGGTCGGAGAAGTCCAGGGACGCCTGGAGCCGCTCCGCGCTGATGTTGGACGCGGCGATGTACCGCACCTTGCCGGCCCGCACCAGTGCGTCGAGCGCGCCGATGATCTCCTCGACCGGCACGTCCGGCTTGTCGAAGTGCGTGTAGTAGAGGTCGATGTAGTCGGTGCCGAGCCGGCGCAGCGAGGCGTCCGCCGCGGCCGTGATGTTGGCGGCGGACAGTCCCGGGTAGTCGGGGTGCTGGCTGACCTTGGTGGCGATCAGGACGTCCGAACGGTTGCCGCGCGCCTTGACCCATGTGCCGATGATCGTCTCGGACTCGCCGCCCTTGTTGCCCTCGACCCACGCCGAGTAGGCGTCGGCGGTGTCGATGAGGTTGCCGCCGGCGGCCGTGTAGGCGTCGAGGACGGCGAAGGACGTCGGCTCGTCGGCGCTCCAGCCGAAGACGTTGCCGCCGAGGGCGAGCGGGAAGACCTCAAGGTCGGAGGGACCGAGTTTTTGAAGGGAAGTCATACTCGCCTTCAACGCGCCCGCCGGAACCCCCGATTCCATCACCGTACGCAAAGACCGGGTAAACACCGGACCGGCAGCCCTGACGTCGGGGGGATGGGCGCCAGGACCGCCGGGGAACGGGGGGTGTGCGGGGATGTGCCGAGTGGGTCAGGGGTTGAGGCCCTTGCTGCGCAGCCAGGCCATCGGGTCGATGCCGGTGGACTCGCCGCCGGGGTGGACCTCCAGGTGGAGGTGGGGCCCGGTGACGTTGCCCGTGGCGCCCACGCGGCCGATGACGTCCCCGGTGTTGACCTTCTGCCCGACGCTGACGCTGATCGACGACTGGTGGCAGAGCCACACCTCGGTGCCGTCGTCCAGGGTGAGGATCGTGCGGTAGCCGTAGGAGCCGGCCCAGCCCGCCTCGGTGATCGTGCCGGTGTGGACGGCCTTGATCAGCGTGCCCGTGGGGGCGGCGAAGTCGAGGCCGGTGTGATAGCCGGAGGACCACATGGAGCCGGCCTGGCCGAAGGTGCCGGTGACCGTGTACGAGGAGGTCGGCAGGGTGTACTGCCTGGCCAGCGCGGCCAGTCGCGCCTCCTCGGCCTTCTTCTTGGCGGCGGCCTCCGCCTTCTCCTTGGCGGCGGCGGCCCGGGCCGCGGCCTCCTTCTCCGCCTTGGCCGCCGCGTCGGCGACCTCCTGGTCGGCGGCGGACACGGCCGCGGCGACGGCCTTGGTCTCGGCCTGGCCCTGCTGCTGCTCGGCCTGGGCCATGATGCGGTTGCGCAGCGCCTCGCCGGCGTCGGTGGTGCCCTCGGCGCTGTCGGCCTCGGTCACGCCGACGCTGCTCAGGGCGGTCGCGGAGCCCTTGGCGGCCTCGGTGCCCGCGCCGTCGCCGAGCAGGGAGCCGACGGAGGGCAGGTCGGGCATGGAGATGGACACCGGCGGCTTGCCGGTGTTGGCGCTGGCCATGCCGCCCGCGCCGACGGCGGCTATGACGCCGACGCCGAGGACCGTGGAGCTGCGGGCGAGTCCGCCGCCGCGCTGCTTGCCGACGCGGTGCCGACCGCGTAGCGGGCGGATGGAGTCCTCGGTGGGATTCCACTCCTCCCAGGGGCCCTCGTCGGTGCGGTAGGTGCCGTAGCCGAAGGTCTCGGTGCCGTACTGGCTCGGCGCGAACGGGGCTTGTGGGGCGGGCCGGTTGGACGCCACTCGGGCGTACTCCTTTCCTTCCTCCGCCTACCGGGTTAGCTGACGGGTTCGGAGCAGGAAGGTCTCCTACGCGCGTATACCGGCCGTGTTCCCACGGCGGTGTCCGCGTGATTCACCCCAAGGTGGTGGTTCCCCGGTTCCCTTGCGGGATTCGGCGCGTGAGCACGGTGCCGCCTCTTGTGACGGCTGGGACAACCGCGCTGCGTTATCGAACGTTAATAGACTCGGAGGGCAGATTCCAAGCCGTTCAGCTTGATCGTTAACGCTTTCCGGCGCGGACTTACCGCCCATGACCGGCGAAAATCGGGCGAGTTGACCCCTCGCGCAGGGAAACTCGGGAAACCCATGGGACTTGACGGTGTGTCAGTTGTTATGCGGAGGGCGGTCGTCCGATCACCGCTCGTGACCACGCCCGAGTCGCGTCACCATGGGTGGAAAACACTCAGGGCCGGAATCCATGTACTGGATTCCGGCCCTGAGCCTTCAGTAGCGGGGACAGGATTTGAACCTGCGACCTCTGGGTTATGAGCCCAGCGAGCTACCGAGCTGCTCCACCCCGCGTCGGTGTTCCACCAGTGTACGCCATGCGCAGGACGGCGAGCACACGGACAGCCGCCCGGCCCCCGCCGGGACGTCAGCCGAGCAGATGGCGGTTCGGTTCCCTGGCCGCGGCCTCATACTCGGGCAGGACGACGACGCCGACGCCCGCGGCCGTCAGCAGCCCGCTCCCGTCGGCTCCCGCGACGAACGTGTCCGGCTCCCGCCAGGCCGTGACCACCCGTCGCACCCCCGCGTCCAGGATCAGCCGCGCGCAGGGCACGGGCCGCGAGGCCCGCCGGGCGCACGGCTCAAGGCTGCTGTAGACCGTGGCGCCGGCCAGCCGCGGATCCGCCGGATCGGTCTTGGCGAGCGCGGCCTCCTCCGCGTGAACCACGGGGTCGCCCGCCTCCCGGGAGAATCCGCGTGCCAGCTCCGTCCCGTCCGCGGCCACCACGACCGCGCCCACGCTGAACGCCGTCCGCGAGGGCGGGCACCGTTCCGCCAGCTCGCAGGCGATCCGCAGCCAGTGCCGGTCCGCGGCGACGGCCGCCGGACCGCTTCCGGGGGCGGTCGGCTCGTACCGCATCAGGACCACGTCCTCGATCCGCCGGGTCTCCAGGAGCCGCAGCCGCCCGCGCTGGTACTCCCCCGGCCCGAACAGCCGGGGCGCCCCCGGGTCCCCGACGAGCAACGGGGCGACGACGAGCTGGATTTCGTCGGCGAGACCCTGCCGGAGCAGTTGTGTGTGGACGGTCCCGCCGCCCTCGACCATCAGGCGCCGCACCCCGCGCGCCGCATACAGGTGGGAGAGGAGGGCCGGCCAGTCCAAGCGGGGGCCCAGCGGGACGACGTCGGCCGCGAGGCCGGCCCGCCGCGCCCGCTCGGCGCCCTCGTCCGTCGCGTAGAGGACCTTCTCGCCGCCGGTGTGCCAGAACCGGGCGTCCGGGTCCAGGTCGCCCGAGCCGCTGACGGCGACCTTGAGCGGGTACTCCGGCCGGCCCGCGGCGAGCCGGGCCGCGCGCCGCTCGGGCGCGTTGACCAGCAGCCGCGGGTTGTCGGCGCGGATCGTGCCCGCGCCGATCAGGATCGCGTCGACGGACGCCCGCACCTCGTCGACCCGGTCGAAGTCGGCCGGGCCGGACAGGAGCAGCCGCTCGGGGCCGGTGTCGTCCAGACAGCCGTCGAGGGAGACGGCGGCGGACAGCAGGACGTACGGGAAGGGCATCGGCGTGCTCCATCGTGGAGACGGACGGGCTGGGTCGGGCGGGGCCGGTTTCGGCGGCTCCGGATCGGCGCGGGCTTGGTTCAAGTTTGAAACAAACTTACACTGGCGGCATGACGACCCGCTGGCTCACCCCCGAGGAGCAACGCGCCTGGCGCGCGTACGTCGCGGCCTCCCTGCTGCTGGAAGACGCGATCGACCGGCAGCTCCAGCAGGACGCCGGCATGCCGCACCTGTACTACTCCATCCTGGCCAACCTCTCCGAGGCGCCGGAGCACCGGCTGCGGATGACCGACCTGGCCGAGCGGTCGAAGATCACCCGCAGCCGGCTGACATACGCAGTGACCCGGCTGGAGAAGGACGGCCTGGTCCGGCGCGAGGGGTGCCCGTCGGACCGGCGCGGCAGCATCGCCGCGCTGACGGAGGCGGGGGTGGCGGCCCTGGAGCGCACGGCACCCGGGCACGTCGAGACGGTGCGCGCCGCCGTCTTCGACCACCTCAGTGAGGAGCAGGTGGGGCAGCTGGAGGAGATCTGCACGGCGATCGCGCGGGCCTTGCACGGGGACGGGGCACGCCCCGCCTCCGAGGACCTGCCCTGGCGGCGCCGGTCGACGCCCTCCTGTTCCTGAGCGCGTCGCCCCGGCCGTTGTCGCGGGTCCGAATTCCCGTTGCTTCAAAATTGAAGCATGGAGTAGGCTCCCAGCCGAAGTCCTGTTTCAAAACTGAAGCAGATGCAGCCCTTCGGACCCGGAGAACCCGCATGCCCGACACCCCCGTCGCCACACCGCGCGCCCGCGTCCGGGTACCGCTGCGCTTCCACGACGGATACGCCGTCGACGCCGACCTCGTCACCTTCCACGGCCTCGCGGACGGCCGCGAACACCTCGCCGTCGTCCTCGGCGACGCCGGCCCCGTCCCGCTGGTCCGGCTGCACTCCGAATGCCTGACCGGCGACGTCTTCGGCTCGGCCCGCTGCGACTGCGGCCCCCAGCTGCGGGAGGCGGTCGAGCGCATCGCCGACCGCGGCGGCGTCCTGCTCTACCTGCGCCAGGAGGGCCGCGGCATCGGCCTCTACAACAAGCTCGACGCGTACGCCCTGCAGGACCAGGGCCTGGACACGTACGAGGCCAACGCCGCGCTCGGCCTGCCCGAGGACGCCCGCGACTACACGCCCGCCGCCCAGATGCTGCGCGCCCTCGGCATCGAGGAGCTGGACCTGCTGTCCAACAACCCCGACAAGGCGGAGCAGTTGCGGGCGCTGGGCGTCGGCGTCCGCGAGCGGGTGCCGACCGGTGTGTTCCGCACCGCCCACAACGTCCGCTATCTGCGGGCGAAGGTGCTGCAGACCCAGCACACGCTGCCGCTGGGCGAGCTGACGGAGCGCAACGCCGGCTGACCCGGCACCGCTGCCCCGACTTCGCCGACCCGGCCCCGCGGGCACCTCCGGGACAGCGACCCGGCCCGCGGTCACCGGCGGGCGGCGGACCAGGTCCCACGCTCACGGCACCGCGGTCACCGTCCCGCGGTCAGGGCTGGGGCCAGCAGGCCGGGAGCAGGAACGCGGGTAGCAGGGCCAGGGCGAGCAGCCCCGCCGCGACGGAGTACGCGACGCGGAATCCCAGCAGCGGCTCCCGGGCGGTCAGCGCTCGGCGCACGAAGACGGCGGCCAGCAGCACGCCGGTGAGGGCGGGGACGAGCGTCCCGGGCGCACCGACGTCGCCGCGCTCACCGCCCCGCGCGAGCCCGAACAGCAGCAGGGCGAGGCCGACCATGTTGCCTCCCGAGGTCCTGGCGGCCTGGCAGGAGGCGGGCCCGGTTCCGGTCGGCTGCGCGCTGGCCGACGCGATGACGGCCCTCGCCGATGCGGGCCTGATCGACGTACGCGGAGACGCGGACCTGGCGGGCGCCCACTTCATGGCCCTGATCTCCCACGCCGTCGTCCAGCTCTCCCACTACGGCGTACGCCCCCTGCCCCCGCAGCAGACGGAGCGGTTGATCAGGGGCGGGTCGAGGCGTTCCTACGGGCGTACGGGGTGAGTTGACGGTGGCGTTCCTGCCGGCGTACGCGGTGCGCTGACGAACCGGACACGCGCCTTCACCGGGCCGTGTCCGGCAAAAGCTACCCACCACCAGAGGCGCGGCCGTCACCCGGATGTCACGCCCGGCTCGACGGCCCGGTGCGCCGGCACGAGCATGAGTCTGGGTACCGCGGCGGACCTTTGGCGCCTCTCGGGCCCGCCGCGGCAGGTCCCCACAGGGTGTGCCCCTCGCAGACGTCGACGCCGTGCGAGGGGCACACCCACCCCGAACCGGGGCGGCGAGCCGAGGCACATGCCCTGCCCTTCGAGGAAGCGTGGTCGGCGAGGCCGGTCAGGGTTAGGACGGTGGGGCCGGCGACGGTGCCGGCGTCGGTGCGACGTCCGTACCGCGTCAGGTCATGCAACGCTGGATGTCCGACGGGCATTTCCGCTGAGCAGCGTCCGAACCGCGCCGGCTTCAGGCGCTTGCAACCGCTCGTAGATGTCGAGTGCTTCGCTCCACGACGCAACGGCACGGTCGGTCTCACCCAGTGTCGAGAGCGCTCGGCCGAGAACCGTCAGAACGTTGGCCCGGCGCCATTCCCCCCCGATGCCCCGCAACACGGTGAGCGCCATCTCGGCGTTGGCCGCGGCCTGAGCGGGGCGCTGTGCGGCGAGGTCGACCTCAGCCAGGCGGAAAAGGCTCATCCCCTCCCACAGGCGCTGACGGCTGTCGCGGAACACCTCCAGGGCCTCGTGCAGCCGGTCGGCAGCGGAGTTCAGCTCTCCGCTCTGGGTAAGGGCCAGGCCGAGTGCGTAGCGTCCGTTGGCGCCGCGCAGGGAGTTGCCCGTGGCTTCATGGATGTCGAGGCCCTGCTGCGCCAGCGCGACGGCGCTCGCCGTCCGTCCGGTCGCGAGGTGAATCCGCGACAGGTTGGACAGGGCGCCCGCCTCTCCCGGGCGGTCGCCCAGCGAGCGGAACTGCTCGATGGCCTGGCAGAGATGCTCCTCACCGTCCCCGAGCCGGTTCTGGTAGAGCGCGATGACGCCCATGATGTTCAGCGCGTCACCCGTGGTCCAGTGGTCACCCGTCGATCGGCCGAGCCGCACCGCCTCACGTACTTCTCGCTCCGCCTCCTGGAAACAGCCCGTCCAGGAGTGCAGGTGGGCGAGGATCGCTCGTGCCCTTGCCTCGGTCTGCGCATCGCCCGTTGCCTCGGCCGCGTCCAGCAGGGCCGTGACGGCCGACTCGTAGTGCTTGAAGTCGCTGCCGGACTCGGCGAGATCTCGCGCGACGAGCAAGAGATCAATCCCCTTGCGCAACTCAGCTGTGATGACGGCCTGATGGGCCGCACACAGGAGTGACCTCCCTTCGCAAAACAGCCAGTCCAGGGCCTCGTCCCGGCGGCTGAAGCGCAGTCCGTCCCCTGCGGCCGGCTCCAAGTGGTCGACCAGCCGGTCACCGGGCCGTTCCAGCGTGTACACGCGTACCGCGGTCGCCAGGTAGAAGTCGAGTAGCCGCGACAGGGCCGCCTCCCGCTCACCCGGCGGTTGCTCGTCCCTCTCCGCGCAGGCGCGTGCGTAGAGGCGGAGCAGCTGGTGGTACCGGTACCGGCCGGCTGCCGCCGGCTCCACCAACGATGTGTCGATGAGGGATTCGAGGAGATCCTCCGTGTCCTCCACGGGGAGGCCGAGCATGGCCGCGGCTGCCGCCAGGGAGATGTCCGGCCCGTCAACCAGGCCCAGCAGGCGGAACGCGCGCGCCTGTGCCGGCGCCAACTGCCTGTAGACCAACTCGAAGGTGGTCTTTACCGCCAGGTCCCCCGTCTGCAACTCGTCCAGTCGCCGCTGCTCGTCCGCCAGTTTCGTCGCCAGCGTCGAAACGGTCCAGGAACGCCGCATCGCCAGCCGCGACGCCGCGATCCGGATCGCCAGCGGCAGGAACCCGCACGCGGCGACCACGTCGAGGGCCGCTTCGCGCTCGGCGGAGACCCGTTCCCGTCCCACGATCGCGGTGAACAGCCGGAGGGCGTCCTGTGGACTCAACACGTCCACGTCCAGCAGGTGGACACCTGGCAGGTCGCCCATGCGGACCCTGGACGTGATCAACGCAGCGCAGCCCGCCGTGCCGGGCAACAGCGGCCTCACCTGGGCCGCGTCACGCGCGTCGTCCAGGAGCACGAGCACCCGCCGGCCGTCCAGCACCGACCGGTACAGCGCCGCCCGCTCCGCCAGGGAGTCGGGGATCGCCGAGTCCTCCGTGCCCAGGGCCCTCAGGAAGGAGCCGAGGACCTCCTCCGATTCCGCCTCCCTCGACGTCGTGCCCTGAAGGTCGACGTACAACTGGCCGTCGGGGAAGGCCGAGCGCGCTTGATGCGCGACATGGATCGCCAGCGTCGTCTTGCCCACGCCGCCGATACCCGCCAGCGCCGACACCGCCATCACCCGTCCGTCGGCGGCCGAGGTCAGTATCTCGCCCAGCTCCGCCACATAGGACTCCCGGCCCGTGAAGTCCGGTACATCGGCGGGTAGTTGGGCCGGGCGCACCGTGACTGCGGGGGGCTCGATCACCGATACCGAGGGTTCTGCCAAGGCCGGGTCGGCCTGGAGGATCCGGTGTTGCAGCTCCCTCAGCGCCGGCCGAGGGTCAACGCCCAGTTCCTCGGCGAGCAGGCGCCGGGTATCCGCGTACACCGCCAGCGCCTCGGCCTGCCGACCGCTCCGGTACAACGCCAGCATCAGCAGTTCACGCAGCCGCTCCCGCAGGGGGTGCGCCGCGGTCAAAGCCGTGAGCTCCGAGACGGCCTCGGCGTGGTGCCCCTGTTCCAATTCCATGTCCAGGCGCGCTTCGAGGAGTTGGAGACGCCACTCCTCGATACGCAGGCGCTGCGCCTCCGCGTACGGGCCGGGCACCCCGGACAGCGTCTCGCCATCCCACAGAGCCAGCGCCCTGTCGAGCAGATCACGCGCGTGCCACAGGTCTCCGGCGTGCCTTGCCTTCTCCGCCTGCGCCGCCAGATCCTGCGCCGTCGCGAGGTCCAGGGCCCCGTCGGCGAGGTCCCGGATCGCATAGCCGCCCGACTCGCTCACCAGGACCCCGGGGTCGAGTACCTTGCGCAGCCGGGACGCGTACGTCCGCACCGCGGCCAGCCCCTGCGACGGGGGCTCGTCGCCCCACAGGGCACCGATCAGCTCGGCTGCGGTCGCCGTGCGGCCCTCGCGCAGCAGGAGAGCGGCCAGCAGGCCACGCTGCTGAGGGGATCCCGTGGGCAGGGGCTCGTCCCCGCGCCAGGCCCGCACCGGCCCGAGTACCCTGAAGCGGAGCGCTGTCGGCTGGTCCGGCGATGTGGCGGGACGCCGCTGCTCCGGTACCGGTGGTACTCCGTCCATCGCTGCCTCCCCGCCCGCCAGGCTACCAACTCGTTTAGCAGACGTATATGGATCGTTTATCGGCGCCTGCGACCATCGGCTCACCGCACTCTGTGACTTGCCCAGTCCGGGGCTGCGCTTAGCCGGGGTGCCCCGGGAGTGGCATCCCGGGGCCCCGGCCGCCCGGTGGGCGGCCCGGCGACTTCAATCTGCTCTCTTCCTCAACTCTGGTCTATCTGAGGCCGTTTGAGCTACCGTCATGCCCGTGCTGCCCGTGCGGCGAATGGGCCGACCCCTGCCAAGGGTCCTTGACGGTCCGTCTGCCGACGCGCGCCAGCGAATCCGGACTGGGCAAAAGTCATAGGGAGAACGAGCGCTGTCATGCAATCAATCAGTCCACCTGTGCTTGTGGCCGGAGTCGTGGTGACTCTGGCCTATTTCGTATTGGTCGGTTACCTCGTCAGGTCCTTGAGGACCAATAAGCGGCTGCCCGTGGTGATCGCAGCCGTGACGGGACTCGTGGGCGCGCTTCCCGCAGTGCTCTACGCCCTGTACTCCGCGCTCGACGCCGTGGCATAGGCGCCCGCGCCGGATGCGGATCCGGCCAGAAGCCGGGGAAGCGGCTGCACAACCAGGCCGCTCCCCCGGCAACCCCGCCCACACGGCCGGCCGTTGCAGTGGCCGGTACGTCGCCATGCTTCGGCAGGGGTGGGGCCGCCTTCGTGCGTTCAAGGAGCGGTCATGCCTCCGGCGGTCGGTCGTAGGCGGCAAGCATCGCCTTCGCTGTCGACGCGTCCTGGAAGACCAGCTGGGCGATCGACGAGGAGCTGTGGGCCATCGACGGCGCGGAACTTCTGGGCGCTCCGGAGTCCGTGCTGGAGGTCGGCTGCGGCACCGGGCGTGCCCTCGCCCACCTTGCGCAGCAGGGCGTCAAGGCGACCGGCGTGGACCTGGCGCCGCGCATGGTGCAGCGCGCGGGCGAGAAGTGGGCGCCGCTCGGCGTGCGGATCGAGCAGAGGGAGATCCTGAACTGGCTCGCCACCCACGACGGCCGCTACGACGCGGTGTACTCCATCTTCGGTGCGGCCTGGTTCACCGACCCGTCCCGCCTGTTCCCCCTCGTCCGCGAGCACCTGGCGCCGGGGGGCGGCTTCGTCTTCTCCCAGCCGCCGGCGATCCCGGGCGCCTACGGCCCGCAGGGCATGTACAAGGGCGGCTTCGCCGGGAAGGCGATGTTCACGTACCGGTACAGCTACCGGCCCGCGGTATGGGAACGGCTTCTGCTCAGGGCCGGATTCGCCACCGCCGAGGCGACCGAGGTGGATGCCCCGAAGGCCGGGCACATCGGCACCCTCATCGTCCGGGCCCGCGCCTGACCCCTCGACGGCCCCGGCCGGACGCCGATCCGGCCGGGGCCGCTCCATGTCTTGATCGTCTGCGCCTCGGGCGAGCAGCGGGCCAGCTGACGATCACTGAGGGCCCGAAAATGCCGTGAGCCCCAGTCCAGATGCTCTCTGAACTGGGGCTCACCGGTAGGCCCTGTGGGACTCGAACCCACAACCAATGGATTAAAAGTCCACTGCTCTGCCAATTGAGCTAAGGGCCCAGGCGTTGTTGCCTCCCCGAGCATAGCCGGACGAGGCCGTGTCGCCGATCGGGTACCGGGGACACGGCCGCGTCGGGGGGACGGAACGGCCGAAACCGGGTCGCGTGGGCAGGGCCGGGCCCAGGTTGTTCCTGGGTTGACGGGAGGTCCGCAGGGCGCATCAGCCCCATAACCCCCTTCAGCCCCAGAGGGCTCCACCGCACAGAGCTGAAGCGGCTCCGCTCTGCGCTCATGGCGCTGCGTGGATCTGGGACGTCGGGATAGGGTCCGTTGGGAGGTGCGGGGGAATGAGTTTCCGGCTGGCGGCGTACGCCGTGTGCATGGAGGGCGGGCGGGTACTGCTCGCCCGTCACGTGCCGCCGAAGGGCGAGAGCAACTGGACCCTTCCGGGTGGCAGGGTCGAGCACGCGGAGGATCCGTTCGACGCGGTGATCCGGGAGGTCGCTGAGGAGACCGGCTGCGATGCGGTGGTCCAACGCCTGCTGGGCGTGGACTCCCGGGTGATCCCCGCGGCCGAACGTGCCATCCCCGGCGGACCTGAGCATCAGAATGTCGGCGTTTTCTACCAGGTCCGTATCACCGGCGGCCGGCTGCGGCCGGAGCCGAACGGCGAAATCGCCGAGTCGGTCTGGACTCCGATTCCCGATGTCGCTCGCCTGCGCCGGTCATCGCTGGTCGACATCGGCCTCGCCCTGGCTCAGACGCTTCCGCCGACCGGCCACGTCGCTGCCGTCCCGGTCGGCGGCCTGATCCAGCACTGAGGCGCCATCGGGGCTTCCCGGCGCATCGGCCCCAGAACCCCCGCAACCCCGAGCCCATCAGCCCCACGCCCCGGGCGGCCCCCAAGCGCATTGGTCGGCGGGTCCCTCAAGGATCCCCCGTCGTATCGGCCACAGAGTCCTCGGGGGCCAGGGGCGTGGGCGTGGGAGGGTCAGGGGTCTGCTGGTTCTCGGGTGGGTGAGTGGGGGAGGTGGGTTCGGGTGTGGGTGGGGCTGAGGAACCAGTGGCGTGCCGAGGCCAGCCACCAGGCCGGGGCGAAGCCCAGGACGACCAGGACGGCGACCGGGGCGTAGTTGAAGGTCTCCCAGGTGACCGGGGAGACCTGGGGCAGCATGAAGAGGACCGTGATCACGCCGACCCACCCCACCGCGACGATCCCGACCGGCCGCGACCAGCGGCCCAGATGCCAGGGCCCCCGCTCGAACGCCGCGCCCTTGCGGATCCGCAGCAGGGTCGGGACGACGTACGCGATGTAGAGGCCGATCACGGCGATCGAGGTCACGGCCGCGTACGCGGTCTCGTTGATCAGGTAGGGCAGCCCGAGGACGAGCGCGCCCGCCGCCGCCAGCCAGACCGCCGCCACGGGGGTGCGGGTGCGCGGGCTCACGGTGTGCCAGACCCGCGAGAAGGGCAGCGCGCCGTCGCGTGAGAAGGCGTAGATCATGCGGCTGTTGGCGGTCACGGAGGCCATCCCGCAGAACAGCTGCGCGCCGATCACGACGAGCAGCAGCAGCTTGCCGGCGGTCGCGCCGAGCGCGTCCAGGAGGATCTGGGCGGGCGGTGCCCCCGTCGGCGAGGCCAGCGCCCCGTCGTAGGACTGGATGGCGAAGGTGAAGCCGAGGAGGAGGACGAAACCGGCCACCCAGGACGTCCAGATGGAGCGGACGATGCCCTTGGGACCCGCCGTCGACGCGTCGTGCGTCTCCTCCGTCATATGGGCGGAGGCGTCGTAGCCGGTGAAGGTGTACTGCGCCATCAGCAGGCCGATCAGCACCACGTACACGCCGCTGCCCCAGCCCGTGTTGTTCACGAACTCGGTGAACACGAAGGACGCCGAGCGGTGCCGGTCGGGTACGAAGGCCAGCGCGCCGACGATCAGGCCGACGCCCAGCACGTGCCACCACACGCTGACGCTGTTCAGGAAGGCGACGATGCGGACGCCGAAGGTGTTCAGCAGGCCGTGCAGCAGCAGGATCACCGCGAACAGCAGGATGGTGCGCCCCGGGGTGACCTCGAAGTCAAACTGCAGATTCAGATAGGCGCCGAGGAAGGACGCGGCGCCGAAGTCGATGCCCGCCGTCACCGCGACCTGCCCCAGCACGTTGAACCAGCCCGTGAACCAGGCCCAGGCGGCGGCCGAACGCGGCGGGGCCAGGCGGTGCGCCCAGAAGTACAGGCCGGCCGACGTCGGATACGCCGAGCAGATTTCCGCCATCGACAGGCCCACGAACAGCGTCATCAGACCGACCGCCACCCAGCCCCAGGTGATCACCGCCGGGCCGCCGGTGTTCATCCCGAAGAGATAGAGCGTCAGACAGCCGGACAGGACCGAGATGATCGTGAAGGAGACGGCGTAGTTGGAGAACGCCGACATGCGCCGGGCGAGGACCTGGGTGTAGCCGAGCTGGGCAAGCCGTTCCTCGTCCGACGGCCGGCCCGCGATCGCGTCATCTGTCATGTCCCCAGCGATTCCCTCGCCGGGGGTATGACATGCGTCACACAGTGACCGGAAAGTGGCGGTAGTGCTGCCAGCCGGTCGCGATGCGCACCCGCGCGGCGAACGACCCCTTGCCCGTGCCGGTCTGCCGGCACCTGACGAGCGCCGTGGCCCCCACCGGTGTGTCGGTGGGGGCCACGGCGTTCGGTCACGGTGCGTCAGGCACGCGGGGTGCGTCAGCCGTTGCGCTTCCAGCGCGGCTTGTCCTCACGGCGCCCGAAGGAGCCGGAGCCGCGGTGGTCGTCACGGCGGCCGTACGGACGGTCGTGGCTGCCGGCGCGGAAACCGGGGCGGTCGGTCTGGCGGTCCCGGTTGAACGGGCGGTCGCTGCCGCGGTGCCCGGTCCGGTCGTCCCGGCGGAAGCCACCCCGGTCGTCGCGGCGCTCGAAGGAACGCCCGCCACGGTCCCGGTCACGGTCGAACGAACGGTCTCGGTCGAACGAACGGTCCCGGTCGAGCGGACGACGGTCGTCCCGGCGGAAACCGCCCCG
Source organism: Streptomyces sp. NPDC004629 (assembly GCF_042873595.1). Classification (NCBI taxonomy): domain Bacteria; kingdom Bacillati; phylum Actinomycetota; class Actinomycetes; order Kitasatosporales; family Streptomycetaceae; genus Streptomyces; species Streptomyces sp. NPDC004629. The sequence continues at coordinate 350,051 of NZ_JBIALO010000003.1, read as the reverse complement.
GTCGTCACGCCGCTCGAAGGAACGCCCGCCACGGTCGTCCCGGCGGAAACCACCGCGGTCGTCACGCCGCTCGGACGGACGCCCACCGCGGTCACGGTCACGGTCACGGTCGAAGGAACGGTCACGGTCGAACGGACGACGGTCATCGCGGCGGAAACCACCCCGGTCGTCACGCCGCTCGAAGCCACGGTCACGATCCCGGTCGCGGTCCCGGGTGAACCCGGTGCGCTCGCCGCGCTCGCCCCGCTCCTCACGCCGGTCGCGACGCTCGTACCCGCCCGGCGCCGACGTCCGCTCACCGCGCTCCGCGCGCTCGGCCCGCTCCGGCCGTTCCACGTCCTGTGCCGTCGGCTGCTCCGGCACGGACACCTCGGTCGTCGCCTCCGCAGCCGCCGCCTGGGCCTCGGCCACCGCGGCCGCCGGGTCCTCGCCACGCTCGCGGGCGACCCTCGCGACCAGCCGGTCGGCCTCCTCGCGCAGCTCGGACGCCCGGCGCTGGGCGCGCTCCAGCTGCTTGGTGAGCTGGGCGACCTCGCGCTCGGCCTGCTGGGCGGCGTTGCCCGCGGACTCGGCCTGGACCTCGGTCATCGAGCGGGCGCCGGTGATCTCGGCGACCTCCGGGTCGAAGGCACCGGCGCCCTGGATGATGTGGCGCGCGGCGTCGACGCCCGCGTCCTCCATCAGACGGAAGATCTGGCGCCGCTGGTGCGGCAGCGACAGGGAGACGACCGTGCCGGTGCGGCCCGCACGTGCGGTGCGGCCGGCCCGGTGCAGATAGTCCTTGTGGTCGCCCGCCGGGTCGACGTTCAGCACCAGGTCGATGCCGTCCACGTGGATGCCGCGGGCGGCGACGTCGGTGGCGACCAGGACGTTGACGTACCCGTCCTTGAAGTCGGCCAGCGTCCGGGTGCGGGCGCCCTGGGTCATGCCGCCGTGCAGCGCGTCGGCCTTCACGCCCGCGTCGCGCAACTGCTCGGCGACACGGTCGGCGCCCAGCTGGGTGCGGACGAAGATGATGGTGCGGCCCTTGCGGGAGGCGATGGCCGCGGTGACCGGCGCCTTGTCCTTGGGCTTCACGATCAGGATGTGGTGGGACATCGTCGTGACCGCGCCCTGGGCCGCGTCCACCTCGTGTGAGACGGGCGAGGAGAGGTAGCGATCGACGAGGGTCTGGATCTCGTTCTCCATGGTCGCGGAGAACAGCATCCGCTGGCCGCCTGCCGGCACCTGGTCGAGCAGTTCGGTGACCTCGGGCAGGAAGCCCAGGTCGGACATCTGGTCGGCCTCGTCGAGTACGGCGATCTGCACGTCGTCCAGGGAGCAGGCGCCGCGGTTGATGATGTCGCGCAGCCGGCCCGGGGTGGCCACGAGGATGTCGACGCCCCGCTCCAGGGCGTAGATCTGGTTGCCCATGGACGTACCGCCGCAGACGACCTTCATCTTCAGGCCGAGGACGTCGCCGTACGGCTGGAGCGCGTCGGCGACCTGCATGGCCAGCTCACGGGTCGGGGTGAGGATGACGGCGCGCGGGTGCTTCTTCTCGGTGCGGCCGCCCGCCAGCGTGGCCAGCGTGGGCAGGCCGAAGGAGAGCGTCTTGCCGGAGCCGGTGCGGCCACGGCCGAGGATGTCCTTGCCGGTCAGGGCGTCCGGGATGGTCGCGGCCTGGATCGGGAACGGCACGGTCACGCCGTTCTGCGCGAGCTTGCGCACGATGCCCTCGGGCAGGCCGAGGTCGGCGAAAGTGATCTCGGGGGTGTCAGCGGTCTCGCTGACCTCGGAAACCTCGGTGCCAACGTCGGCCCGGCCGTCCTCGACGGCCTCCGGGTTCGCGGAGTGCTCGGTGTTCTGGGGGTGCTCTGTGTTCTGGGGGTGCTCGTGGTGCTCGGGGTGCTCGGACACGACGACATGGTCGGTGCTGGACACGGACATGCGAATGCGAAACCTTCCGGAGTCTCGTCGGCACGCGCCCGTCAACTCCGTGGTGCGCAATACGACCGCCTCAATGCGGTCAGCCACGGCAAAGGAGAGAACGCGCCACACGGCGCGCTCTGCGATGGCGCCGGGCAAATGGGATCAAACGATCTACCACCATACGCACCCACCACCCCCCAACGCAAACCGAGCCCCGAACCACAGCCGACCGGCACCCCGACGAGGCCGAAGTCCCGCCGGCCCGAAGCGCCCGGCTAGGCCGGAGCGCCCGCCGTCGGGGCCGGCTCGCGCTGCACCAGTTGCGGGCCCGGCTCCTCGTGCGCCGACGAGGACGGCTCCGCGGTCGGCGGCACGGGCGGCGAGGCGGGCGGCTCGGGAGGCGTCGGCGGAGGCGTCGGCTCGTCCGTGTGCGGGTCGGGCGGCTGCCCCCCGGGCGTCGCCGGATCGCGCGGCTTCTCGCTCCGCCCGGGCCCGGTCGTCGTCGCGGGCGCACTGCCCCGGCCCGAGGGCGTGGCCGACGCGGACGCCGACTCCTCGGACGTCCCCTTCCCGCCGCGCCCACGCTTGCCGTCACCGCCCTCAGCGCCCAGGCCCCCGGCAGCGGCGCCGGACACCGCCGAGCCGCCGCCGGGCGCCTTGCCGCCCTGCTGCGCGGCGGACGCCGACGGCCCGGCCCGGCCGGCATCGTCGCCGACGTTCACGCAGCCGGCGGCAGCGGCGACGGCCAGCGCCGTGACGGCGAGACGGACGGGTACGGACAAGGGGCGCACGGGAGCCACCTCCGACGACGGGCGGGCCAAGAAGACGACCTGCCCAACTCCCGCCGCCCACAAGAAGACACGCCTCAGCCCCGTCAGCCGTAGCCGAGCGCATGCAGACGGGCGTCATCGATCCCGAAATGGTGGGCGATTTCATGCACCACGGTCACCTCGGTCTCCGCGACGACCTCCTCCCGCGTCTCGCACATCCGCAGCGTCGGCCCCCGGTAGATCGTGATCCGGTCCGGCAGCACGCCCGCGTACCACTCACCGCGATCCGTCAGCGGAGTCCCCTCGTACAGGCCGAGCAGCTCCGGATCGTCGGCGGGCGGCTCGTCCTCGACGAACACCGCGACGTTGTCCATCAGCCGCGTCAGCTCCTGCGGAATCCGGTCCAGGGCCTCGGCGACCAGTTCCTCGAACTCCTCGCGCGTCATCTCCAGCACAGGGCCATTGTCCGGTACGGGACGGCCGCACGAGCGCCGCGGACCGCCGCATATCCGCTTCCGCGCCTGGGCATACGGGACCAATGGTCCGCGCCCGCGTCTCCCTGCCGAAACGCATCGTCTCCATACCGAAGCACGTCATCCCCGTGCCGAAGCACATCGCCTCCGTGACGAACCGGCTCACCTCCCTACCGAAACGCGTCGCCGGCCTGCCCCGGCGCCTCGCCTCCGCAGCGAAACGCGGCCCGAAGACGCCCCGTGCCCTGCCCGCCCTCGAACTCGCCGACCGGTCGCGCCCCTGGGCCCGGGCCCTCGGCCTGACGGCGGTCGTCCTGGTCGGCGCCTGGCTGGGGCTGCTGATCGTCGGCAACGTACGGGCCCCCGTCGGACCCATGAACACGACGATGACCCTGCGCCCCTCGCTCACCGGCGGCACGAAGATCAATGTCTCCCCGCTGGGCGCGCTGACCCTCGACAGCCATGTCGCGCCCGTCCGCCTGGACGTGAACGTCGACCAACTGGACCCGCTGCGCTCCCAGGCCCTCCTCGACCACCCCGAGCGGCTGTCCGGCCTCCAGGACGAGGTCTCCCGGGACGTCGAACACGGCACCATCGACCTGGCCGTGCGCTCCTGCGTCGCCGTCGTCGCCGGCGCCACCGCGCTGGGCCTCGCCGTCTACCGCCGCCCGCGCCGCGCCCTCACCGCCGGCGGCCTCGCCCTGGCCCTCCTCGCCGCCTCCGGCACGACGGCGTACGCCACCTGGAGCCCCAAGTCAGTGCTGGAACCGAAGTTCTCCGGCCTGCTCTCCTCCGCGCCCTCCCTGGTCGGCAACGCCCGCAGCATCGTCACCGAATTCGACGTCTACCAGAAGGAATTGGCGCGCCTGGTGACGAACGTGACGAAACTGTACGACGTCACCTCCACGCTCCCGGCCTACCAGCCGGACCCCACCACCCTCCGCGTCCTGCACGTCTCCGACATCCACCTCAACCCGGCGAGCTGGAAGATCATCGCCTCGCTGGTGGAGCAGTACAAGGTGAACGTGATCGTCGACTCCGGCGACACCATGGACCACGGCACGGCCGCGGAGAACGGCTTCCTGGACCCGATCGCCAACCTGGGCGTGCCCTACGTCTGGGTGCGCGGCAACCACGACTCCCGCGTGACCCAGCGCTACCTGGAGCGCCTGAAGAACGTGCACGTCCTGGACGACGGCCGGGCGCGGACCGTGGCCGGCCTGCGGTTCGCCGGCATCGGCGACCCGCAGTTCACGCCCGACCGCTCGGCCGCGCCCGGCGGCGACCGGGCCGAGCAACTGGCCGGGGACCGGCTGGCCTCGGCGCTGCGCGACCAGCGGGCCGCAGGGACGCCGGTGGACGTGGCCATCGCCCACGAGCCGTCGGCGGCCCGGGAGACGGACGGCGAGGTACCCCTCGTGCTCGCCGGCCATCTGCACCACGAGCAGACGGAGGTCATGAGGTACGGCACCCGGCTGCGCGTCGAGGGGTCGACCGGCGGCAGCGGACTGCGCGCCGTGGAGGGCCGTTACCCGGACCCGATCGAGGCCTCGATCCTCTACTTCGACCGGGACAGCCGACGCCTCCAGGCCTGGGACGAGATCAAACTGGGCGGGCTCGGACTGACGACAGCCGAGGTCAGCCGCCACCTCCCGGAGGAGAACCTGCCGGGCGCGAGCCCCTCCACCACGCCGTCCGGGACATCCGCACGGACCCCCACTCCGTCCGGCTCGTAAACCGTTTTGGCGATACCCCCCGCCATCCCATATGCTTCTGACGTCCCCGACGCGCTGAGAAGCGCCCAGGCGGGCCGATAGCCCTCATCGTCTAGCGGCCTAGGACGCCGCCCTTTCAAGGCGGTAGCACGGGTTCGAATCCCGTTGGGGGCACGCAACACCGTGTGCGACACTGTTGCACACAACGCAAGGTCCTGTGGAGCAGTTTGGAGTGCTCGCCACCCTGTCAAGGTGGAGGCCGCGGGTTCAAATCCCGTCAGGACCGCGAAGACCTCGAAAGAGGTCTTGCGGCTGGGTAGCTCAGCTGGTACGAGCGTCCGCCTGAAAAGCGGAAGGTCGCCGGTTCGACCCCGGCCCCAGCCACAGTCAAGGCCCCGATCTCCGGATCGGGGCCTTGTTGTATGCCCCGTACACCCCGTACCCCCCAGGGAGGGGCGCGTCGCGCCGCAAATCCGTTAGCCATGGATTTCTCCGGGATGAGATCCTGGGTCGCGTATGTCTACGCATCCCGCCCCCGGCGCACAGTCCCTCGGCGTTCTCGCCGGCCGCCTGACCGAGTTGTCGCTGCGTGATGCGCACCGACTCGGGCGCAGGCTTGAGGGCGCGCGCAAGATCCGTAAGCCGGAGGCCCGTGCGGCCGTGCTCGCCGAGATCGAGGGCGAGGTCGTCAGGGCCGAGGAGCGCATGACCGGGCGGCGCTCGCGCGTGCCCGAGGTCGGCTATCCGGAGCAGTTGCCCGTCAGCCAGAAGAAGGACGAGATCGCGGCGGCCATTCGCGATCACCAGGTCGTCATCGTCGCCGGTGAGACCGGTTCCGGCAAGACGACGCAGATCCCGAAGATCTGTCTTGAGCTGGGCCGTGGCGTCCGCGGGATGATCGGGCACACCCAGCCCCGCCGGATCGCCGCCCGTACGGTCGCCGAGCGGGTCGCGGAGGAGCTGCGGACGCCGCTCGGTGAGTCGGTCGGCTGGAAGGTGCGGTTCACCGACCAGGTCGACCCGGACGGCACCTTCATCAAGCTGATGACGGACGGCATCCTGCTCGCCGAGATCCAGACCGACCGTGAGCTGCGCGCCTACGACACGATCATCATCGACGAGGCCCATGAGCGGTCTTTGAACATCGACTTCCTGCTCGGCTATCTGGCGCAGCTGCTGCCGAGGCGGCCGGACCTGAAGGTCGTCATCACGTCGGCGACCATCGACCCCGAGCGTTTCTCCCGGCATTTCGGCGACGCGCCGATCGTGGAGGTCAGCGGGCGGACGTATCCGGTGGAGGTGCGTTACCGGCCGCTGCTGGAGGAGGACGGTGACGACGCCGACCGGGACCAGATCACCGCGATCACGGACGCGGTCGAGGAGTTGATGGCGGAGGGCCGCGGCGACATCCTCGTCTTCCTCTCCGGCGAGCGGGAGATCCGGGACACGGCGGACGCGCTGGAGAAGAAGAGCTACCGGTTCACGGAGATCCTGCCGCTGTACGCCCGGCTCTCGCATGCCGAGCAGCACCGGGTCTTCCAGCCGCATTCCGGCCGTCGGATCGTGTTGGCGACGAACGTCGCCGAGACGTCCCTGACCGTGCCGGGCATCAAGTACGTCATCGACCCCGGCTTCGCGCGGATCTCGCGCTACAGCCATCGCACCAAGGTGCAGCGGCTGCCCATCGAGCCGATCTCCCAGGCGAGCGCGAACCAGCGCAAGGGCCGCTGCGGCCGTACGTCCGACGGCATCTGCATCCGGCTGTACTCCGAGGACGACTTCGAGGCCCGGCCGGAGTTCACGGATGCCGAGATCCTGCGGACGAACCTGGCCTCCGTCATCCTGCAGATGACCGCGGCGGGCCTCGGCGACATCGAGAGGTTCCCGTTCATCGACCCGCCGGACCATCGCAACATCCGTGACGGCGTGCAGCTGCTCCAGGAGCTGGGCGCGCTCGACCCGGCGCAGCAGGACCCGCGCAAGCGGCTGACGCAGACCGGCCGCAAGCTGGCGCAGCTGCCCGTCGATCCGCGGCTGGCCCGTATGGTCCTGGAGGCCGACCGCAACGGCTGTGCGCGCGAGGTCATGGTCATAGCGGCGGCGCTGTCCATCCAGGATCCGCGTGAGCGCCCGGCGGACAAGCAGACGCAGGCCGATCAGCAGCACGCCCGGTTCAAGGACGAGACGAGCGATTTCGTCGCCTTCTTGAACCTGTGGCGGTACATCCGTGAGCAGCAGAAGGAGCGGGGTTCTTCCTCGTTCCGCCGGATGTGCAAGCAGGAGTTCCTGAACTTCCTGCGGATCCGCGAGTGGCAGGACATCTATACGCAGTTGCGAACCGTCGCGAAGCAGATGGGCATCCACCTCAACGAGCAGGACGCCCCCGCCGACCGCGTTCATGTCTCACTGCTGGCCGGCCTGTTGTCGCACATCGGCATGAAGGACGTGAAGAGCGCCGGCGCGGAGAGCGGCAAGGGCGGCGGGAGGAACGAGTATCTGGGCGCCCGGAACGCGAAGTTCGCAATCTTCCCGGGTTCGGCGTTGTTCAGGAAGCCGCCGCGGTTCGTGATGTCGGCGGAGCTGGTGGAGACGAGCCGGCTGTGGGCCCGGGTCAACGCGAGGATCGAACCGGAGTGGGTCGAGCCGCTGGCGGGTCACCTGGTGAAGCGGACCTACAGCGAGCCGCACTGGGAGAAGGACCAGGCGGCGGTGATGGCGTACGAGAAGGTGACCCTGTACGGCGTCCCGATCGTCGCCGACCGCAAGGTCAACTACGGCCGGATCGACCCGGAGGCCAGCCGCGAGCTGTTCATCCGGAACGCGCTCGTGGAGGGGGACTGGCGCACCCATCACAAGTTCTTCGCGGACAACCGCAGGCTGCTCAGCGAGGTCGAGGAGTTGGAGCACCGGGCGCGGCGCCGGGACATCGTCGTGGACGACGACACGCTGTTCGACTTCTACGACCAGCGGGTGCCCGAGGACGTGGTGTCCGGGGCGCACTTCGACGCGTGGTGGAAGCGGAAGCGGCACGAGCAGCCGGACTTCCTGGACTTCGAGCGGGAGATGCTGATCCGCGAGTCGGCGGCGGCGGTCACCGAGACCGACTATCCCGATTCCTGGCGTCAGGGGCCGCTGACGTTCCGTGTGACGTACCAGTTCGAGCCGGGTGCGGACGCGGACGGCGTGACCGTGCACATTCCGCTCCAGGTCCTCAACCAGGTCACGGCCGAGGGTTTTGACTGGCAGATCCCGGGGCTGCGCGAGGAGGTGGTCACGGAGTTGATCCGTTCGCTGCCGAAGCCGATCCGGCGCAACTATGTGCCCGCGCCCAACTATGCGAAGGCGTTCCTGGAGCGTGCGGTGCCGTTGCAGGAGCCGCTGCCGGTGACCATGGCGCGTGAGCTGAAGCGGATGGTGGGGGTGCCGTTCGAGGCGGACGACTTCGACTGGTCGAAGGTCCCCGACCATCTGAAGATCACTTTCCGGATCGTCGACGAGCGGCGCCGCAAGCTCGCCGAGGACAAGGACCTGGAGGCGCTGCGGCTGCGGCTGAAGCCGAAGGCGCAAAAGGCGCTCTCGCAGGCCGCGGCGGCGACGGCCGTGCGCACGGGCGGCGAGTCGCTGGAGCGCACCGGGCTGACGGACTGGACGATGGGGTCGCTCACCCGGGTCTTCGAGACGCGCCGGGCCGGTCAGCCCGTGAAGGCGTACCCGGCGCTGGTGGACGACGGCGACACGGTCTCCGTGCGGCTCTTCGACACCGAGGCGGAGCAGACCGAGGCGATGTGGCGGGGCACGCGCCGGCTGATCCTGCGGAACATCCCGGTGAATCCGGCGAAGTACGCGAGCGATCATCTGACGAACGCCCAGAAGCTCGCCCTGTCCGCGAATCCGCACGGCTCCGTGCAGGCGCTGTTCGACGACTGTGCGATGGCGGCGGCGGACCGGCTGATCGCCGATTTCGGTGGTCCGGTGTGGGACGAGGAGTCGTACCGGAAGCTGTACGACAAGGTGCGCGCGGAGATCGTGGACACGACGGTGCGGACGGTCGGTCAGGTGCAGCAGGTGCTGGCCGCCTGGCAGTCCTGTGAGCGCCGGCTGAAGGCGGTGCGCAGCCCGGTGCTGCTGCCGAATCTGGCGGACGTCAGGGCCCAGCTGGACGCCCTGGTGAAGCCGGGCTTCGTGACCTGGGCGGGGGTGCGGCGGCTGCCCGATCTGATGCGCTATCTGGTGGCGGCGGACCGGCGGCTCCAGCAGATGGCGACGGGCGTCCAGCGGGACACCACGCGCATGGAGAAGGTGCACGAGATGCAGGACGAGTACGCGTGGCTGCTGGAGCAGTTCCCGCAGGGCCGTCCGGTGCCGGCCGCGGTCCTGGACATCCGGTGGATGATCGAGGAGCTGCGAGTCAGCTACTTCGCGCATGCGCTCGGCACGGCGTATCCGGTCTCGGACAAGCGGATCGTGAAGGCGATCGACGCTGTCGTCCCGTGATCGCTCGGGTACGTTGGGTGAGTTCGACCAGGGGCCCACCCTCCTGTACAGTCTTTTCTCGCAGCGCACCGCACGAATGGCGCCGCGACACCAGGTCCTGTGGAGCAGTTTGGAGTGCTCGCCACCCTGTCAAGGTGGAGGCCGCGGGTTCAAATCCCGTCAGGACCGCAGTGCATGAGGGCCCGCCCCGACAGGGGGCGGGCCCTTTTTGTGTTTCCGGGTGCGGCCGGATGGAGCCGGGGCGCCTTGACGGCGGCACTTTCCACCGGTACCCAGGGAGCAGGGCCCACCCGACCCCGTGTGCGGGCCTGTGGAGGTGGGGTATGGCGGCGGTGGCCAGGCACGAGACGCGGGCGCTTCTCAGGGCCCATCTGTCGGCCGCTTCTTCCTACCGGCATGTGACCCGCCATTGCGCGATCTGCCACCGTCTGCTGCGTCTGGCGATGGCCTCCGCCCCGCGGAGCGCGGAGGCCGGGGAGGACGCCGGCGAGGACGAGAGCGCCCTTCCCGCGTGACTCTCGCCGCCCCAACACCCTTGCCACGATGGGCAACTGGCCCCGCGGGCCGGCTCCAGCGCGAGCCCTGGGCGGGCTCCTCTAGCGCATCCGGACCGGCGGTAACAAGCACCTCGACATGTGACGGGTGTCACCGCACGAGTTTGTGAAACGGTGGCTCTTACGCACGTCCTACAACTAGTCAATTTAATATGTACAATTGCACCCCTCTCCGGGGCCTTCCGCAGCGGATCCGACACCCCTCCCCAGACTCCGACAAGCCCGCTCACAGACCCCGCGTCTGCCCGGCCGTCGGCGCACAAAAAAGATCGCGCTGGACCCGGCGGAGTCCAGCGCGATCGACGACGCACCCTGTGTCGCTGCCTAGAACGTTCTGATCGGCTTGGGCGTGGGGCCTGTTGGGGCAGATCCCGCGTCGCTTGGAGCTAGGTTCCGGGCGCCTCGACCGATCGGGGGAACCAGTCGTATTGCCCGGTTATGGAGTTGTCAGGCCTCGCTGCGCTGCTGCGGGATGCCCGCGAGCAGTGCGCGGACCTCCGCCTCGCGGTAGCGGCGGTGCCCGCCGAGCGTACGGATCGACGTGAGCTTTCCGGCCTTCGCCCACCGCGTGACCGTCTTCGGGTCCACACGGAACATCGTGGCGACCTCAGCCGGGGTCAGCAGCGGCTCGGCATCAGGGGTGCGAGCGGTCATGAGCGGCCTCCTCGGGAGAACCGAACCTTCTCGGTTCTTTCCTCTAAATTCTGCACCTTGACCCGCGTTGCCCGAAATGGCGGACGCGAGTCGAGTCGGTTATAGGACGAACGGCTTGTCCTCGGCACTACAACTACACCATCTGTCCAGCCGCGTCGGCCAAACCGATGGAATTGCCCTCCCAGGTGTTCATCACCGACGGAAGCCGATGGACCATGCCATAGCGGACAGTCACGCCACTGTGACGATCAGTCACAGTCGCCCCCAGGAGTCACCAGACCCCCCTAAAGCGTCTGATGCTGAGCCCTTCCCGGACTCCTTGTCCTATTTTGGCATGAGGAGGGGTAAGAGACGCAAGGGCCGGGTAAAGTGCGGTCCATCACCCTTGACGCAAAAGCCCGGATCGGGTCCAACATCCCGTGACGTCGGGGACGTCGGGGAAGTGCCGTCGACCGTACGCGGTCCCTGCCGTCACAGCCGTGACCTACATCACTTCTGATATCACATCAGTTTGCGGAGCGAAGGTCCCGGACCGTCCGCCAGCGCTCCACGAGCCGGCCGTACGCCTCCCCCGCGGCGGCCCCGTCGCCCCGGCGCAGCGCGTCGATGCCCTCGGCCACGTCGGCCGCCGAGTGGTCCCCCGCCAGCTCGCCCGCGGGCACCGCGTGCACCAGACCGCCGTAGTCCAGCTCCACCAGTGAGCGCGGATGGAACTCCTCAAGCCAGCGCCCGACATCCAACACGCCGTCGATCAGGGGCCCCTCCTCGACCGCGTCCTTGAGCGTGCGCAGCGCCCGCGCCACCCGGCGCCGGGCCTGCACCATCGGCGTGCGGTAGCGCAGCAGCGGCGCCTCCTCGTCGGCGCCCTCGGCGTACTCCCGCTCCGTGTCGGAGACCAGCACGAACCAGCTCAACGGCACCTGCCAGGTGGCCGTGCGGATCCAGGGGCGGGCATCGGGGTTACGGGCGAGCCAGCGCTCGTAGTCCTGGGCGGCCTGGCGGCGCACGACCGGGGGCAGCACCGCGTCCAGGACCGGCGGCGGCAGCTCATCGGCCAACTCGCCCAGGGCCTGCCAGCCCCGCAGCCGGGTGCGCCAGGGGCAGACGCAGACCACCCCGTCGACGTCCAGCACAAAGGCCTCGCCGCTCTCGTGCACCGGCACCGGCATCGGCGGGGTGGGCAGCAGATCCGCCAGGGAGCGGCGCAGCTCGTCCTGGTAGGAGGGGCGGTCGGGGCGGCGGGCGTAGCGCGCCCAGTGGCCGCGCTCCGACTCCGGGAAAGCGGCCAGCGGTTCGTACACACGCAGATACGTCGCGTAGGGGACGATCACCGAGGACACCTTGGGCACGCCTGCTCCCTCCCCATCGGACCCGGCTCGAAACCCGTGCGGAACCCGCACTCGGACCTGCCCGAGCGGCGCTCGGACATAGGGAAACCCAGGGAAATCCTGCCACGGCCACGGACGGACGGACGACGCGTCAAGGTGATCCTGAACACTGTGCGGTCGGCGGGCGGCCCAGGCTCTACGCTCGTGCCACGGCATCCCGCCACCTGCACGGGAAACCCGTTCTCCACTCGCCGCTACTTACCCGGGAGTCACCACAGTGACCGACGTGACCAACGGCGTCCTGCGCACCCTGTTCCACTCGGACCAGGGGGGACATGAGCAAGTCGTGCTCTGTCAGGACCGCGCCAGCGGCCTCAAGGCCGTCATCGCCATCCACTCCACCGCCCTGGGCCCCGCGCTCGGCGGCACCCGCTTCTATCCGTACGCGAACGAGGAGGAGGCCGTCGCCGACGCCCTCAACCTCGCGCGCGGGATGTCGTACAAGAACGCCATGGCCGGTCTCGACCACGGCGGCGGGAAGGCCGTGATCATCGGCGACCCGGAGCGGGACAAGTCCGAGCGGCTGCTGCTCGCCTACGGGCGGTTCGTGGCCTCGCTCGGCGGGCGGTACGTCACCGCGTGCGACGTCGGCACCTACGTCGCCGACATGGACGTCGTGGCGCGCGAGTGCCGCTGGACGACCGGCCGTTCCCCGGAGAACGGCGGCGCGGGTGACTCCTCCGTACTCACCGCCTTCGGCGTCTACCAGGGCATGCGCGCCTCCGCCCAGCACCGGTGGGGCGATCCCTCGCTGCGCGGACGCCGGGTCGGCATCGCCGGCGTCGGCAAGGTCGGCCACCACCTGGTGCGGCACCTGCGGGACGAGGGCGCCGAGGTCGTGATCACGGACGTGCGCGAGGAGGCCGTGCGCCGCATCCTCGACCAGCACCCCGAGGGCGTGACGGCGGTCGCCGACACCGAGGCGCTGATCCGGGTCGAGGGGCTGGACGTCTACGCCCCGTGCGCGCTCGGCGGCGCCCTCGGCGACGACAGCGTGCCGGTGCTCACCGCCAAGGTGGTGTGCGGCGCCGCCAACAACCAGCTCGCCCACCCGGGGGTGGAGAAGGACCTCGCCGACCGCGGGATCCTCTACGCGCCGGACTACGTGGTGAACGCCGGCGGGGTCATCCAGGTCGCCGACGAACTGCACGGGTTCGACTTCGACCGGTGCAGGGCGAAGGCGGCGAAGATCTTCGACACCACGCTGGCCATATTCGCACGTGCGAAGGAAGACGGGATTCCGCCGGCCGCCGCGGCCGACCGGATCGCCGAGCAGCGGATGGCGGAGGCCCGCACCGCACGCTGAGCGCTCCGCCGGAGGGCCCATGACGCGCCGCCGGCCGGCTGCGGCGGCATCGTGGCCGGTCCCCCGATCCCCCGTCCGACCGGTACCCGCCGGCTTGAAGTTAGAGAGAACTCTCACTTCAACCGGCGGGTCGTTCCCGGATAAGTGGTTAAAATCGCCACTGACCAGCGAGGACGGGGCACCTCGCAGGTCCTGCGCAGACGCGCGTCCTGCGGGCGACGTACCGTATGGGCGTGGGCTCAGGTACCGTGGAAGCCCTACGGACGGGCCTCTCTGCGGAGAGTCCGTTCCGGATCATGAACGCGTGTCAGACTCTGGGGCCGTCGAGCCCCGTCGTTGAGGGGGTCGAGCCATGGGGCGCGGCCGGGCCAAGGCCAAGCAGACGAAGGTCGCCCGCCAGCTGAAGTACAACAGCGGTGGGACGGACCTCTCACGCCTGGCCGAGGAGCTGGGCGCATCGACGTCGAACCAGTCGCCGAACGGCGACCGCTTCGAGGACGATGAGCATGACGACGACCTGTATTCACGGTACGCCGACCTCTATGAGGACGACGACGAGGAGGACGAGGACGGCCAGTCCTCGCAACACCGTCGCGGCGCGTGACGCCGGTAGCGGCCTTAGCCGTGTCATCCCGGTCCGGGGTTCACCACCGGACCGGGATTTATGCTGACGTCGCGGTTACGCGTAGCCGCCCACCAGCTTCGCGCCCGTGGGTTCGTCCCCTCGGTCGGTGATCTCGCCGGCCACCCAGGCATCGACCCCGCGGTCCGCGAGCGTCGCGAGGGCCGCGTCCGTCGACTCCTGCGGCACGACCGCGATCATGCCGACGCCCATGTTGAGGGTCTTCTCCAGCTCCGGTCGCTCTACGTCACCGGTCCTGCCGACCAGGTCGAAGACCGGGCCCGGGGTCCAGGTGGAGCGGTCGACGACGGCGTGCAGCCCGTCCGGGATCACCCGCGCGAGATTGGCGGCGAGCCCGCCACCGGTCACATGGCTGAAGGCGTGCACCTCGGCGGTGCGGGTCAGCGCCAGACAGTCCAGGGAGTAGATCCTCGTCGGCTCCAGCAGCTCCTCGCCGAGGGTGCGGCCGAACTCCTCGATCCGCGCGTCCAGGGACAGCCCGGCCTGGTTCAGCAGCACATGACGGACCAGGGAGTACCCGTTCGAGTGAAGACCGGAGGACGCCATGGCGATCACCGTGTCCCCCGTACGGATAAGTTCCGCGCCCAGCAGCCGGTCGGCCTCCACGACGCCCGTGCCGGCGCCCGCGACATCGAAGTCGTCCTCGCCCAGCAGACCCGGGTGCTCGGCCGTCTCGCCGCCCACCAGAGCGCATCCGGCCAGCACACAGCCCTCCGCGATGCCCTTCACGATGGCCGCGACCCGCTCCGGGTGCACCTTGCCGACGCAGATGTAGTCGGTCATGAACAGCGGCTCCGCGCCGCACACCACGATGTCGTCCATGACCATCGCGACCAGATCATGGCCGATGGTGTCGTACACGCCCAGCTGACGGGCGATGTCTACCTTCGTGCCGACGCCGTCGGTGGCGGAGGCCAGCAGCGGGCGCTCGTAGCGCTTGAGCGCCGAGGCGTCGAACAGGCCGGCGAAGCCGCCGAGGCCGCCGAGGACCTCGGGGCGCCGGGTCTTCTTCACCCACTCCTTCATCAGTTCGACGGCGCGGTCGCCCGCCTCGATATCGACGCCCGCGGCTGCGTAGCTGGCACCAGTGGTCTCAGGCATGACTGTGACTTTCGTGTCGTACGGCAGGTGTTACGGGCGACGGATCGCGTCGACTGCGGCCGGGGCGGCCGTGCCGGCCGCCAGCTCGGTCTCCAGGAGCTGCTTGCCGAGCAGCTCGGGGTCCGGGAGTTCCATTGGGTACTCGCCGTCGAAGCAGGCGCGGCACAGGTTCGGCTTGGCGATGGTGGTCGCCTCGATCATGCCGTCGATGGAGATGTAGGCCAGGGAGTCGGCGCCCAGCGAGGCGCCGATCTCTTCGATGCTCATGCCGTTGGCGATCAGCTCGGCGCGGGTGGCGAAGTCGATACCGAAGAAGCAGGGCCACTTGACGGGGGGCGAGGAGATCCGGATGTGCACCTCGGCCGCGCCCGCCTCGCGGAGCATGCGGACCAGGGCGCGCTGGGTGTTGCCGCGCACGATGGAGTCGTCCACGACGACCAGGCGCTTGCCCTTGATGACTTCCTTGAGCGGGTTCAGCTTCAGGCGGATGCCGAGCTGGCGGATGGTCTGCGAGGGCTGGATGAAGGTCCGGCCGACGTAGGCGTTCTTGACGAGACCGGCGCCGAACGGGATCCCGCTGGCCTCCGCGTAGCCGATGGCGGCGGGAGTGCCGGACTCCGGGGTCGCTATCACCAGGTCGGCCTCGACCGGGGCCTCCTTGGCGAGGCGGCGGCCCATCTCCACACGGGAGAGATACACGTTCCGGCCGGCGATGTCGGTGTCGGGGCGGGCCAGGTACACGTACTCGAAGACACAGCCCTTGGGCTTCGCTTCCGCGAATCGCGACGTACGCAGACCGTTCTCGTCGATCGCCACGAACTCGCCCGGCTCGATCTCACGCACGAAGCTGGCGCCCGTGATGTCGAGGGCGGCGGTCTCCGAGGCGACCACCCAGCCGCGCTCCAGGCGGCCCAGCACCAGCGGGCGGACGCCCTGCGGGTCACGGGCGGCGTACAGGGTCTGCTCGTCCATGAAGACGAGCGAGAAGGCGCCCCTGACCTTGGGGAGGACCGCGTGCGCGGCCTCCTCGATGGTCAGCGGCTTGCCGTCGTCGTCGACCTGCGCGGCGAGCAGCGCCGTGAGCAGGTCGGTGTCGTTGGTGGCCGCGACCCGGGTCGAGCGGCCGTTGGTGTCCTTCGGCAGGTCGGCGACCATCTCGGCGAGCTGCGCCGTGTTGACCAGGTTGCCGTTGTGGCCGAGCGCGATGGAACCGTGCGCCGTGGCACGGAACGTCGGCTGGGCGTTCTCCCACACGGAGGCGCCGGTGGTCGAGTAGCGGGCGTGTCCGACCGCGATGTGACCCTGGAGCGAACCGAGTGAAGTCTCGTCGAAGACCTGCGAGACCAGGCCCATGTCCTTGAAGACGAGGATCTGGGAGCCGTTGCTGACCGCGATTCCCGCGGATTCCTGACCCCGGTGCTGGAGGGCGTAGAGCCCGAAGTACGTGAGCTTTGCGACCTCTTCGCCCGGAGCCCAGACCCCGAAGACGCCACACGCGTCCTGGGGGCCTTTCTCACCGGGGAGCAGATCGTGATTGAGTCGACCGTCACCACGTGGCACGGCTCCGAGTGTAGGCGAGATCGACCACTGGTCCGAATTGGCTAATGCCCCGAAGATGCGTGTTCGTCATCCGTCACGGTTCCGCGACCGCGCTGACCCACTCGCCGTTTTCGCTGGTCAGCGTGAGGCTTCGGTGATCCAGGCGGTAGCCGACCGTGCCGCCGAAGAGGCGCAGCAGGCTCTTTTCCGTATGCATGAGTGAGACGTCGCACACCATTCGGGTGGTGGCGGGAGTGCCCAGAGTGATATGGGCGTCGCGGACCGTGGCCTTCGCGGTCACCCGGTTGCAGCCCAGGCTGCCGGTGACCCGGCCGCTCTTCTCGCCGAAGACGAGATACGGCGCGGCGCCCCCGGGCGGCGAGGCCGCGGTGCCGTCGGGGCCGTCGGGGCCGTCGGCACCGAGTGCCGTGATCATCCACTTGGAGCCCCGCAGTGGCGCGTCCGGCTCCTCGGTCAGCCGCACGGTGTCACCGGCCTCGGTAACAAGGGTCAGTTCGCCGCCGCGCACCCGGGTGGTGAGCGGGCCGTCGGCGAGGGTACGGGCGAGCGCCCGCTCGAAGGCCATCGGCTCCTGCGCGCAGCCCATCTCGGTCACCCCGGCGTCTTCGAGCGTCAGACGGTCGCCGTCGAAGGCGGCCAGAGCGCTGAAGTGATTGCAGCCGTAGTTGCCCCGGACCCGGCCGTCGGCGAACTCGGCGTAGGCCCCGGCGGGCGCCCGCCGCATCGTGCCGTCCACGGTGACGCTGTCGACGCTCCAGCGGACGCCGGTGACGGACGCGCGGACGGAGCCGGAGCCGCCGTCCGCGCGCTCGCTGCCGCAGGCCACGAGCGGCAGCAGCACGAGCGGGGCCATCAGGGTCAGGCGCCGCCTCTTCCGGTTCCTGGTCCACGTGCTGTCCATGGTCCTTCGACGCGGCGATGCGGCCTTCGGTTCACGCTACGACATCAGCGGCAGCAGTCCGCCGAGATCCGCGCGCTCGCCGCTCGCGCTGACCTTCGCGTCCGCCACGGCGTCCGCCCAGGCCAGCCGTCCCGTGACGAGCCGGATCCAGGTCAGCGGGTCCGTCTCCACGACGTTCGGCGGAGTGCCGCGGGTGTGCCGGGGCCCCTCCACGCACTGCACGACCGCGTACGGCGGGATGCGCACCTCGGTGGAGCCGCCCGGCGCCTTCACCGCGAGGGCGTCGGCGAGCAGGCGGGTCGCCGCGGCGAGCGCCTGCCGGTCGTAGGGGGCCTCCAGACCGGGCACGGCGGCGTTCAGGTCGTCGGTGTGGACGACGAGTTCCACGGTCCGGGTGACGAGATAGTCCGCGAGCGGCAGGGCGCCGGCGTTGGTCTCCAGGATCCGGCTGCCGGGATGCGCGTCGAGCCGGGCGACGAGGTCGCGCTCGACGTCCGCGAGGTAGGCGACCGGATCGGGGTGACGCGCCACGATGCCGCGGGTGAACTCGTCGATGGCCGGGGCGCCGGCCGACGTGGCGAACGGCCAGTCGAGAAGCGTGGCGCCCTGCCGGGGCGGCTCCGGCCGGTCGAGGGAACGGCCGATCGCCGTGACCGCCATCCCGATGTGCGCGACGAGTTCGCGTACGGTCCAGTCGCCGAGCCGCGTGGGAAGCGCCAGCTGTTCGGGAGTGAGGGTGCGGACCGCTTCCCGTACGGTGCCCAGCTGGGCGAGGACCGCGGTGCGGGTTCTGGCGGGGTCGTAGGTCCGGGTGCGCGTTCTGGCCGGGGACATAGACGCTCCGCTGGGTGGGCCGAAGGGCGTTGGAGGGGGGTGCGTTGGGAGAGCGGGGGTGTGGGAAAGGGTGGGATCCGTGGTTGAGCCGGTGCGGGTTCGTCGTGGTTGAGCGCGCCGTTCCCCGCGCCCCTGTCGGGCGCGCTGGCCATCAGCTTCGCTGCGTGGTCCGGGGCGCCTCGGGGAGGGTGGATCCGTTGGCGGACTGGGTGCGGGTTCGTCGTGGTTGAGCGCGCCGTTCCCCGCGCCCCTTTCAGGGCGTTGCGGGTGGAGCCCCGCTGTGGGCGGGGCTCCGGGGGTTAGGACAGGAGGGACGGGATGGTTGATTCGTGGGTTGTGCGTAGGTGGGCCAGGGGGAGGTCGAACTCGTCCTGGAGGGTGATCGTGTCGCCGTCCACCACTCCGATACGGGTGGCCGGCAGGCCCCGCGCACCGCACATGTCGTTGAAGCGGACCTCCTCCGAACGGGGCACCGCGACGAGCGCGCGGCCGGCCGACTCGGAGAAGAGGAAGGTGAAGGCGTCCAGACCGTCCGGCACGACCAGGCGCGCGCCCTTCCCGCCGAGCAGGGCCGACTCGACGACCGCCTGGATCAGACCGCCGTCCGACAGGTCGTGCGCGGAGTCGATCATGCCGTCGCGGGAGGCGGAGATCAGGATCTCGGCCAGCAGCCGCTCGCGCTCCAGGTCCACGGCCGGCGGCAGACCGCCCAGGTGGTCGTGGATCACCTGGGACCAGGCCGAGCCGCCGAACTCCTCACGCGTGTCGCCGAGGAGGTAGAGCAGCTGGCCCTCCTCCTGGAAGGCGACGGGGGTGCGACGGGCGACGTCGTCGATGACGCCCAGAACCGCCACGACCGGGGTGGGGTGGATCGCAGCCTCGCCCGTCTGGTTGTACAGGGAGACGTTGCCGCCCGTCACCGGCGTGCCCAGCTGCCGGCAACCGTCCGCGAGGCCGCGCACGGCCTCCGCGAACTGCCACATCACCGCGGGGTCCTCGGGCGAGCCGAAGTTCAGGCAGTCGGAGACCGCGAGGGGCTTCGCACCGGTCGTCGCCACGTTCCGGTACGCCTCGGCGAGCGCCAGCTGCGCGCCCGTGTACGGGTCCAGCTTGGCGTAGCGGCCGTTGCCGTCCGTGGCGATGGCGACGCCGAGACCGGTCGACTCGTCGATGCGGATCATGCCCGAGTCCTCGGGCTGGGCCAGCACCGTGTTGCCCTGCACGAAGTGGTCGTACTGGGACGTGATCCACTTCTTCGACGCCTGGTTGGGTGAGCCCACGAGCTTGAGGACCTGGTCCTTCAGCTCCGCCGACGTCGCCGGCCGGGGCAGCTTGTTCGCGTCGTCCGCCTGGAGTTCGTCCTGCCAGGCCGGGCGGGCGTACGGGCGCTCGTACACCGGGCCCTCGTGCGCGACCGTACGCGGGTCGACGTCGACGATCTTGCCGCCGTGCCAGTAGATCTCCAGACGGTCGCCGTCGGTGACCTCGCCGATCACCGTGGCGATGACGTCCCACTTGGCGCAGATCTCCAGGAAGCGGTCGACCTTCGCCGGCTCGACGACCGCGCACATGCGTTCCTGCGACTCGCTCATGAGGATTTCCTCGGGCGAGAGCGTGGAGTCGCGCAGCGGGACGTCGTCCAGGGTGACGCGCATGCCGCCGGAGCCGTTGGAGGCCAGCTCGGAGGTGGCGCAGGACAGGCCGGCCGCGCCGAGGTCCTGGATGCCGACGACCAGCTTCTCCTGGAAGGCCTCCAGGGTGCACTCGATGAGGAGCTTCTCCTGGAAGGGGTCGCCGACCTGGACGGCGGGGCGCTTGGAGGGCTTTGCGTCGTCGAAGGTCTCGGAGGCGAGGATCGACGCGCCGCCGATGCCGTCGCCGCCCGTGCGGGCGCCGTACAGGATGACCTTGTTGCCCGCGCCGGACGCCTTCGCCAGGTGGATGTCCTCGTGCCGCATCACGCCGATGGCACCGGCGTTGACCAGCGGGTTTCCCTGGTAGCAGGCGTCGAAGACGACCTCGCCGCCGATGTTGGGCAGGCCCAGGCAGTTGCCGTAGCCGCCGATGCCGGCGACGACTCCGGGGAGCACCCGCTTGGTGTCGGGGTGGTCGGCCGCACCGAAGCGCAGCGGGTCGACCACGGCGACCGGGCGGGCGCCCATCGCGATGATGTCGCGGACGATGCCGCCCACACCCGTGGCCGCGCCCTGGTAGGGCTCGACATAGGAGGGGTGGTTGTGGGACTCGACCTTGAAGGTCACGGCGTAGCCCTGGCCGACGTCCACGACGCCGGCGTTCTCGCCGATGCCGACGAGGAGCGCGTCGGACTCGGGGGCCTTCTCGCCGAACTGGCGCAGATGGACCTTGGAGGACTTGTACGAGCAGTGCTCGGACCACATGACGGAGTACATGGCGAGTTCGGCGCCGGTCGGGCGGCGGCCCAGGATCTCCACGATCCGCTCGTACTCGTCCTTCTTCAGGCCGAGTTCGGCCCAGGGCAGCTCGACGTCGGGGGTCGCGGCCGCGTGTTCGACCGTGTCCAGAGGCGTCCGGCTCATGCGCCCACCAGCTTCTTGAGGATCGAGGTGAAGAAGGGGAGGCCGTCGGTGCGGCCGGTACCGATCAGCGGTTCCACGGCGTGCTCGGGGTGCGGCATGAGACCGACGACGTTGCCCGCCTCGTTGGTGATGCCGGCGATGTCGCGCAGCGAACCGTTGGGGTTGACGTCCAGGTAGCGGAAGACGACCCGGCCCTCGGCCTCCAGCTTGTCGAGCGTGTACCGGTCGGCGACGTACCGGCCGTCCATGTTCTTCAGCGGGATGTGGATCTCCTGGCCCTCGCGGTAGTCGCCGGTCCAGGCGGTTCCCGCGTTCTCCACCCGCAGCCTCTGGTCGCGGCAGATGAAGTGGAGGTGGTCGTTGCCGAGCATCGCGCCCGGCAGGAGGTGGGCCTCGGTGAGGATCTGGAAGCCGTTGCAGATGCCGAGGACCGGCAGTCCGGCCCGCGCCTGCTCGATGACGCTCCCCATCACCGGCGAGAACCGGGAGATGGCGCCGGCCCGCAGATAGTCGCCGTAGGAGAAGCCGCCGGGCAGCACCACGGCGTCGACCTGCTTGAGGTCCTTGTCCTTGTGCCACAGGGCGACCGGTTCGGCGCCGGCGAGGCGGATCGCGCGCCGGGTGTCCTGGTCGTCGAGGCTCCCCGGGAAAGTGACGACGCCAATACGAGCGGTCACTTGGCGGCCTCCGCGACTTCCGCCGCCTCTTCGACCTTGACGGTGAAGTCCTCGATCACGGTGTTGGCGAGGAAGGATTCCGCAAGATCGTGGATGCGGGCGAGCGCGGCCTCGTCGACCGGCCCGTCAACTTCCAGTTCGAATCGCTTTCCCTGACGTACATCCGAGATACCTTCGAAACCCAGGCGCGGCAGGGCACGCTGGACCGCCTGGCCCTGGGGGTCGAGGATCTCCGGCTTGAGCATGACGTCGACTACGACGCGTGCCACTGGCACTCCCGGTGTGTGGTGCTGAGCAGGTTCCTTCAGCGTACCCGTACGGAATTTCTACGCGGGTAGAGTTGGAGGAACCTACGTGATCGCCATCACGATCCGGCATCGAAGGGGTGCGGTTGTGAAAAGTTCCGGGAAAGATCCTCGGTCGGTCCCTCATAGCTATTGCGCTCGGACACGCTGAGGGATTTAGTCGGGCTTCACATTTCATTGCCGGGCACTGTACAAATGAATTGGCAATAGCCGATACTCGGCACGTCATCGCAGCTGAGCTGTATGAGGTGCCGCACGAAGGGACCGATATTCGTGGCGCAGAAGGTCGTGGTCACTCTCTTTGACGACATCGACGGCTCGGAAGCGGCGGAAACGATCGCCTTCGGACTCGACGGCAGGTCGTACGAGATCGACCTGAACCGGGCCAACGCCAAGAAACTGCGTAAGGCCCTGGAGCCGTACGTGGCGGCCGGCCGCAAGCGGTCCAGGTCGGGCAAGACGTACCGGCAGACGGAGGTCGCCCCCGATCCGGCGGCCGTCCGCGCCTGGGCACAGGCGAACAAGATGGACGTACCCGCGCGGGGCCGCATCCCCAAGAAGGTCTACGAGGCGTTCAGCGCCGCGCAGTGAGCGCGGCCGACGACAGGTCACCCGCCCCTCGCCGCAACCGACTTGCGCTGCACCCCTCCTGATCAGCTAGAGTCTGGAGCACGCCGAGGGGCGAGGCCGAAAGACCGAGGCCCATGGAGTACTTGCGGGTGTAGTTCAGTAGCAGAACATCCCCCTTCCAGGGGGAAGGCGCAGTGTGCAATTCCTGTCACCCGCTCTGCACCGCCGTCCGGACCACTCAGGAGGATCGGGTAGGCTGGTGCCCGCACCGATCGGTGGAAGCCGATCGGTAGCAATGCGGACGTAGCTCAGTTGGTAGAGCGCAACCTTGCCAAGGTTGAGGTCGCGAGTTCGAGCCTCGTCGTCCGCTCGGGAATGAGACCCCGGTCCACTGGACCGGGGTCTTTTCATTGCCCGCCGGCCTCCGCCCCCACCCGTCTCTGACATTTGTCATGCCGAGCGATGACATCGCGCACTGCTGCCCGGCCCGGTGCGCCGGGACGCTGATGTCATGGACAACGACGAACACGAACACGTGATTGAGGTCACCGACCTCCGACGTGTCTACGGGGGCGGGTTCGAGGCCGTGCGCGGGATCAGCTTCTCCGTGGCGCGGGGCGAGGTCTTCGCGCTGCTGGGCACCAACGGGGCCGGCAAGACGTCGACGGTCGAGCTGCTGGAGGGGCTCGCGGCACCGGCCGGCGGCCGGGTGCGCATCCTCGGCCACGATCCCCACACGGAGCGGGCCGCCGTGCGCCCGCGCACCGGCGTCATGCTCCAAGAGGGCGGTTTCCCCGCCGAGCTGACCGTCGCCGAGACCGCGCGGATGTGGGCGGACTGCTCCAGCAGGGCACGCCGGGGCACCGCCGAGGCGCTGGCGATGGTCGGCCTGGACCGGAAGGCCGGGGTGCGGGTGAAACAGCTGTCCGGGGGTGAGCGGCGCCGCCTGGACCTGGCCCTCGCCGTCCTCGGCGAGCCCGAGGTGCTGTTCCTGGACGAGCCCACCACCGGCCTGGACGTCGAAGGCCGCCGGGACACCTGGGAGTTGGTGCGGGCGCTGCGCGACGCCGGGACGACCGTGCTGCTGACCACGCACTACCTGGAGGAGGCGGAGAACCTGGCCGACCGGCTGGCGATCCTGCACGAAGGCCGCATCGCCGCTTCCGGGACCCCGGCCGAGGTGACCGCGCTGCGGCCCTCCCGGATCTCGTTCGAACTGCCCACGGGCTACTTCCTCGGCGACCTGCCGCCGCTGGCCCCCCTTGGGGTGTGCGAGCACGAGGTGGATGGCCGGACGGTTCTGCTGCGGACCCGGGAGCTGCAACGGGCGGCCACCGGACTGCTGGTGTGGGCCGAGCGGAGCGGCGTCGCACTGCACCGACTCGACGTGCGGTCGGCCTCGCTGGAAGAGGCGTTCCTGGGGATCGCCCGGGAGAGGGAGGCGAGCGCGGCATGAGCACCCGGACCCGTACGAGTACGCCGACCCGCACCGGCAGCACGGACCAGCCGGGCGCCCGGGACAGCCGGCGCACCGGCCGGGCGGCACTCTCGGCCCGGCGGCTGCGCGCCCTCGCCCGCGCCGAGTTCACCCTCCTCGGCCGCAACCGCACCGTGATCGTGACGGCGCTGCTCGTGCCGCTGGCGCTGCCGTTCAGCGTGCGGCCCGCGCTCGACCGGATGGACCTGGGGGCCTCGGGCCTGAGCGTCGGCGCGGTCATGCTGACCGCGGCGATCGGCTTCTCCTTCCTGTTCGCCGTGTACACCGCCCTGGTGAGCGCGTTCGTCGCCCGCCGCGAGGAACTGGTGCTCAAGCGCCTGCGCACCGGGGAACTCGGCGACGGCGAGATCCTGGCCGGCACGGCCCTGCCCGCCATGAGCCTCGGCCTCGTCCAGGCCCTGGTGCTGTCCGTGGGCTGCGCGGTCCTCCTCGACGCCGGGGCACCCGAAGCGGCGTACCTGACCGTCCTGGGCGTCGTGTGGGGCCTCGTGCTGTGCGCCGCGCTCGCGGCCCTCACCGCCGCCTTCACCAGGACCGCGGAGAGCGCCCAGGTCACCGCGCTGCCGTTGATCTTCGTCTCCATGGTCGGATCGGGCATCGCGATCCCCCCGGAGGTCATGCCCGACCGGCTCGCCTCCGTCTGCGCACTCCTCCCGCTGTCCCCCGCCATCCGGCTGGTGCAGGGCGGCTGGACCGGCCGGCTGACCGGATACGAGGCCCTGGGCGCCCTGGCCATCGCGCTGGCCTGGACCGCAGTCGCGGTGTTTGCTGTACGACGGTGGTTCCGCTGGGAGCCGCGGCGCTGACCACGGGCCGACGACACGGGGACGGGGAGATGGGCAACGGGCACGGCTGGTGGCGGCGAAAGAGCACGCCGGGCAAGGTCGAGACTTATACGCGCTGGTCGTTCCACTTCTTCGCGGTGATGGAGCTGGCATCGTTCGGACTGTCGACGCTCGCGCGGGGGGACGCGGCCCTCGCGGGCTGGCTCACGGCGATGGTGCTGGCGCACGCGGTGCTCGGCGCCCTCACCGCCTCCCGCGCGCTGGACTGGACCCGCGGCCTGCGCCCGCAACCGGTGCGGCTGCTGTGGGCGTACGGCGCGGTCACCTTCGGGGTCGCGGTCGCCGCGCTCGGCTTCAAGGAGTACTGGCCGGGTGGCAACGGCGTCGACGCGGCCACGGGGACGGTGTTCGCCGGCGTGCTGGTCTTCGGCGCCGGGACGATGCCGCTCGGGGTGCGCGACCGGCGGCGGGTGCCCGCGCTCGTGACCGGCTTCGCAACCGGCGCCGGGCTGGTCGCCTTCCTGCTGGGCGTGCCCGGTCCCGCCGTACTGATCGTCGTCCTCACGGTCCTGGTCGGCGCCGGGTTCCTCGCCTTCACCTGCATCTTCTCCGTCTGGCTGCTGAACGCCGTCTACGAACTGGACACGGCCCGCGAGACCCGCGCCCGGCTCGCCGTCGCCGAGGAACGGCTGCGGTTCGGACGGGACCTGCATGACGTGCTGGGGCGCAACCTCTCGGTGATAGCGCTCAAGAGCGAGCTGGCCGTGCAGCTCGCGCGGCGCGAACGGCCGGAGGCCGTGGAGCAGATGATCGAGGTGCAGCGCATCGCACGGGAGTCGCAGCGCGAGGTGCGGGACGTCGTACGCGGCTACCGTGACGCCGACCTCTCCGTCGAACTCAGCGGTGCGCAGGGCGTGTTGACCGCGGCCGGGATCGACTGCGAGATGACGGGCGAGGCCAGAGGGCTGCCCGCCGACGTGCAGTCGGCGCTGGGCTGGGTGGTGCGCGAGGCCACCACCAATGTGCTGCGGCACGGGAACGCCGGGCGGTGCCGCGTGGACCTCGGGGTGCGCGACGGACACGTGGTGCTGACCGTGGAGAACGACGGGAGGTCCGGCGCCCCCGACGCCGCCGGCGGGGGTGCCGGGCTCGCGGGACTGCGGGAGCGGCTGGCCGCGGTGGACGGCACGCTGGAGGCGGACGCCGTCGGAACGGACAGGTTCCGGCTGGTGGCCGAGGTGCCCTTGACGAGTCAGAGCGGAGTGACGCGATGAGTTCCCCGGTACGGCTGCTGCTCGCCGACGACGAGCACCTCATCCGGGGTGCGCTGGCCGCGCTGCTCGCCCTGGAGGACGATCTCCTCGTCGTGGCGGAGGCGGCGAGCGGACCCGAGGCGCTGGCGATGGCCCGCGCCCACCGTCCTGACGTGGCCGTGCTGGATCTGCAGATGCCGGGCGCCGACGGTGTGAGGGTCGCCACATCGGTACGGGCCGAACTGCCCGACTGCCAGGTTCTGATCGTCACCGGGCACGGCCGCCCCGGACATCTGAAGCGGGCCCTCGCGGCGGGCGTGCGCGGCTTTGTGCCGAAGACGGTCAGCGCCCAGCGGCTCGCGGAGATCATCCGTACCGTGCACGCCGGAAACCGCTACGTCGACCCGGAGTTGGCCGCCGACGCGATCTCCGCCGGGGACTCGCCGCTGTCCCCGCGGGAGGCCGAGGTGCTGGAGCTGGCCGCGGACGGGGCGCCGGTCGCGGAGATCGCCCAGCGGGCCGCGCTGTCCCAGGGGACCGTGCGGAACTACCTCTCCTCGGCGGTGATCAAGCTCGGCGCCGAGAACCGGCATGCGGCGGTCCGTCTCGCCCGGGAGCGAGGTTGGGTATAGTTGCTCTCGCGCCACGGCGCAATGCGGACGTAGCTCAGTTGGTAGAGCGCAACCTTGCCAAGGTTGAGGTCGCGAGTTCGAGCCTCGTCGTCCGCTCGGGATGAGACCCCGGTCCACCGGACCGGGGTCTTTTTCGTGCCGTCAGCTCCAGCTCGTGCCGGTCAGCCGCTCGTACGCCTCCACGTACTTCGCCCGGGTCGCCGTCACGACCTCCTGCGGCAGCGGCGGCGGGGGCTGCTCGCTCCTGCGGTCCCAGCCGGACTCGGCGGAGGTCAGCCAGTCGCGCACGAACTGCTTGTCGTACGACGGCTGCGCGCGGCCCGACTGCCACTGGTCGGCCGGCCAGAAGCGAGAGGAGTCCGGGGTGAGCACCTCGTCGGCCAGGACCAGGGTCTCCCCGTCGAAGCCGAACTCGAACTTGGTGTCGGCCAGGATGATCCCGCGGTCGCGGGCGATGTCCCGGGCCCGGGAGTACACGGCGAGGGTGGCCTGGCGCAGCTGGGCCGCGGTCTCGGCGCCGACCTGGCGGGCGACCTCCTCGTAGGAGACGTTCTCGTCGTGCTCGCCGACCTCGGCCTTGGTGGCCGGGGTGAAGATCGCGCCGGGCAGTTCGGAGCCGTCGACCAGGCCCTCGGGCAGGGCGAGGCCGCAGACCGTACGGGACTCGGCGTACTCGGCCAGGCCCGAGCCGGTCAGATAGCCGCGGGCCACGCACTCGACGGGGATCATCCGCAGGGACTTGCACACCAGGGTGCGGCCCGCCCAGTCGGCGGGCGCGCCCGCGGGCAGCTCCGAGCTGAGCACATGGTTCGGCACCAGGTCGGCGAGCTGGTCGAACCACCACAGGGACAGCCGGGTGAGCACCCGGCCCTTGTCGGGGATCTCGGTAGGCAGCACCCAGTCGTAGGCGGAGATGCGATCGCTGGCGACCATCACGAGGTCGCCCGCCTCGTTCTGGTACAGCTCGCGCACCTTCCCGGTGTGCAGATGCACCAGACCCGGCACCTGGATCGGTTCGGGCTTCTCGACGAATCCGGACACGGTTCCTCCCCGTGGCTCTGTCCAACGGGTTGATTCTCCCGTATCGGACAGGGGCCGCCGACAGGGGGTCAGTCACGCTTGCAGATACGGTCCAGCAGATTGGCCGTGGCGCGCTGGACACGGCTGTCCACGTGCCCGGGGCGGTCCAGGGCCGGGGACCAGGCGAACGTGCCGGACGCGAAGACGAGCGCGCCGGAGGGCGCCCGGTACAGCGAGGTCTCCTGGTGGCGCAGGACGCCGTCGCTGTCGGTGTAGGGGGAGTGGGCGAGCAGGATGCGCTCCTCGTGGTCGGGCAGCGGGGTGCGCGGGAAGTAGCGGTCGGCCTCGCCCGCCACCAGGCCGGCCAGTTCGTCGCCCTCGTGCGCGCCGGTCGCCTCCCACAGCCAGTGGCTCGCGTTGCGCACGACCAGGGGGTGGGGTTCGGGGACCCGGCCCGCGTACTGGATGCCGACGAGTTGCTGCTCGGGCCGGTCGATCTCCCGCCACAGCACCGGCCGGCCGGGGCCCTTGCGCTTGCGGCAGGTGAGCAGGCGGTCGGGGACGCCGGACGGTGCGGGGCCCAGCTCCACCTGCCAGTACATGGTGTTGGCGGACAGGAAGACCAGCGAGGTGCCGTTGTCCCGGGCCAGCTCCGCGGTGCGGCGCATGCTGGTCGACCAGTACTCGTCGTGGCCGGGGAAGATCAGGCCCCGGTAGCGAGTGGGATCGACGCGGCCGGCGTGCAGGTCGCGGGCGTCGGCGTAGGCGAGGTCGTAGCCGTAGCGCTCGGCCCAGCGGATGAAGTCGTAGGCATGGCCGACATGCAGGGGCAGGCCCGCGCCGGCGTACGGGCGGTCGAAGGAGACGGTGGTCGCCGCGTCGGCCTCGCCCAGCAGGCGGCCCTCGTCGTCCCAGGCGTGATAGAGGCTGGCGCCGATGCGGCCGTCCTCCGGGTAGAGGTTGTAGGCCTGCCAGGTGATGTCGGGCAGCAGCAGGAGCAGGTCGGCCGGCCGGCTGTCGCGGACCGTGAACGGCACGTGGGAGCGGTATCCGTCCACGGTGGTGAGGACGGCGACATAGGCGCCGTTGCTCCAGGACGACGGGACCTGGAGCCGCCAGGACAGCCACCAGTGGTGGCAGGAGACCGTGCGGTCGGCGGTCAGCGGCGGGGGCTGGACGATGCCGGAGAGCCGGGGGCTGGTGGTGATCTTGGCGGCGCCGTCGCCGCCGTAGTGACCGATCCGGTAGACGTCGACGCTGAACTCCTGCGGCGGGTCGACGGTGATGTGGAAGTCGACGGCCTCGCCCGGTGCCACCGCGCCGGTCGAGGTGAAGCCCTTGATCTGCCGGTGCACATCGTCGGCCGAGCGCGGGCCGCCCGACGAACGCGGTGCCGGCACCCGGGCGGGTCCGGCGGCGGCGGACTGCTGCGGGATCGGGTCCACGTACCAGGGGACGACGTGGCCCGTGTCGTCGAAGTAGGTCTCGCTGCCGCGCAGCCAGGGAACGGGTCCCTGGCCGAAGGGGTCGCTGACGGCGTGTGCGAGTGCGCCCGACTCCCAGCGGCGGATGTGTTCGGATCCCATGGTCGCTCCCCTCCCTCGTGCCCCCGTGGTGCGCCGTTCGCGCTGCCGTGTGCGCCCTCCGGCGCCACGTGCGCGAACGGTCCCAGCACATCACATTCCGCACGCGCGCAGTCACTACTTGTTGTGAATTGACTGAAACTGGAAGATCGGGCTCCGCTACGCCGCGGGTCCTGGAGCCGCGGCGGGGGGCGTCAGACCAGCCGTACCGGCTTCTCCGGCCGTATCCCCGACTCGAACAGCCAGGCGCGCAGCGGGGCCGGGTCGCCGTCCTCGGTCAGGCTGAGGACTCGGGAGCCCAGGTCGGCGACCCGCTCGCCGTTGACGATCAGGGACGGGCCGTCGAGCCAGTCCAGGCCTGGGGTGGCACCGGCGGTGTCCATCGCGGCACAGCAGACCATCGCCGTGACGTGGTCGGCGAGGAGTTCACGGGCGGTGCGCGGCGGCTGGAGCGGGAAGAGCGGCAGGGCGCCGTCGTCCCAGAGGGCGGTGTCGGGGGCCTGGCCGGGGGCGGTACGGCCGGTGGGTGCGGCGGCGGCCGACGCCTCCTCACGGGCCAGTTCGGCGCTGAGCCGGGCGGCGAGCGCGGCTCCGCGCGGGGTCCCGGTGTCGGCACCCGTCTCGTCGCACCACTCCGGCCACTCCTGCGGCTCCGGCCGCTCCGGCCGCTCCGGCCGCTCCGGCTTCGCAGCGTCGCCGGGGACGGGGTGGCCGGGCGGGCCGGCAAGATCGGTGCCATCGGTGACCTCGGTCAAGTCGTCGAGGTCGCTCGGGCCGGGGTGGCCGGTGAGATCCGCGAGGTCGGTCCCGCCCAGGTGGTCGGTGAGGTCGGTCCCGCCCAGGTGGTCGGTGAGGTCGCGGCGGGTGGTGACGGTGGGGGTCGGTGGCTGTGACAGGTGGTCGAGGACGCGGGCCAGGGTGGGGCCTTCGGGGTCCCGGGCGGTGGCGTCCGGCACAGGGCGTACGCCCAACGCGTCCAGGACGCGGTGGAGCCGGGCGGCGTCCGTACGCCACTTGCGGTCGACGACCTCCTCCGGATACTCCTGCCAGTCCACCGGGGACCAGTCGGGTCCCGGCTCCGCCGGGCCGCCGTGGAAGAGGCGGGCGGCGAGCAGCGAGGCCGCCTCGTCCACCGTGCCGGGTTCCTCCAGCAGATCGCAGGCGGGGCGCTCGCCGAGCCGGGAGGCGAAGCCCTCGGCCAGCCGGTCACGGCGGGACAGCTCGGTCAGCGCCGCGACGACGCCGGCGTCCAGCCGGGACGGCCAGCGGCCCATCCGCCAGGCGGGGAGCGCGACGCGGGTCAGCAGCCGGTCCCAGCCCGCGTACGCCAGACCCACCTGCTCCTGTGCGACGATCCGCAGCCCGTAGTCCACCGCCTGGGCCCGCTCGGCGGCGGCCGCCGCCACGCCCCGCTCCATCTCGGCAGCATGCCCCCGGCAGCCGCGCAGCATCAGCCGGGCCGCCCAGCCGGCGCCCGCGAGCACGCTGCGGGCGAGCGGGCCGCGGCCGGGCGCCGAGGTCACGGCCACCGCCGCGTCCAGCCCCCGGACGAAGCGGCGGGCCGCCGCTATGTCGGGGTGCGCCGAGGGGCCCGTGCCGGCGACGACCGGGGCGAGGACCGCGCGCAGCTCACCGACGCGCATCCACCACAGGAAGGGCGAGCCGATCACGAGGACGGGAGCGGCGGGCGTACGACGGTAGGGGCGCCGCCCCGGGCCCGTCAGTTCGTCGCGGCGGCGCACCGCGGGCGGGCCGTGCGCGGGATGGGTGCGGTCCTCCAGCCAGCTGTCGCAGTCCGGGGTGAGCGCTATGGCGGACGGGGCCGGTACGTCCAGGCGGTCGGCGAGGTCGCGCACCATTCGGTACAGATCCGGGGCGGACTCCTCGGAGACCGGGATCGTCGGGCTGACGGCGGGGCGGGCGCGGGCCACGACCAGGGCGACGCCCGCCGCGGCCAGCAGCACCAGCAGGGCGACCACGGTCACGATCCCGCGCGCGGTGTCCCAGCCGCCGCCCACGAGATGGCCGGTGGTGCCCCCGGTCAGCAGGATCACGGCCGCCGCGGCGGGCAGCAGCGCCACGGCCAGCGCCCGGCCGCGCACCCGCAGCACGGCGAGGGCCCGGGATCGCGCGGCCTGCGCGCCCGCCTCCACACCCATACCGGTCACGACCGGACGTCACCCCCTCACTGTCCTGGCGTTTTCCTGGCGTTGCTCACTCCCCCACTGTGGCACCCGCCACTGACATCGCAATGCCGGTGGGCCAAGTGCCGGAACGCATGCGCCGCACCCTAGTTGGGGCCCCGGCCTCCGTCAGCCGGATGGAACATCGCTCACTCGATGGAATGGCTTTGGTCAGAGGTGGATGACAGACAGCAAAGATCAGGCCCCGGATTTACGTCCGGGGCCTGATCTGCGTCGACTGCGGTCAGGCGCCCGCCGCCTCGGCCGCGATGTCCGTACGGTGCTGGGATCCTTCGAGACCGATACGCCCCACGGCCGTGTACGCGCGATCGCGGGCCTGGGCCAGGTCCGCGCCGGTTGCCGTCACGGACAGGACCCGCCCGCCGGCGCTGACGATCGCATCGCCGTCCCGCTTGGTCCCGGCATGCAGGACGTACGTGTGCGGGGCGTCCTCGGCGGCCACCTCGTCGAGACCGCTGATCGGGTCACCGGTGCGCGGGCTGCCGGGGTAGTTGTGCGAGGCGACGACCACGGTGACCGCGGCCTCCTCGCTCCAGCGCAGCGGCTCCAGGTCGGCGAGGGTGCCCCGCGCGGCGGCGAGCAGCACGCCGGCCAGCGGGGTCTTCAGCCGGGCCAGCACCGCCTGGGTCTCGGGGTCGCCGAAGCGGGCGTTGAACTCGATGACCCGGACGCCGCGCGAGGTGATCGCGAGGCCGGCGTAGAGCAGGCCGGAGAAGGGGATGCCGCGGCGGCGCATCTCGACGACGGTCGGCCGCAGGACGGTCTCCAGGACCTCGTCCACCAGCTTCGGGTCGGCCCAGGGCAGCGGCGAGTACGCGCCCATGCCGCCGGTGTTGGGGCCCTCGTCCCCGTCCAGGGCGCGCTTGAAGTCCTGCGCGGGCTGGAGCGGGACGACGGTCTCGCCGTCGGTGATCGCGAACAGGGACACCTCGGGGCCGTCGAGGAACTCCTCCACCACCACGCGCTCGCAGGCGGCGGCGTGCGCCTTCGCGGCGTCGAGGTCGTGCGTGACGACGACGCCCTTGCCGGCGGCGAGACCGTCGTCCTTGACGACGTACGGCGCCCCGAAGGCGTCGAGCGCCGTGGCGACCTCGTCGGCGTTGGTGCAGACGTAGGAGCGGGCCGTGGGTACCCCGGCCGCCGCCATCACGTCCTTGGCGAACGCCTTGGACCCTTCGATCCGCGCGGCCTCCCCGGACGGGCCGAACACGGGGATGCCCGCCGCGCGCACGGGGTCGGCCACCCCGGCGACCAGCGGGGCCTCCGGACCGACGACGACGAGGTCGGCGCCGAGGTCGGTGGCCAGCGCGGCAACGGCCGCGCCGTCGAGGGGGTCGACCGGGTGCAGCTCGGCGACCTCGGCGATGCCGGCGTTGCCCGGGGCGCAGTGCAACGCGGTGACGGCGGGGTCGAGGGACAGGGAACGGCACAGGGCGTGTTCGCGGGCGCCGGTGCCGATGACGAGGACCTTCACGGGGTCAGCCTAACCGGCAGGGAGAGCGCCCATTTGTGCGGGCTGTCGAGGGGCCGGGGGCGGTCGGCTTGTGTGAATCTCCGAAGACGCCCGAAGACATCCGAAGAAAGCCGAAGACATACGCCGGGGACGGGCGAGGAGGGCCCGGGTACCCGGACCGCTCCGCCCAGGGCGGCGAGGAGCGCCGGCGCATCCAGACCGCTCCCCACGGCAAGAGGTGCCGGGGGCCCGGACCGTTCCCCCAGGCGGCAAGGAGCGCTGCCGTACCCGGACCACTCCTCCGGGCGGCGTGGAGTGTCAGGCGCATCCGGACCACTCCCCACAGCGAGAGGTGCCGAGGGCCCGGACCACTCCCCGGGCGGCGAGGAGCGCTGCGTACCCGGACCGCTCCTCCGGGCGGCGAGGAGCGGTGGGGCAATCCGGACCGCTCCGCCAGGCGGCGTGGAGTGCCGGCGCATCCGGACCACTCCCCACGGCGAGAGGTGCCGGGGGCCGGACCGCTCCCCACGGGCGGCGAGGAGTGGCGGCGCATCCTGACCCCTCCCCACGGCAAGGGGTGCCCGGACCGCTCCCCGGGCGACGAGCGCTGCCGGACCGGTCCGCCTGTCGGTGCGGGTCGGGCCCTACTCGTTCGTGAACTCCTCCACCACCGTCGCGCCCAGTTCCCGGACGATGAGGTCGTGCCCGGACAGGGCCGACTCGTCGAGGTCGGGGTCGTCGTCCTCGGGAATGTCGTCCTCGGGGGCGACCGGGGGCGGTTCCGGAGCCGCCGTCGGCCGGGGGGCCGGGGCGGCGGCCGACCCGGCGGCGGAGGACCGGTCCTGGGGCGCCGCGGCCGGCGGTGCCGCCTGCTGGGGTGCAGCGGGGCGTGGGCCGGGCCCGGTGCCGGGAGCGCCGTACCCCTGGGTCCCGCCACCGCCGTAGCCGCCGCCTCCGCCGTGGCCGCCCGGAGTTCCGCCGGCCGGCGCCGGGGCCGGGCCGCCCGACGGGTCGATGATCGCCTCGATCTTCCACTGCACGTTGAACTGCTCGGCCAACGCCTGCCGCAGTACGTCCTCGCTGCCGCTGCTCGCGAAGTTGTCACGGGCGCCCGCGTTGACGAAGCCGACCTGGAGGGTGCTGCCGTCGAAGCCGGTGACCTGGGCGTTCTGGCTGAGCAGGATCCAGGTGAAGCGGCGGCGGTTCTTGACGGCCTCCAGGATGTTCGGCCAGAGCATGCGGGGGTCGAGGCCACCGGGGGCGGGTGCCGCCGGGGCCTGCGCGCTTGCGGCGGCCGGAGCCTGCGCGGTGGCGGCGGGAGCCTGGGGGGCCGCGGCGGCCGGGGCCGGGGCCGGGGGCTGCTGTCCGCCGCCCGCCGCGGCCGCCGTGGGCCAGCCGCCGGGCCGTCGCCCACCGCCCGCGGGTGCCGCGGTGGGCCAGGCACCCGGGGCGGAGGCGGGAGCGGGCGTGGGGGCCTGGGGGGCGGCCGGTGCGGGGGCCGGCTGAGCCGCGGGCGCGGGCGTCGGAGCCGCCGGGGCCTGCGGGCTTGCGGCGGCCGGGGCGGTGGACATGGCGCCAGGAGGGGCCCCCGGTGGCGTCTGCGGAGGCGTCTGCGGAGGCGCCGTCGGAGGTGTCATCGGGGAGGCGCCGCCGCCCGGTGTCCGTACGGCCGCGCGGGCCGCGGCGGGACCACCGCCGGGCAGCCCACCGCCGCCTCCCGGGTGGGCGTCGGGACCGGGGACGTACCCCGCCGCGGGGGCGCCGCCGCCTCCGGAGAAGTTGACGCCGCGCTCCAGCCGGTCGAGGCGTGCCATGACGGAACGCTCGTCCCCGTAGGCCGCGGGCAGCAGCACGCGCGCGCAGATGAGTTCGAGCTGGAGGCGGGGGGAGGTGGCGCCGCGCATCTCGGTCAACCCCTCGTTGACCAGGTCGGCGGCGCGGCTCAGCTCGGCGGCGCCGAAGATGCCCGCCTGGGCCTGCATGCGCTCGACGACATCGACGGGGGCGTCGATGAGCCCCTTCTCCGCGGCGTCCGGCACGGCGGCCAGGATCACCAGGTCACGCAGCCGCTCCAGCAGATCGGCGACGAACCGACGGGGGTCGTTGCCCCCCTCGATCACCCGGTCCACGACCTCGAAGGCCGCGGCCCCGTCACCGGTGGCGAACGCCTCGACCACGGAGTCCAGCAGCGACCCGTCGGTGTATCCGAGCAATGAGGTGGCCATGGCGTACGTCACACCGTCGGCGCCCGCGCCCGCGAGGAGCTGGTCCATGACGGACATGGAGTCACGCACGGACCCGGCCCCGGCGCGCACCACGAGCGGCAGCACCCCGTCCTCGACCGGGATGTCCTCCTTCTGGCACACCTCAGCGAGGTACTCCCGCAGGGTGCCGGGCGGCACCAGCCGGAACGGGTAGTGATGGGTGCGCGACCGGATGGTCCCGATGACCTTCTCGGGCTCGGTGGTGGCGAAGATGAACTTGAGGTGCTCCGGCGGCTCCTCGACGACCTTCAGCAGGGCGTTGAAGCCGGCCGACGTGACCATGTGGGCCTCGTCGATGATGTAGATCTTGTAGCGGCTGCCTGCGGGGCCGAAGAAGGCCTTCTCGCGCAGCTCACGGGCGTCGTCCACGCCGCCGTGCGACGCGGCGTCGATCTCGATGACGTCGATGGAACCGGGCCCGTTCCTGGCCAGGTCGCGGCAGGACTGGCACGCGCCGCACGGCGTGGGCGTCGGCCCCTGCTCGCAGTTCAGACAGCGGGCCAGGATGCGCGCGCTCGTCGTCTTGCCACATCCGCGCGGCCCGCTGAACAGGTACGCGTGATTGACCCGGTTGTTCCGCAGCGCCTGCTGCAACGGGTCGGTGACATGCTCCTGCCCGATGACCTCGGCGAAGGTCTCCGGGCGATAGCGGCGGTACAGCGCGAGAGACGACACGCTTACGAGGTTATAGGCGCCCACTGACAACGATCCCCGCCGCGGTCCCCGCGCCCGGGCATGCAAGCGCCCCCCACGCACCCGTCAGAGCCAACCTACCCTTGCTGCCTTCCGGCCCTGGGGGAGTTCAGTCAGATAGCGCCGCGTGAGGGGCTTCGCAAAGAGTACCCGATGTCAGCGGGAGGAACGAGTTCGCGAGCACTCCTCCGGGTCATGTAATGTTTCCGGCGGAGGATTCGCCTAGAGGCCTAGGGCGCACGCTTGGAAAGCGTGTTGGGGGCAACCCCTCACGAGTTCGAATCTCGTATCCTCCGCAGCCGCCTGAACAGGCGAAACGAAGAGCTGGACCGCTCATTGCGGTCCAGCTCTTCGGCATGCCCTGGTTGCAGTTTCGGTTGCATTTACAGGCGGCATTCAGGACATACCATCGAGCAGGAAAGGCTCACACTCGCGCCCTGCAGGGCGACCGGCGCAGACCCTGAGGAGCTTTGACACCGAACGCGGTCATGCCCCCGCATCCGGCGGTGCCTTATTCACCCATCGCGGGCCGACCCGCGGCGACTCTGCTTTCTGCGGATCCACGCGGATCTGTCCTCGGTCCCGGGATGTCGCGGTCATAGCCCGATCATCCGGACCTTGCTGCCGCACAGCCGGGTCAGGTCATCGACATCCGACGTGAGGATGGCGACCGGGCCAGGCTGACGCAAGGCCGCTTCCGCGACGGTGGCGTCGATCGCGTACTTGTGTCCGTGCAGACCGGCGCCCTTGAGCAGTTGGGCCGCCGCCTTGGCCGCCGCCTCCGTGATCGGCTCCACCTTGACCCGGGAGAGCGCCCATTGCAGTCGGGGCAGGTTCACCCTGGCGTGGCTCACCTCCACGATGGTGTTGGCGCTGACGACAAGGTCCGCTCCCATGTCGTGGAACACCTGGAACATCGCCAGAACCTTCCGGTCCTGCGCCACCCAGGCCGACAGCCCCTCGCTGTCCAGGACGACGGTCTCGATGTGCCCGCTCACGCGGCGCTCGCGCCGCCGGCGGCCGACGTCGTACCGAAGATCCGCGACCGCGCCTCGGCCAGCTCTTCCTCACTGAAGACCCCGTGCTCGTCTGTGTGGCTGCGCAGGTCGGCCCCCAGGAGCTGGTGCCGGATCTGCCTGGCGACCGCTTCGGCCACGTAGCCGGAGATGTTGTCCGTGATCTTCTTCAGCTCCGCCACCTGCTCGGTGGGGAGTGTCACCGTGATGCGTGTGGTGTCAGCCATAGCCGCAAGCATACTGCGGTATGCGCACTACGTGCTGTCTGTTCCCCGCAGTCGGTCCGAGCCGGCAGCAGTCGGGGTGGCTGCCCGTTCGAGCAGGGGCTCAGCTGGGCAGTTGTGCGACGCACCAGTTCAGCGGGCCCAGTAGCGGTATGCCTCGATCCATTGCGAGCCCTCTGGGGCGGGTTCCGGCAGCGGCAGGTCCAGAATTCCGATTTCCTGCCGGTCCGACCCTCGGGCGCAGCGTGCGACCACGCGCCCGTCCTCGGCCAGATCGACACCGACCACGCTCACCTCAACGCCGAGAACAGTCGTGGTGAACGGCACGGCAAGGCTCTCCTCGATCATCGTGAAGAAGCCGGTGAGCTGCTCACCCTCGCCGTAGGCGTCGACGGTGGCCTCTTCGATCAACGCCTCCAGCGCGGCTGGATCCCACGTGTTCATGGCCTCACCGTAGCGCTGCACCATACGGCTGAGGACCGGTGTGTTCAGCAGCGGCGTATCCGTCGTGGCGCCGTCGCCGGCAGTCAAGCCAAGGCCCGTGGTTGCCAGCGTGTGACGTTGCCTGGTGAGGTTCGGTAGTGAGCGGTCCGGGGGAAGGTCCGGCAAGCGACAGGGCGGAAGAGAGTGGCACGAGTCGTCGTACGAGAGCCGAGTACGGGCGCGAGGAGCACACTGCCGCCGGCCCGGCAGAAAACGTCCGCCTTCGTGAGGGAGCTGCTCGGCGCCGGCTGGGCGGCGGTGTTCCTGCCCGGTGAGCCCGCCCGCCTTGGGCGGCTGCTGCTGTGGAAGCCGACCGGGGCAGCAGCCGGAGACAGCGTGGCGCCCACCGGCCTTGAGACCGAAGCGGTGGAGCTGGTCCTGCCGCACGGCCGCTCGGTCAGGCGGCGCAGGGTCGAGGGTTACGCGCTGCCTGTCGCCGTCGCTGTCTCCGCCCTGGCCGATGCGGAGCCGACGCATCCCTCCGGCGCCGCCTGGCAGGCCGTCACTCGCTTCGCGCTGCGGCTGCTCGCCGACGGCCGCCTCCACCCGGCCATCACCCCCGCCGGTTACGACACCTGGCAGGTGGGTCCCTGCAACGCCGCCCAGCGCCAGACGCTGGACGCCCTGGCCGCCGCTTTCCCGCCACACGCCCACTGCCTGCCCGAGCCAGGCCCTGCGCCGATGGGGGTCCCCCCTGTTCGAGCGCAGCCGAGAACTCGGGGGAGGATCGCCGAACCGGCTGCGCTGGTACGCCAGTTCTGCGACGCGGTCGCCGATGATCTGGTCCGTACCCCGGCCGCGCCGCTCGCCATGGGAGCGCTGCCGTACGCCTGGCGCGAGGCCCGTGCCGTGCCCACCTTGCGTGAATGGGCCGAGGAAACCCAGGCGGCGCTCACCGCCGAGGTCAGTGTCTCCCTGCGCGTCGACGTACCCGAAGGACGCCGACGGCAGTTTCGGGCCGTCCTGCAAATGCACACCGCGGCGGACCCGGCGTTCGTCATCGAGGCCGCACGGCTGTGGAGCGAGCAGACCGAAGTGGAGCGGCTGCTCGGCCCACGCGCCGAGACCGAGACCCTGCTCGCCCTGCGTCGCGGTGCCCGCGCCTGGCCCCCGCTGCGGAGGCTGCTCAACGATGCCGCTCCCGATCAGCTCCGGTTGACCGACGACGAAGCCTTCGAGCTTCTCGGGGATGCCACGGACGCGCTGCGCGCGGCCGGTGTCGACGTGCACTGGCCGCGCGAACTGGTCAAGGCACTCACCGCGACCGCGGAGATCGGGCATCGCACCGCCCCCGGTTCCACCGCGGACGGCCTGCTGGACACCGAGGCCCTCCTCGACTTCCGCTGGCAGGTCTCCCTCGGCGGCGAGCCGCTCACCGAGGCCGAGATGGATGCCCTCGCAGAGTCACGCCGTCCCCTCGTCCGGCTTCGCGACCAATGGGTGCTCGCCGACCCGAAGCTGGTGGCCCGCGCCAAGCGCCGCCGGATGGAACCGCTCACCCTCATGGAGGCGTTGAGCGCCGCGCTGACCGGCGAGGCCGAGCGGGACGGTGACCGGGTCCCCTGTGCGGTGGTCGGTGCGCTCGGCGACTTGGTCGCTCGTATCCGCGACCCCGAGTCCCGCACGCCCGTGCCCCAGCCCGCCGCACTCAAGGCCACGTTGCGCGAATACCAGAAGCGGGGCCTGGCCTGGCTGGCCGAGATGTGCGCGCTCGGCCTCGGCGGCTGTCTCGCCGACGACATGGGCCTGGGCAAGACCATC
Organism: Streptomyces sp. NPDC004629; assembly: GCF_042873595.1. Taxonomy (NCBI): domain Bacteria; kingdom Bacillati; phylum Actinomycetota; class Actinomycetes; order Kitasatosporales; family Streptomycetaceae; genus Streptomyces; species Streptomyces sp. NPDC004629. The sequence continues at coordinate 310,768 of NZ_JBIALO010000003.1, read as the reverse complement.
AACCTTCCTCGCTCTGCACCTGCACCGCCAGAGCGACCCCACCACCGCGGGCCCCACCCTTGTCGTCTGCCCGACCTCCCTGCTCGGCAACTGGCAGCGCGAGGCCGCCAGATTCGCGCCGCTCACCCCCATACGCCGTTACCACGGCGGCGACCGCCACCTCAAGGACCTGGCCGGCGACGAGATCGTCCTGGTCACCTACGGGGTGCTGCGCCGTGACCGCGAAGTGCTCGCCGAGACAGCCTGGTCGCTGGTGGCCGCCGACGAGGCCCAGCACGTCAAGAACCCCTACGCCGTCACCGCCCGCGAATTGCGCGCCCTGCCCGCCCGCGCCCGCGTCGCTCTCACCGGCACCCCCGTGGAGAACAACCTTTCCGAGCTGTGGGCACTGCTCGACTGGACCACCCCGGGGCTGCTCGGCACACTCGCCGCCTTCCGTGACCGGCATGCCCGCGCCATCGAGGTGGGCGAGGATCCTGAGGCAGCCGAGCGTCTGTCCCGTCTCGTACGTCCCTTCCTGTTGCGCCGCAAGAAGTCCGACCCGGGCATCGCGCCCGAACTGCCGCCCAAGACCGAGACCGACCGCGTCGTCCCGCTGACGGCCGAGCAGGCCAGCCTGTACGAGGCACAGGTCCGCGAGACCATGGCGAAGATCGCGGAGTCGGAGGGCATCGCCCGACGCGGTCTGGTACTCAAGCTGCTCAACGCGCTGAAGCAGATCTGCAACCACCCCGCCCAGTACCTGCGCCAGTCCACTCCCCTGCGGGGCCGCTCCGGCAAGCTCGACCTGCTCGACGAACTTCTCGACACCATCACCGCCGAAGGCGAATCCGTGCTGGTCTTCACGCAGTACAAACAGATGGCGGCTCTGCTGGAGAAGCATCTCGCCGAGCGCCGCGTCCCCGCTCTATTCCTGCACGGTGCCATCCCCGTCGCGCCGCGCGAGGAGATGGTGGACCGCTTCCAGCGCGGTGAAGTGCCGGTATTCCTGCTGTCGTTGAAGGCGGCGGGCACCGGACTCAATCTCACCCGCGCCACGCACGTCGTGCACTACGACCGCTGGTGGAACCCGGCCGTCGAGGAACAGGCCACCGACCGCGCCTACCGCATCGGCCAGGACAAACCGGTCCAGGTACACAGGCTCCTCGCGGAGGGAACCGTGGAGGACAAGGTAGCGAAGCTGCTCGAAGCCAAGCGCGCCCTCGCCAACGCCGTCGTCGGCTCCGGCGAGGCAGCCCTGACCGAACTGTCCGACGCCGACCTCGCCGAACTCGTCGCCCTGGGAAGGCAGTCATGAGCCCCGCCGTCCCCGGCCCGCGTCGTGCGCCCACCCGCGGCAAGCGGGCCTTCGCCGCGACCTGGTGGGGCCAGGCATGGGTGGACGCCCTGGAGGACTCCGCCCTGGACGCCGGACGGCTCTCGCGCGGACGTACCTACGCCCGCAAAGGCATGGTCGGCCCGGTCACCGTCGCTCCGGGCAAGATCAGTGCCGCTGTCCAGGGCAGCCGCCCGCGCCCGTACCGCTCCTCAGTCCACCTTCCCGTCCTCACCGACCTTCAGTGGGACACCCTGCTCGACACGATCGCGGCCCGCGCCGGACATCTCGCAGCACTTCTCGACGACGAGATGCCCGCCGAACTCGTCGACGACGCCCGGCACGCAGGCGTCCCACTGCTCCCACTGCCCACCGAGCTCGATCCGGGGTGCTCCTGCCCCGACCGGGGATACCCCTGCAAGCACGCCGCCGCGCTCTGCTACGCCATCGCCGCCACCGTCGACACCGACCCGTTCGTGCTCTTCGCGCTGCGCGGCCGCGGCCGCGAGGAGGTCTTCGCCCAGCTGCGCGCACTCCGTACGGCAGCACAGGAGACCGCGGCCCCGCCAGCACCGGCCGGCATCCCGGCCGCCGCCGCATACGCCCGCTGGGCCGAAGAGGCTCCCGAACTGCCCGAACTCCCGGAACCCGCCGCCCACACCACGGCGCTGCCCGTCGCTCCGCCACCCGCCACCGGCCTGGCCGCCGCGGACCTGGAACGTCTCATGGCTGACGCCACCGCGCGCGCCGCCCGGCTCCTCGCGGGCGACACCGCAGACCTGCACCTGACCCAGCACCAGGACGCGGTGCGCATCGCCGCAAGCGACCCCGGGCCCGAGTGGTTCCACCACCTGATCCAGAACACCGGCACCAACCCCACTGCCTTCGCACGCCTCACCCGCGCCTGGCGTCACGGTGGCCCCACGGGCATCACCGTCGCCGAACAGCCCTACGCCCCCGACCCGACGGTGATGAAGGCCACCCGCACCGCCCTGGACGCGGCCCTCGCCGAGATGACTGACTCACCCACACACCTCAGAACCTGGCGCAACCGCCTCACCCTCACCGACCACGGCATCCAGCTGCGTCTGGGCCCCGACACCCGCTGGTACCCCTACCTCCAGGACGACGACGGCGAATGGTGGCCCGCGGCACCAGCCGAAAGTGACCCGGTCACCGCGCTCACTGCGGTCTGGTCGGAGAACGGGGAGTAAGGAGGCAGTTCCCTACTGAGCGGGAGCCACGGGCAGAAGCCGTGGTTGCAGTTCTGGTTGCAGTTCTGGTTGCATTCGTACAGCACCGTTCAGAACCCCCGCCCGAACCAGCTGCACCGCAGGTCAGGACGTTGCCGTACGCCCCAAAACCCCCAGACGAAGGCTTGGAAAGCGTGTTGGGGGCAACCCCTCACGAGTTCGAATCTCGTATCCTCCGCCAGTGCCTCACCGGGCACGTTGTCGAAGGGCCCCATTGCTTGCAGTGGGGCCCTTCGACGTGTGTCGCTGCGCCAGACCCTGGCACGTCCGACACTGCGCCGCGATCCCTACACCACTCCCCTGCCAGGTGTGTATCTCTGCTCGGCTTCCTCCCCCCAGGTCCGTCCGTCCACGGCATGTGCGGTCACCTCGCCGCGCTCTCCGCCCTCCGGCGCCACCACGGCATACGAAAGTCACCCGCCCTGTCCCCCAAGAACAAAAAGGAGTTCATCCAATGCGCACACCCACCTCGGCAGCCGCAACAGTCGCCGCCACCGGTATGGCGTTAGCCGTCGTGACGCCGGCCACCGCGCGCGAGACCCTGGCACCCCGAACCGTTGAATCGTCGGCCGAGTTCGAAACGGTGACCGCGGCGGGACAACGGCTCTGCAAGAACACCGCCGACACCAGTTCCTGTGCCCCATGGACGAACAGCACCTGGTGGCCCATCGACCAGACCTGAACCGACTTCCAGCTCACCGCACTCGAACCACCGCCGCATCCATCGAACGAGGTGCCCCTTGCTGACGCTCCTGTGGAAACGCCACGGCCTGTTCATCACGATCGGAATCATCTGCATCCTGGTGAACAGACAGGGGCTGGGCCCACTGTGGTACGCAGGCGTCACCCTGTTGCTGGCGGGCGAACTGATGCGTTGGACCCTGTCGCGCAGCCAACGTCCCCCACAGCAGCAGACGCCCGTGGCGGTCGAGGTACCCGTCACCGGACGCTGGCAGGCCCTCAACGGCCCTGGTACGAAGGTCCCGAGCCACACCCATAGCCACGCACAGACGTACGCCATCGACCTCACTTACCACCCGCCGGGAGAGGTCTCACCCGCGTTTCGCCGGCTCTGGCCACTCGGCCGGCGCCCGCGCCACTACCCCGCCTTCGGCCGCTCAATTCTGGCCCCCGGTGACGGAGTGGTCGTAGCAACGGCCGATCGCCAGCGTGACCACCTCTCGCGCACGTCGCTGCCCGGATACGCATACCTCTACCTTGAGGGCTTCATCCGCAGTCTGGGCTGGCGCCGCCACCTTTGGGGCAACTACGTCATCCTCGAACTGGACCAGGGTGTGTACGCGGGGTTCGCTCATCTCCGGCGGGGCTCCCTCCGGGTGGCCGTGGGTGACCGAGTCAGCAAGGGGCAGGAACTCGCCGAGTGCGGCAATTCCGGCAACTCCTCCGAACCGCACCTGCATTTCCAGCTCATGAACGGTCCCGACTCCGAGGTCGCACGTGGCCTGCCCTTCGAGTGGCGCTACCTCGATGACGATCGGACCGAACACACTGGAGTACCGAAGGACGCCACCTACTTCACTCCGTCTCCGGGCTGAAGCAGGGGGCACCCGACTCAGGAGCCATCGGGGAGCCGACCAGTTGCCGGTTCTGGTTGCAGTTCTTGTTGCATTCACCGACGTACAGGACCGTTCCTGAAGGGACCGCTGATCCCCGCAGCGGCTCACCGTAGATGCCCCCAGGGCCCCCGAAGGGGTGGAAATAAATGTGCTCTGGGCCACAACCATCCGGTGGGTCCGCCTGTCTGACCTGATGACCGAAACGCGCGGACAGTGATCTTCGCAGGGGTTTGTGGTGATTCACAGGGATATGCCGTGTCCTGCCCGCTGTCCGGCGACCGTGAACGGCACCCGTCGAGTCAGTCATCCAGAGCTAGGGGGAGCTTCCTCATGCGTGCTCGCAGAATCCTGGTCGTGGCGGCGGTGTCCGCCTGTGCCCTCCTTCCGGCGACCTCCGCCGTGGCCGGCACCGGACCCGCTCCGTCACCGAACAAGCAGCACATGACCGCCCGTTCGGCCGTCCCGTCCGAGGCCGGCAACCCGATGAGCGTCAAGGCTCAGGCCGCCGGCGTCTGCGCGGACGCCTACCAGATCGGCACCACCGCCTACATCGACCGAGGGGGCGCGCACGTCGCCTCCGTGAAGCAGTTCTACTCACCGAACTGCAACCGCAACTACGGCTATCTGTGGGTGTGGCAGAGCTTCCGCGACAAGATCAAGGACTACGACGTGAGCACCGGCGTCTACAGCTACGCGCGCGACCAGGTCGTGGGCCAGGCCTCGTGGAAGGCCACCAACGCCCAGGAGTTCTGGTCGCTGCCGGCGGACACGGTGAACGAGTGCACCGCGGCCATCGGCAGCCTTCGCGCCCCCGGCGACCCGGTGGCGGGCCAGGCGGTCACATCGAAGCGCTGCTGACCATCCGGCCGCTCCGCCCCGCCGGCCGGGCTCCGGCGGGGCGGAGCCGTCCTTCCGGGTGACATGAGGCCCCTGCCAGGTCGGGCAGCCGGTCCCCGAGGGCCGTCACCGCCGGCAGCTTGGCCGTGCCGGCGGTCGGCGCCGGACCTCAATGGAATGCCCCCACCTCTGGCCCCCTGCCTGACTGATCGCAGCGCGCCGTCCACCATCCGGGCGATGACCTTGGCTCACCATCGGGAGGCCGTCGGGGCGGATGGCTGTTGTCGAGCAGCCCCCTCGGGGTGATCTCCCGAGGGGGCTTTGTGTCGGCGAAGGGCCCGGCGCCGCGTTCAGTACTGTTCGGTCTCCACGAAACCCGTGCTCGCGTTGTCGTCCGCGTCGAAGGCGGCGGCGGTCGGGTCGAATCCGGGCGGGCTGTCCTTCAGGGCCAGGCCCAGGCCGGCCAGCTTCGCCTTGACCTCGTCGATGGACTTCGCACCGAAGTTGCGGATGTCCAGCAGGTCGGCCTCGGAACGCGCCAGGAGTTCGCCCACCGAGTGGACGCCCTCACGCTTGAGGCAGTTGTAGGAGCGGACGGTGAGTTCCAGCTCCTCGATCGGCAGCGCAAGGTCCGCGGCCAGCGCGGCGTCCGTCGGGGACGGACCCATGTCGATGCCCTCGGCGTCGATGTTCAGCTCACGGGCCAGACCGAACAGCTCGACCAGCGTCTTGCCGGCCGACGCCATGGCGTCACGCGGACGCATGGCCTGCTTGGTCTCGACGTCGACGATCAGCTTGTCGAAGTCGGTGCGCTGCTCGACACGCGTGGCCTCGACCTTGTACGTGACCTTGAGCACCGGCGAGTAGATCGAGTCGACCGGGACACGGCCGATCTCCTGGCCCACCTGCTTGTTCTGCACGGCGGAGACATAGCCGCGACCGCGCTCGACGGTCAGCTCCATCTCCAGCTTGCCCTTGCCGTTGAGCGTGGCGAGGACCAGATCGGGGTTGTGCACCTCGACCCCGGCCGGGGGCGCGATGTCGGCGGCGGTGACCAGATCCGGGCCCTGCTTGCGCAGGTACATCACGACCGGCTCGTCGTGCTCCGAGGAGACGACCAGCTGCTTGATGTTGAGGATCAGGTCGGTGACATCCTCCTTGAGGCCCGGCACGGTGGTGAACTCGTGCAGGACACCGTCGATGCGGATGCTGGTGACAGCGGCACCGGGGATCGACGACAGGAGGGTGCGACGGAGAGAGTTGCCGAGGGTGTAGCCGAAGCCCGGCTCCAGCGGTTCGATCACGAACCGGGAACGGAACTCGTCGACGACCTCTTCGGTCAGTGAGGGACGCTGAGCGATCAGCACTAGGTATTGCCTCCAGTGTTCGGCGCCCGCTATGTGACGCCGTAGATACCAGGAAGGGTACGGGCGGTTCGGCCTCCTCTGCGGCCGAACCGCCCGACCCCGCCCCTCTGCCGGCTCAGCTCGTGCCGGAGCGAAGTCCTACGATCAGCTGGCGCAACCCCAAAGAGTCAGCCACCGGCGCAGTTCGTAGGCGCATACTGGGGGCAATGACAAAGCCTGCTGCACCGAAGCGTCATTTGCCCACCAGCCCCTTCAAACCCCCGGTCACACCGGCTCCCAAGCACTTCGCCGTGGGTGACCAGGTCACCCACGACATGTACGGCCTCGGCCGGGTCATCGGCATCGAGGACGGAATCGCGGCGCTCGTGGATTTCGGCTCGGCGCAGATGCGGATCTTGAGCCCGTACACCAAGATGACCAAGCTGTAGGACCGCTGTGCCCGGTCACGGCACGCCAGGCCCCTTCGGGGACCTGCAACGAAAGCGAGACCTCCCATCGATCTGACGTCGCTGTTCTCCGCCCTGGAAGGGCAACCCCGCCGTGCCGCTCCAGCATCGCCGCCCCCGGCGACCAACCCCTTCCAGGCCCCGGACTTCGGGGAAGACGAGACCTTCCTGCTCCAGGATGTACAGGAGCCCGCCCCGGGCATGCGTGCCGCGCGACCCAGGGCGGCCTAGGTCCCCCGAGCGCGGTGGCTTCGGCAGCCGGCCCAGGGCCGTCTCCGGTGCCTCACGAGAATGAGAAGCCGAGCCGCGATGGCGACTCGGCTCCTCTGCGTTCCTCTGGTGGCGGTCGCGCTCGGCGTGCGTGGGGGGCTTCCGGTTGGCCGGGGGCTACAACCATCCGGGGGCACGGGTGGTCTGGCCCCGTAGCCGACCGGTCACACGCCGCACTCGGCTGACGGCAAGCCTTCTCTCCACCGCAAAGGAACGCTCACCGATGCTCACACGGCACCTCACGCGCACCGCGGTCGCCTCCTTGGCTCTCGCCTCCGTCCTGCTCACGGCCGGCGGAGCCGGCGCGGCGACGGAGCCCCGCTGGGAGGTCTCCCTCTCCGGCCCCGGCCCCGCCGAGTCCCTGATGTCCGTCTCCTCCGTCGGCGACGATCTCGCCTGGGCGGTCGGCAGGACGGGCGGCCAGGGCGTCATCATGCGCTGGGACGGCGCGAAGTGGAGCAAGGACACCGCTCCGGGGCTCCCCGAGGTCTGGCAGTGGTCGTCGGTCAGCGCCGTGTCCGCGGACGACGTCTGGGCCTACGGCACGGTGGAGCGGGACCAGGCGCTCGTGCACTACGACGGGCAGCGCTGGACCAGCGTGCCCACGGCCGGGCCCGCCGACGACTCCTGGCCGGAGGTGCCGATCGAGGCCGTACCCGGACGCCTCTTCAAGGGCGGCGACGCGCTCTACACCTACTCCGACGGCACGTGGCAGACCTTCGCGCTGCCGGACCTGGTCGACATCCGGGACATCGACGCCCTCTCGGCGAACGACGCCTACGCCACCGGCATGCAGTACCCGGTGGACGGGGGCCACCCGGTGACGTACCACTGGGACGGCACCACCTGGACGCTGATGGAGGAGCCCCCCGTGCGCACCGGCACGGACACCGCCAAGATCGCCGCCGTGGCACCGGACAGCGTCTACGTCGCCGGGTGGGCCGACGGATCCGATGCCGGGCCGCCCGTGCCGAGCGTCGCCCACTGGGACGGCACCGCGTGGAAGGACATCACGGGAGCACTCGCCGATCTCTACCTGCACGCGATCGCTCCCGACGGCCGCGGCGGGCTGTGGGTCACCGGCAACGACCAGACCGAGCCGACGCGTGCGGAGCCGGTCTTCTGGCACTTCGACGGCACCACGTGGACGAAGGAGGCCGGAGCGCTCGCGCCCGACGGCGACACCAGGTGGCCCTCCTACACCTTCTACGACCTGGCACCGGCCGACGGCACCGGTGACGTCTGGGCCGTCGGTGACTACTCCACCCCCATGGACGCGCACGGCGATCAGGCGATCCACGGTCTGATCGAGCGCTCCAGCACGCCTTCCGAGGCGTCGACCGGCAGCTGACGGTCCTTGCGGCCAGCCCGGTCGTGCGGCCCGCCGTGAGGCCCCTCAGGATGCCGGGGGCACGGCGCCGGGCGCCGGCCGTGGGCGCGTGCGGGTTCGCGTCCGGGGCCCTGTGCCGCGGCGCCGGGGCGCACCCGCATGCGGGGCGAGGGCACCGACCTGAGCTGCGACTCCGCCTCCGCCTTCGCGGGCAGTCGAGCAGCGGCACGCCGCCGCGCCCTGCCCGGCCTCGTCCGGAGCGGACGCCCCAGGCGCATCGCCCTGCGGCATCTGCCCGCAGGGCAGGGCAGGCGGCGCGTCCGCAGCCGGCGCCCGGCCGCCCTCGTCCGCGGGAACTCCCCGCTCCGGACCGTCACCCTCCGCATCGGACTTCACCTCAACGGGCGAAGGGGGCGCGGGGCCGCCCTTCCCGCCCGGAACCCCGCTGATCGCCGCTTTCCGGGCGGTGAACGGCCACTTGGGAGCGGCCTGGACCCAGGCCCGGGTTTTCCGGGGTGCGGGGTGCTCGGGTGGTCCGTTCAGCCGATCCGGTGTTACCTGGAGCGAGGGGATACACCGGTATGAGTGAGGACTCACCGGGGCAAAGGAGGCCGAAATATGCGCAGGAAACCGGTCATGCGAACCTTGGCCGCCGCTCTCCTCGCAGGCGGTGCGATCGTCGGAACGGGAGTGGCCGCCAGTCCGGCCTCGGCAGCGGTCCCTACGCACGGCGTCGCGTCGCTGTCGCACACCAGCCTGGTGACCGGCGGCGGATGCGGCTTCGGTGGCTTCAACCGCGGCTTCAGCCCATTCTGCGGGTACGGCGGGTACGGCGGCTACGGGTTCGGCGGCTACGGCTTCAGCCCGTACGGATACGGCTACGGCTACGGCAACTCTCCCGTGGTGATCGTCGTACGGTGACCCGCTGACGGCGAGGAAGCCACAGGCACCGACACAGCAGCGAGAAGGGAAGCGGAGGCTCCGGCCGAAACAGGCCGGAGCCTCCGTCGTGCTCCGGGGGCAACAGCGCGTCGGCCGCGGGGAGTTGCGGACGGTCCTGAATGCGGTCCCGGAAGCGGAGATTCACGAACCTTTCACGGACGCGCGTCTCCGCTGTGCTAGGGAGTATCCGTGCCTTGTTTTGGCCGGTCACGGTGCCCTATCCGTGATGCGGGGATTACGTCACAAGAACGAGATTGGCGTAGGGTAGCTGTCCTATTAACTGTCTGATTCCATACCGGAGTTGACAGTTGGTCCGCGCTGTGCGCCGCGTGTCCCCAACTGCATGACCGAGAGGACTCCGATGCCCGAAACCCCGCCCTATGCAGTGAGTTCGGAGCCCGGCCGGGTGACGGCGCCGCCCTCGGCGCGGAACAGACATGCCCGGCCGCCGACACAGGACGCGCCGACAGATTCGGCCATTCGTTCCCACCGCTCGCCCATGGTCCGGCTCGCGGTGGTGCCGGCGGCGCTGATGGCGCTGCTGGCCGCCGTCGTCGTGCTCTTCGTGCTGCGCAGCCAGGAGGGTACCGCCGACGCGGCCACCTGGGGCGTGCTCACCGCCGCCGCCGTTCTCGGCTGCGGCGTGCTGGCCGGAGCCGGGTACGCCGGCCGCGCCGAGAGCCGTTCGGTGTCGCGGCAGTACGAGTCGCTGCGCCGTACCGTCGCCGCGGGCCAGGCCGACCTGCAGGACGTGCTGCGCCGGCTGGAGCAGGGCGAGCAGGTGGAGCAGCAGCCGTTCACCCACCAGGCCCCGCCGCGCAGCGACGCGCTCGGCCGGCTCGCGTACGAGATCAACGTCAGCATGTGGCAGGCCAGGACGGCGGTCGCACGCACGGCGCAGTTCACCCGCGGCTCCTCGCCGGACAGCGAGGAGAAGGTCGAGGTCTTCGTCAACCTCGCCCGGCGCCTTCAGTCGCTCGTGCACCGCGCGATCAACATGCTCGACCAGTTGGAGAACGAGGTCGAGGACCCGGAGCTGCTCAAGGGCCTCTTCCACGTCGACCACCTGGCCACCCGCATCCGCCGGCACGCGGAGAACGTCGCCGTGCTCGGCGGCTCGGTCTCCCGCCGGCAGTGGACCCGCCCGGTGACCCTGACCGAGGTGCTGCGGTCGTCCATCGCGGAGGTCGAGCACTACTCGCGGGTCAAGCTGGTGCCGCCGATCGAGGGCACGCTGCGCGGCCACGCCGTCGCCGACGTCATCCACCTGCTGGCCGAACTCGTCGAGAACGCCACGATGTTCTCCGAGCCGCACGCCCAAGTCCTGCTGCGCGCCCAGCGGGTGACCGCCGGGCTGGCCGTCGAGGTCGAGGACCGCGGTCTGGGCATGCCCCTGCAGGAGCAGACGCGGATCAACACGCTGCTCGCCGAGCCGGACCGCATCGACCTCAGCAAGCTGCTCGCCGACGGCCGTATCGGCCTGTACGTGGTGTCCGCGCTGGCCCGCCGGCACGGCATCGCGGTCCGGCTGCAGAGCAACATCTACGGCGGGGTCCAGGCCATCCTGGTGATCCCGCGCGGGCTGATCGGCGACGAGGAGGTCGAGGCCCCCGCCCAGGCCGTCGCCGAGGTGCCCGCGCAGACGCATGTCCCGCCGGCCCAGATGCCGCAGGCCCAGGTCCCGCAGGCCCAACTGCCGCAGGCCCAGGTCCCGCAAGCCCAGGTCCCGCAGGCCCAGCTGCCGCAGGCCCGGGTCCCCGGGGCGCAGATGCCCCCCACGCACAGGGCCGCGCCCCAGGGGCACCCGGCCCAGGTGCCGCCCGCCCAGTACCAGGCCGTGCAGGCGGCACCCGCCCAGCAGCCCGCCCTGCGGCAGCCGCTGCCGCAGGCCCGGACCGCCGCGCCCGCGCCCGCACAGCCGTACTCGCGGGGCGCGGGTGCCCCGGCGGCACCCCACGACCATGGTTCCCCGCACGGTGGGAACACCCAGAACGACCGGCCGCGGCTGCCGCAGCGCCGCGCACAGGAGCACCTGGTACCGGAACTGCGCAACGGTCCCGCCCCCCGCCGGGACGACGAGCGGGAGGTGGAGCACGATCCTGGACTGATGGCCAGCTTCCAGCGCGGAGTCAGCCTCGCTGATCATGAACCCGACGAGCCTCCCACCGACAGCCCTCGCTGACCGCAGGCTCCGTACTTGTAACGAGGAGAAGAACGTCACCGTGAGCGACATGCATGCCGGCCAGTCGAAGAATCTGGACTGGCTCCTGGCCGGCCTCGTCCAGCGGGTCCCCTACACCCGCAGTGCCCTTTTGCTGTCTTCCGACGGGCTGGCGAAGGCCTACGACGGGCTCGACACAGTTGCCGAAGCAGAACACCTGGCCGCCCTGGCGTCCGGCCTCCACTCGCTGGCCCGCAGCGCGGGCATGCAGTTCGCGCAGGGGGCCGACGTACGGCAGGTGGTGGTGGAGCTGGACACCGTGCTGCTGTTCGTGTGCGCGGCGGGCTCCGGCGCCTGCCTGGCCGTCCTCGCCGACCGGGAGGCCGACGCGGCGGTGCTCGGCTACGAGATGGCCATGCTGGTCAAGAGCGTCCGCCCGTACCTGTCCACGCCCGCCCGCCAGCAGGCGGCGGGCGCGTCGATGGATCCGGGGCGCTGAGCATGACGGACGCGGAGGACGGGTCGTGGCTCGATGACGAGGCCGGGCGGTTAGTACGGCCGTACACCGTCAGCAACGGGCGCACCCGGCCCTCGGCCCACTTCGACCTGCTGACCATGGTGATGGCCACCGGCACCCGGCCGCAGTCGTATCTCGGCCCGGACTACGACCAGGTCCTCGCGCTGTGCGACGCACCCATGTCGGTGGCCGAGGTGGCCGCCCATCTGCGGCTGCCGGCCGTCATCACCAAAGTTCTGCTCTCCGACCTCGTGACGCACAGGGCGCTCACCACGCGGGCGCCCCGCGTCGTAGAGGCGGCCTCCCCGACCGATCGAAACCTCCTGGAGGCGGTGCTGCATGGCCTTCGCAAGCGGCTCTGACCCCTTTCCGACCGCCCTGAAGATCCTCATCGCCGGGGGCTTCGGGGTCGGCAAGACCACCCTCGTCGGAGCGGTCAGCGAGATCGAGCCGCTGAGCACCGAGGAGTTGCTGACGAGTGTCAGCGCCCGCACGGACAGCCTGGTGGGCATCGAGGACAAGTCGACCACGACCGTGGCGATGGACTTCGGCCGCATCACGCTGAATCCGGACAACGTTCTGTATCTGTTCGGCACGCCCGGGCAGGAACGCTTCTGGTTCATGTGGGACGAGCTGTCCAACGGGGCGCTGGGCGCGGTCGTGCTCGCGGACACCCGGCGACTCGACCACTGTTTCGCCGCCGTCGACTTCTTCGAGCGGCGCGGCATCGGGTTCATCGTGGCCGTCAACGAGTTCGACGGCGCCTACCGCTACGACGCCGAAGAGGTGCGCGCGGCCCTCGACCTCAAGCCCGACGTCCCCGTCGTGACGTGCGACGCACGGCAGTGCAACTCCGGAACCCGCGTGTTGATCGCCCTCGTCCAGCACCTGCTCGCCTCGACTCCCGGCATCTCGCCCGCGGACCTTAACCCGTCGCGCTGAGGCCAGCTCACCGCGACCGAATGGAGCCTGCATGTCAGCCCCGGTTCCCTACAACACCCCGTTCGACCCGACCGGCCATCTGCTGCTGACCCCGGAGGACCGGGACGCGCCCGCCCGGGTGGCCCGGCTGCGCGAACTCGGCATCGGGGAGACCCCCGTGCCGGAGTTCGACGAGTTCGCGCGCAATCTGGCGCATGTCACCGGCGCGCCGTTCTCGATGGTCAACTTCATCGACGAGAACCGGCAGTACTTCGCCGGTCTGTACGCCGCCGGCCGGCCGGGCGTGCAGCTGGAGGCGGCGCCGCAGCAGCAGCCCCAGGTCGGCCGGACGATGACGCGCGACCAGGGCTACTGCCCGCATGTCGTCGTGCGCAAGAAGGCGCTCGTGCTGGAGGACGTCTGCGACTATCCGCGGTTCGCCGGGAACCGCGTCGTGGACGAGATCGGCATCCGCTCGTACATGGGCGCGCCGCTCATCGACTGGAAGACCGGGATGGCCCTGGGCACGATCTGCGTCGTGGACACGGACACCCACCCGTGGGGGCGGGACGGCCTGACCACCATCAAGTCGATGGCCCAGCAACTGGTCGACCGGATCCACGAGTTGGAGAGCCGGGGCGGGATCTGAGCCGCCGCGGGGCGGGCGCCCCGCATGCGGTGGGGCCCTGGGCCGATGCGCGGGAGCCGCGGGCACGACGCTGTGTCCGTGGCTCCCGGTCGTTCAGCTCAGGCCCGCCGTCTCCAGCTGTCCCAGCCGGCGGCGCGGCTCGACGGTGCGGACGAGACCGGACAGCCGCTCGGACCACTGGCCCTTGGCCGTGCCCAGGGCGACCTCGCCGAGCCGCAGCAACTGGATGTCCGAGGTGCCCGCGGGGGCGTAGATGTGGTGCGCGTCCCGCAGATAGCGCTCGACCGGGCGGTCGGTGAACAGGCCGCTCGCCGCGTGGATCTCCATGGCGTCGCGGGCCGATTCGACGGCCGACTCATGATTGAGGAACTTGGCGTTCATCAGCTCGGAGTCGCACGGCAGCCCCTGGTCGAGCAGGTGCACGGCGTGGTAGGCGGCCAGCCTCGCCGTCATCAGCCGTGACTTCATCCTGCCCAGCCTGAGTTTGATGCTGTTCAGTTTGGCGAGCGGTGCGCCGTACCGCTCGCGCTTGATGCACAGCGCTGTGGTCTCCTCGAAGGCCGCCTGGTGGATGCCGAGCGAGACCGCGGTGAGGTTGGGCCGCCCGTACAGCACGCTCGACGAGTAGGCGACGGCCAGGCCCTGGCCCTCTCCGCCGAGCAGATTGGCCGCCGGCACCCGGCAGTTGTCGAAGACGAGTTCACCGAAGCTGAATCCGTGCAGGCCCATGGCGGGCCGGAGCGGGGCGAGCGAGAAGCCCGGGCGGTCGGACTCGACGAGGAAGGCGGACAGCCCCTTCGAGCCCTCACCGGTGCGGACGACCACTCCGTGCACATCGCCGACGTGGCTGTTGCCGACGAAGACCTTGCGGCCGTTGAGGATGTAGTCGTCGCCGTCGCGGACGGCGGTGCTGCCCATGCCGAGGACATGGCCGCCCGATTCCGGTTCGGTGACCGCGATCGTCGGCAGGCAGTCGCCGGCCGCGATGCGCGGCAGCCAGGTCCGCCGTTGCAGCGCGTTGCCGAAGTGGATGATTTTGGCGACGCCGAGCTGGGAGGCTTGCGCCATGGCTCCCATGGCCCCGCAGACACGGGCGAGTTCCTCGATGATGATGGTCTTGGCCAGGTGCCCGGCCCCCATCCCGCCGTACTCCCTGCCGATGGTCACGCCGATCCAGCCCTGCCGGGCTATGAGCTTGGACAGCTCGTGCGAGACCGTCCTGGAAGCCTCCATCTCAGGAATCCGCGGGCGTACCTCCCGCTCGGCGAACTCCCGTACGCGATGCCGTAGATCCTCATGCCATCCGCTGGTGAAATAGCGTTCCACAACCCCTCCAACACGCTGCCTCCGTGTCCGGCTGGATCCGAAGGTCGTTCGTAGGCAGTGGTTCCTCGCCCCAGGCTGACCGCCCAAAGAATTGTCTACTTATCGATCCATCTCAGCCAAGATCAACCAGTGATGTTGACCGAAATACGGCATCTTGCGCTCCGTCTCATGGGTGCGATACGGGAGACCACCTGCTCCCGACCCCACACACTACGGAGAGATACCAACCGAGCGTGAACAGGGGTTACCTGATCTGGACACAGGCCTGCCCACCAGGCAATTGCCTGGCGGGCAGGAGGCGTTGCCCGACGACAATCGGTCACGGCGGGGCTGGCTGATAAGAGAACCGGCTCCGCTTTCCCGGCGCCGGTCCAACGACGCAGATCAGCCAAAGTTGCGGCGCGGGGCGGACCGGGTGGCGTCCGTCGGGGTGGGGACGCCTCGGCTCGCGCGCGACGAGGGTGCGGTGGGCGCGACGTCCGTCTGCGACGACGAAGGGGCGGCGGTGGTGGTCGGCACGCTGCTCGGCGCGCCGTCGGCACCCCGGGACAGGCGGCCGGGGCCCGGAGTCGGGGACTCCCGGACCGCCGACGGCATCGGCCTCGGGGACACGGGCGGGGACGTCGGCGGCGCGGTCGGGGGCGGCGGCGCGAGCGGCACCGTCGGGCGGGCGGGGGCGGGGGCGGCCGGTGCCGACAGGTGCAGGGGCAGCGCGACGAGGGCGGCCACCGCACAGGTCAGGGCGGCGCCGGCCGCGGCGCGCAGCAGCTTGCGGCGGGCCGCGGCCCGGCGGATCGCCTCGTAGCGGCCGGGGGGCGGGCCGAGATGCTCGGCCGGGGGACGCAGGACCACCAGGAGGGGGTCGTCGGGCGCGAACTCCGGGTCTCCGTCAAAGCGTGTGGTCAAGGCTTCTCCTCAGATGGACGCGGAGCAGTTCCCGGGCCGCGTGCAGGTCGGCCTTGACGGTTCCTTCCTTGCGCCCGGTCAGCACGGACACCTCCCGGATCGGCATGTCAGCGTAGTAGTGGAGGAGGATCGGGACGCGCAGCCGTTCCGGCAGGGACTGCACCAGGAGGCGTACCGACGGGTCCGGGGCCTCGGCGTGCGGGCGGACGGCGGCCTCCGTGGTCACCCGGCGCACGGCCCTGCGCTCGCGTTCCAGCCGGCGCCAGTGGTCGCGGACGATGTTGGCCGCGGTGACGTAGAGGAAGCCGCGGGGCTCGTCCACGGACGTCCAGCGGGCCCAGAGCCGGGTGAACGCCTCGGAGGCGATCTCGTGGGCCGTCTCGTCGTCGTCGACGAGACGGCGGCACCAGCCGGCGAGACGCGGGTACAGGGCGGCGAACAGTTCGGACGCTGCCTTGTCGCGGGACCGTTTCAACGCTCTCCAGGTTCGTCATGCCTCGGGGGCGCAGGTGGGGGGCATGCGGGGGCCGGGCACGGCGGCACCCGTGGGGAAGGATGCCGGGCCCGCGGTGCGCGTTCCGCGGACCCGGCCCGCATCCCGCCGGGTCAGGAACCGGTGCCGCTCAGCGCGGCGAAGACGATCACGTTGTCCTGGTAGCCGTCGCCGGTGTGCGGGCCGCCGCAGGTGATGAGGCGCATCTCGGGCCGGTTCACGTCTCCGTAGACCTCGTCGGCCGGGAAGTCCGCCTTGGCGACGGTCCGCACCCGGGTGACGGCGAACTCCGCCCGGGTGCCGTTCTCCAGGCGTGCCGTGATCGTCTCGCCGGGCCGCAGCCGTCCCAGGTGCCGGAAGACTCCGTCGCCGTAGGCGCCGACCGTGACATGGCCGAGAATGACCGACGGCCCGACCTGGCCCGGTGTCGGCGAGTGCCGGTACCAGCCCGCGCGGTCGTGCGCGCTGACCGGCGGCACCTGCACGCTGCGGTCCGCCGCCAGCCCCAGGTGCAGGAGCGGGGTGTCCACGTCGATGGCCGGGATCAGCAGCCGGACCGGGACCGAACGGGCGAGCGGGCGCGGCGCGGCTCCCGTACCCGTCGAGGCCGGTGCCCCGCCCCGCTCGCTCCCCCGGGCCGCGGGCGCGGCCGGCCGCTCCGTCCGGCCGCCGCAGCCGGCGAGCAGCGTCGCCAGCGCCGCGGCGGCGAACGCACGCCGGGAGGGCGGGGTCATGCCCCGGTGGTCCCGGCCGCCCGCCGACGACGTACGACGAAGACCGCCCCGCCGGCCGCGACGAGGGCCGCGGCGGCGCCCCCGCCGACCAGCCCGGCCTGGGAGCCGGACCCGGCGGACGGCGCCGTCACCCCGGTGTCGGGCGCGCCCTCGGGCACCACGGAGACCTGCCCGCGGTCCGGCGCCCGGGTCGGTTCGGCGCTCGACACGCGGGAGGGCACCGGGCTCGGCTCGGACGGCTGGTCGGTGGGGGCGGTGGTGGCGGCCCTGGTCGGGACCGGGGAGGGTGCCGTCCCGTCGGCGAACGCGGGTGCGGTGCCCGCCAGCACGGCGGTGCACGCGAGGGCCATGACACTCAGGACAGTTCGGCGCATCGGATCGCTCTCTTTCGTCTCTTCGCCCGGTGGTCGACGGGCGGTCAAATCAAGCGAAGAGACGACACACCTCAACCCCGGGTTGTAAAGAACAGGCAAAGCCAAGAGGGGAGGCATCCAATGACACCACGCCCCCACCCCGCCCGCCCGGTCGGTCAAGCCGTCACGGAGTGACCCGGATGGGGTGCGTCACCGTCACCTGGTCCAGATCCGACGCCCGGACCGTCACCTTCATCGTCCAGGTGCCGGGGATGGGCAGGTTGAGGGAGCCGGTGCCCCAATAGCCGCCCAGGTCGGAGACCTTGGCGTCGATCGGGCCGATCCGCTGGGCGGGCAGGGTGAAGGAGAGCCGCAGTTCGGGGACGGTGGACAGCCCCCCGTCGGGTCCGAACACGACGGCCTGCACGGAGGTTCGGCCCACCCGGCCGGGGTCCAGCGTGACCTGCACCTTGCCGCGCGCGCCGCCGATGGTGAAGGGCACCGTCGTGACGGACGCGGCCGGTATGTCGGTCGCCGGTGCCGCCGCCGCGGCCTCGGCCGCCGCACGGCCCGGCAGGGTGCCGGTCAGCACGGTGGTGAGCCCCAGCACCACGACTCCGACGGCCGCTTCGGCGAGCACGGACCGGCGCAGCGCACGGCGGTCCGGCTCCGGGGCGGCCGGCCCGTCCCCGGCGGGCGGGCGGGTCGGACCGTCCGCCCGCTCCGCCCGCGGACGGGACGGCGGACCACCGACTCGCTCGGGCACCGGCTCGGGCACCCGCTCCTGCCGGGCCTCGGCCCCCGCCGGCACCAGCCGCGCGGTCCACCGCCGGGACCGGCCGGCCACGGCCAGCAGCAGCGCCACCGCCGCCAGCTTGGCGACCAGGATCCGGCCGTACGACGTGCCGCTGAGCGCCTCCCAGGAGCCGAGGCCGCGCCAGGACTGGTAGACGCCGGTGCCGACCAGGACGGCCACGGCGGCGAAGGCCAGCCGCGAGAACCGGACGACCACGGCCGCCGGTACATCGTCCGGGACCCGGTACAGCGTGGTCAGCAGGGCCGCAAGGCCGCCCAGCCAGACCCCCGTGGCCAGCAGGTGCAGCACGGACGAGGCCATCGCCAGGGGCACCTGGATGCCGGCGGAGGCGTGCTCGGCCGCCGCCCAGGTCAGTGCCAGCGCGACGGCGAGCACGGTGCCCGCCGCGAGCACCGCACGTGAACGCCGCCGCAGCCGCGTGAGCAGCGCTCCGGCGACGAGCAGCAGCGCGAGCCGGGCCAGCAGGGCGAGCCCCGGACGGCTCGTGGCGGTACGGGTCAGCTCCGAGGGGTCGAGGGCGGCGGCCGGGCCGGTGCCCGCCTCGTACGGGCCGCGCAGCACGAGCAGGACCGCGGTGGCGGCGACCAGGGTCCACCAGCCCGCCGCGACCACGCGCCGCAGCCGTCCGGGGTGCGGCGGCCGGCAGCAGGCGAGGAACGTCAGGGCGCCGACGAGCAGGGCGAAGCCGAGGTAGGCGGCGTAGCGGGCGGTGCCGTGGAGGCCGCCGGTGACGGGGTCCCCGTCGGGTCCTTCGGGCACGGACACCGTGGTCGGGGAGGGTTTGCCGACGGAGAAGGTGAAGGCGCCGGCGATCGGGTGGCTGTCGGCCGAGACGACCCGCCAGGCCACGGTGAAGGTGCCGGTGCCGAGCCCGTCCGGCAGGCTCACCCGGGCCGTGTCGGAGCGGCCGGGCGCGTGCCGGGCCTCGCCGGTGGCGACCCGCCGGTTGGCCGGGTCGTACACGCGCAGGGAGTCGTCGAGCAGGCCGACGGACTCGGTGAAGGTCAGGGTGATGTGCCGGGGGGCGGACGCGACGACGCCGCCGTCGTCCGGGTCGGTGCCGCGCAGGGCGGCGTGCGCCGAGGCGGGGGCCGCCCCGCCGAGCAGCAGCAGGCCCAGCACGGCGCCCAGCACCATCAGTCTGTGCAGTCGCCGGTTCTCCGACCGGTCGTCACCGCGCTGCTCGCCCACGTCACCGCTCCGTGTTCGGGATCACGTGCTCTGGGATACGTACGCACGAGCCGCCCGCCGTGCTCACCGCCACGGGCCGTGCTCGCGCACGCCGAGCGGGGTCCGCCGGGCGCGCCGAAGGGGCGCGGGGCTTGTGTATCACCCTGCGGCTCCACCGGGGAGCCGACGGCCCCGAAACCGCTGCACACGACCGACCGCGCATCACGGCCCGGCCGGCGGAGCGCTCGGGCGGCGATCCGTCAGGCGTCGCCGGGGAAGACCGTCTCCCTGGGCAGGAAGGCCAGTTGGGCGTGCTTCTCGGGCAACCGGACGTCCGGCAGGTCCACTTCCGGCAGGACGACGGCCGGGCCCGGCTCGAAGCCCTGCTGCACGAAGCGGGCGACGGCTTTGGCGTTGCGCACGTCCGGGTCGACGACGATCCGGCGCCGGTCCAGGCCCCGCAGGACGTATTCCGCGACCGCCGACAGCAGCGCCGACGACCAGCCGGAACGGCCACCGTCCGGCCCGGCCGGGGCGAGCAGCAGATGGACTCCGATGTCGCCGGGGCGGACCTCGTAGCACTCGCCGACCCGGTCGGCCCCCGGTTCGTAGGTCTGGAGCAGGGCGGCCGGTTCGCCGTCCTTGACCACGAGGAAGGCGTGGTGGGTGTCGAGGCCGGCCATGTGGGCGTAGATGTCGGCCACCTGGTCCTCGGTGAGGCCGTTCATGCCCCAGAAGACGGCGCGTTCCTCGCTGGCCCAGGCGTGGACCACCGCGGCGTCGGCGTGCGGGTCCAGCGGCAGGATGCGGACGGTGCCGAAACCGTCGACGTGTTGCTCGTGCACGGCCTCGCGGGCGGCGGCGTACGGGGCGGGCATCGCGGTCTCCTTCGTGAGGCGGGTCCAGTCGGTGACGACCGGCACGAGTTCTCCCCTGGTCCACAGGGGGAGTTGGTCGCGGTGGTGGGGTGCGCCGGGGACGCCGTCGGCGCCGAACGGGACCACCCAGCTGCTGTCCTCGCGGCGGGCCAGGTCCCAGACGTAGCGGGCGGCCGGGCCGCGGGCGGCGAGGTCGGTGAGGCCGGGCACGGCGGAGGTGCACAGCACGCAGTCGTGGTCGCCGGCCAGGCCGGGTTCGGCGGCCGGTTCGTACGGCGTGCGCGCCCGTGCCCGCCAGGGCGCGAGGCGGTGGGTGTCGGCCCAGGTGCCGGCGGGCGGCGCCGCGGCCACCTCCTCGACGGCGGCACGGACCGCGGCGGGGCGGTCGATGCCGTACAACTCCTCGGCCGCCAGCAGGTGTTCGAGGGCGAAGCCGATCCGTGGGACGAGGCCGAGCCAGGGCAGCAGCACGTCCGGGTAGGCGGGCGGCTCGGTGAGCGGGGCGAACACCGGGTGCGCGGCGAGACGGCGCACGACGGCGCCGCGTACCGCCGCGTACACCGCTGCGTCTGCGCTGTCCGCGTCCATCCGGCGGTTCCAGGCCAGGAGGCGGTCCCGGAGCCGGGCGGCCCGCGGGGTGAGGCCGTCGAGGGCGGCCAGGTGGTCGAGGAGGGGGCCCGCGGAGGCGAGGTGGGTGTCGGTGTGGATGGCGGGCATGTCGTCGGCCGACCAGGTGCGGCGCTCGTCGAGGAGGGCGCGGATGCGGTCGGCGCGGTGCGGCGGGGCGAACTCGACGCCGAGGGGGGTGGCGGGTCCGCGCTGGTTCGCCATCACGGCGACGCCGTCGGTCAGTCGGGCGCGGGGCATGGGGTGCCGCCCCCGCCAGCCGTGCCCCGGCCGCCACGCGGGCACCGGCCCCAGCAGGTTGGCCCCGGACCGCTCCGGCACCCAGCCCGCGACCCGGTGCAGCACCCCGCCCTCGGTGTCGGCGGCCAGCACGACGTTCACCGGCTCCACCCATGTGTCCAGGGCCCGGTCGACGTCGTCGGCCCGCCGGGCCCGCAGCAGCGGAAGCAGCGCACCGAACCCCAACTCCTCGGTGACCCGGGGGGGATGGCGCAGCGCGAGGGCCGGCGGTTCGTCCCCCGCCGGTACGCCGCCGTCCAGGCCCTCCGGGCCGCCGGCGATCAGCGGGCCGCGGGCCGTCTCGATGACCTCGATCTCGACCGGGTCCTCCCCGGCGACCCGCACGGTCTCGGTGTGCCGGTGGGCGCGCCGCCAGGTGCCGTCGGGTCCGAGGGCCTGCACTCCCGCGCCGGTGCGGCGCAGCCGTTCGCGGTACAGGTCCTGGTAGTCGGCCATGGCGTTGGTGATGGCCCAGGCGACCGTGCCGGTGTGGCCGAAGTGGGGGATGCCGGGGACGCCCGGCACGGCGAGGCCGATGACGTCGAACTCGGGGCAGGCGAGCCGGATCTGCTGGTAGACGCCGGGGTCCTCGATGAACCGGTGCGGGTCGCCGGCGAGGACCGCCCGCCCGGTGGCGGTGCGCGCGCCGCTGACGAGCCAGCCGTTGCTGCCCGCGGTGCCCGGCCCGTCCGTGGCGAACAGCCCGACGGCCGCGGCCCCCAGGTGCCGTGCGGCCGACTCCCGCCAGAGTTTGGCGGGGAATCCGGCGAACAGGATGTGTGTGCCGAGCCAGACGCCCAGCGGGGTCCACGGCTGCCAGCGGCCCGGCGCGAGCCCGGTCTGCGCGAACTCGGGTGCCCGGCGGGCGCCTTGGTCCAGCCCCTCGTTGACCCCGTCGACGTAGGCCCGCACCCAGTCCGCCGTTTCCGGGTCCCGTCTCTCAAGGGCCGCGAAACAGCGTCTCGCGGTGTCGTCGAGCCGGGCCCGGCGGGCGAACACGTCCCAGGGCAGGGCCTCGGCGCCGAGGAAGGACGCCGAGGTCCCGCACGAGCGGTGCCGTTCGACCTCCAGTTGCCAGGCGCGGTCGAGGGCGGTGACCCGCCCCTGTGCGCGGGCGAGTTCGCGGGCGCTGCCGGCCCGCAGGTGCGGGATGCCGAAGGCGTCGCGGTAGATCTCGGTGGTCATCCTGCAACCCCATTCTGTTTTTAGGTTAGCCTTACCTAAATACATCCCGCATCGTGGAGGGATCGTACGCGAGACATGGAGGAGCCATGGCACAGGGGCGCGGATGGGAGGGCGCGGTCCTCAGACTGCTGCGCGCCCGGGACTTCGAGTTCACCGTCATCGACGCCGAGGACGTCACCCCGCACTACCGCCGGCTGCGCCTGACCGACGGCGGTCTGCTCGCGGCGACCGGCGTCCACCCGACCATGTGGGTGCGGCTGTGGTTCACCGACGGCGGCCGGCCGCACCAGCGGGCGTACACCCTCGTCGACCCCGATCCCGCGGCCGGCACCCTCGCCCTGGAGTTCGCCCTGCACGACGGTCCCGCCTGCGACTGGGCGCGCGCGGCCCGGCCCGGCGACACCATCGAGGCGACCGTCCAGGGCACGGGCTTCCGGCACCCCGACCCCGCGCCCTCCCATCTCGTCGCGATCGGCGACCCCGCCTCGCTGCCCGCGATCAACTCCCTGCTCGGCGCGCTCGGAGCCACCCCGGCGACCCTCTGGTTCGAGGGCGAGACGGACGGCCTGCCCTGCCGCGCCGACCCGTCCCGCCACGAGATCCGCCAGGTCCCCCGCCGCAACGCGGGCGCACACCTCGTCCAGCAGGTGCGGGCGGAACTGCCCGCACTGCTCGCGGACACCCCGCACCCGTACGTGTGGATCGCCTGCGACACGGCGACCACCCGGACCCTGTCGTCGTACGTGCGCCGGGAACTGGGCGTCCCCCGGCAGCGGGTGCACGCGCTGGGCTACTGGCGCGCGGCCTGAGCCGGGCGCTCCGCCGGATGAGCCGTCATGGGTCGTCGTTCGTCCGCGGCGGCGTCGTGGTTGCTCGCGCAGTTCCCCGCGCCCCTTCGGGGCTCGGGTTCGGCAGACAGAAGGCGCACTAGCGTCAGCCGGGTGGCCCGTCCCGGGTGGCGGGCCACCCGGGGCCGGTCCAAGCATGGAGCATGACCGAGCCACCGAGCAGCGGCTCCGCCTGGGGCCCCGAGTACGACGACCGCAAGGTCCACGCCACCCACCCGGCGACCGGCCGTCACGAGCCCGAACCGCCTTTCGAGGGGCCGCTGCACGCGTTGTCCCGTGCCGCCTGGCAGGTGGTCCTGCTCACCGGGGTCGCCTCCTTGATCCTGGGCGTACTGGTGCTGGTCTGGCCGGGTGCCTCGCTGCTCGCCGCCGGCGTGCTCTTCGGCATCTACCTGCTGATCAGCGGCGTCTTCCAGCTGATCGCCGCGTTCGGCACCCACAAGGCGACCTCGCTGCGGGTCCTCGCCTTCATCAGCGGCGCCCTGTCGATCCTGCTGGGCCTGTTCTGCTTCCGCGGCCCCATGCAGTCGATCCTGCTGCTCGCCCTGTGGATCGGCATCGGCTGGCTGATCCGCGGCATCACCCAGACCCTGGCCGCCGCCTCCGACGGCGCCATGCCCGCGCGCGGCTGGCAGATCTTCCTCGGCATCGTCACCTTCGTCGCCGGGATCGTGCTGATCGTCTCGCCGTTCGCGTCGATCGCCGTACTCACCCTGGTCGGCGGCATCTGGCTGGTCGCGGTCGGCATCGTCGAGATCTTCACGTCCGTCCGGATCCACGGCCATGCCCGCCAGGTGCCCCGCGCCGTGTGACGCCCCCGCGTACGCCGTACGAGCGGATCTCGGGGCCGCCGCGATGGATGCCGTACGCGCCGCGGGCAGACGACTTTCGATGAGCGGCGCACGCACCCTCCCGCACGGCCGGGCCTGGCTGCGGGTGCTCGTGCTGCTGCTCGCCCTGCTGGTGCCCGGCGCCCACGCCGAGGCGCACGCGACGCCGGTGTACGCCGGCGACGTCGTGCAGTACGACGACCTGGACACGGCCCTGCGGCCACCGTCCCGAGCCGTTCCCCAGCTCCTCCTACCCGTGCGTCCCGCGCCGCTCGCCCTCCCGGCGGACGCCCTCCCGCACGGCCGCCCGCTGCCCGCGCCCCGGTCGCCGTACGCGCTGCGCGCCCTGTGTTCCGTGGTTCTGCGCTGCTGACAGATCCCGTCGCACCCCCGGACACCACACGAGAACCACGAGCACCAACTCGCACCATCGCGGAACACGAGGAACACGAGGAACACGAGGAACACGGCCATGCCTTCAGACACCTACGCGGTCCTGCGCGCCCTGCTGCGCGCGGAGGCCCTGCGCAGCGCACCGAAGTCGGAGACGGACAAGCCGAAGCCGCAGCAGCAACCCGCGAAGCGGGAACGCGGCTGACGCGCGGGCCGGGCGCCCGGCGGCACGCGGCCGACGCGTGGGCCGGGCGCCCGGCTCAGCGCCTCCTGCGGGCCGTGCCGAACAGCGAACGGGTGATCTCCCGCCCGAGCTGTGTGCCCACCGACCGCGCGAGGGACTTGAACATGCCGCTGCCGACGACCTGTTCGACCAGGGTCGGCTCCTGCCCGGCCGCCCTGCCCCGCTCCGCCGGGGCCCGCGCCTCCCGTGGCCGGCCCCGCTCCTGCGCCGCCGTCAGCTTCTCGTACGCGGACTCCCGGTCCACAGCCTGTGCATAACGGCCGTACAGCGCGGACCCCTGCACGGCCCGGTCCACGGTGGCGCCGTCCACCGGGCCCATCAGGGACCGGGGCGCGCGCAGCCGGGTCGCGGCGACCGGGGTCGGGGCGCCCCTCTCGCTGAGCACGGTGACCACGGCCTCGCCGGTGCCGAGGGTCGTGAGCAGCTCTTCGAGGTCGTACGCCGAGTTCGGGAAGGTCCTCACCGTGGCCTTCAGGGCCTTCTGGTCGTCCGGGGTGAAGGCCCGCAGCGCGTGCTGCACCCGGTTGCCGAGCTGCCCGAGGACATCGGACGGCACGTCCTTCGGGCTCTGGGCGACGAAGAAGACGCCGACCCCTTTCGAGCGAATGAGGCGCACGGTCTGTGTGATCGAGTCGAGGAACGCCTTGGAGGCGCCGTCGAACAGCAGATGCGCCTCGTCGAAGAAGAAGACCAGCTTCGGCCTGTCGACGTCACCGACCTCGGGGAGGTCGTGGAAGAGGTCGGCGAGCAGCCACATCAGGAAGGTCGAGAACAGCCGCGGCCGGTCCTGCACGGCGGGCAGTTCGAGGACGGAGACGATGCCGCGGCCGTCGGCCGCGGTCCGCAGGAAGTCGCCGGTCGCGAACTCCGGCTCCCCGAAGAAGCCGGCCATGCCCTGCGCCTCGAACGCGGTGAGCGAACGCAGGATCACCCCGGCCGTGGCCGTCGACAGCCCGCCGATCCGCTTCAGCTCCGCCTTGCCCTCGTCGGAGGTCAGGAATGCGACGACCGCCCTGAGGTCCTTCAGGTCGAACAGCTCCAGGCCCTTGGTGTCCGCGTAGTGGAAGATCAGGCCGAGCGACTGCTCCTGGGTCTGGTTGAGCCCGAGCACCTTGGCCAGCAGCACCGGGCCGAAGCTGGTGATCGTGGCCCGGACGGGGACGCCGTGCCCCATGCCGCCGAGCGCGAAGAACTCGACGGGGAAGCCGGCCGGGCTCCACGGCTGGCGCACCTCCGCCGCCCGGCCGCGCACCCGGTCGTCCCCGGCGCCCGGCGCCGAGACTCCGGACAGATCGCCCTTGACGTCGGCCAGGAACACCGGCACGCCCTGCGCCGACAGCTGCTCGGCGATCAGTTGCAGGGTCTTGGTCTTGCCGGTGCCGGTGGCGCCCGCGACCAGTCCGTGCCGGTTGAGCATGGGCAGGGGGATGCGGATCTGCGCGTCGGGCAGGCACTGCCCGTCCCACAGCAGGGCGCCCAGGTCCAGCGCCGGGCCGGCGAAGGCGTATCCGGCGGCGATCTCCAGGGCCTCCCGCGGCAGGGCGGGAGCGCTCTCCCGGGGCTCGGGAGCGGCGGCAGGCCGCGCGGTCTCGCTGTCACTCATCTCAGCCCCCTGTTCCCGGTATGCCCTGGTTTACGGCGTCTTTTCCAGCGTCGCACTCCGTCTCCACGGCTGCGCCCGGAACATGTTGACCGGTAGGCTTTCCGTGTGATCTTCAAGCGCATCGGAAACGGCCGGCCGTACCCCGACCACGGCCGGGAAAGCACCCGGCAGTGGGCGGACGTCGCGCCGCGCCCGGTCCGCCTCGATCAGCTCGTGACGACCAAGGGCCAGCTCGACCTGGAAACCCTCCTCGCCGAGGACTCGACCTTCTACGGCGACCTCTTCGCGCACGTCGTGAAGTGGCAGGGCGACCTCTACCTGGAGGACGGCCTGCACCGCGCGGTCCGCGCGGCCCTGCAGCAGCGCCAGGTGCTGCACGCACGCGTACTCGAACTGGACTGACGCGCGCAGGCGGCCACGGCGGCCCCCGCGCGGAAGGCGACGGGCGCCGCGGAACGCATCGGCGGCCACGCCCGTGCCCCGACCGCGGTCCTTCGGTCACACCGCCGGACGCATCGCACGCGCCGGACCCACCGGGATCGGCGGACATCCCACGGACGCCGACCGGCCATATGCCGGTCGCCCGTTGACCCTTTCGGGTTCTCCTGCCCTGCATCGAATGATCATCTAGTAGGCATGGCCGCCCCGGCGCACTACGCTGCGCTCATGAGCATGCTGACTCCCCCCGGCATGGGCGGCAAGTACCGGATCACGGGGGACAAGTACCCGAGGATGCGCCCTCCCCGGCGGCGCGGCAGGCTCGTGTTCGGGCTGGTGGCCTCGGTCGCCGTGCTCGGCCTGATCGGCTGGGGGACCCTTCAGCTCATCGACGTCTTCACCGGCGGCAAGAAGGCCTCGGCGGCCGGCTCCGCGTCGGACTGCCCCACGGGGGCCGCCGCCTCCCCGAGTCCGGCCGCGGCACCGCCCCGGCCGGGCACGATCACCGTCAACGTCTACAACGCCACGCCCCGCACCGGCCTCGCCAAGGCCACCGCGGACGAGTTGGAGAAGCGCGGCTTCAAGATCGGCGAGGTCGGCAACGCACCGGCCCGGTTCGACCAGAAGATCAAGGGCACCGGGATGCTGATCGGCCCCGGCTCCGCGCTGAACACCTCGCTGCCCGTCCTCGCCACCCAGCTCGGCAGCGCCGAACGCCGCGCCGACGCCGGCCGCAAGGGCACCGCCCTCGACCTCATCCTCGGCACCGGCTTCCAGGGCCTGGCCAAGCAGGCGGACGCCGACAAGGCGCTGGCCGCGCTCGCTGCGCCGAAGCAGGCGTCCACCACGTCGAAGAAGGACTGCTGAACCGTACGCCGGTCCAGGTCAGGGCCTGCTGAGGCCGCCATACACCGGCGCACTCCGAGGACCGACCGTCTCCGACGGCCGTACGCCGGGCTCCGTTGATATAGGGCTACCGACGGCCGCACGCCGGCCCCGCCCGAAGAAGGGCTACCGACGACCGTGCGGGGTGCGTCACAGAAGGGCCACCGACAGCCGTATGCCGGCCCAAGGCGAAGAAGAACCGCCGACAGACGTACGCGGGGGCGCGTCGCAGGAGGGCTGGAGACGGCCCGACGCCGACGTCGACGCCCGTCGCGGCGAGAAGAATCGCCGGCGGCCGTGCCCCGCGGCCTACTCGGCCGCCCCGTACAGCCGGTCCCCCGCGTCTCCCAGGCCGGGGACGATGTAGCCCTGCCCGTTGAGGTGGTCGTCGACCGCGGCCGTGACGACCGTGACCGGGGTGCCCGCCAGCTCGCGCTCCATGACCTCGACGCCCTCCGGCGCCGCGAGCAGCACCACGGCGGTCACATCGTCGGCGCCGCGCCTGATCAGCTCCCGGATCGCGGCGACCAGGGTGCCGCCGGTGGCGAGCATCGGGTCCAGGACGTACACCTGCCGGCCGGAGAGGTCCTCCGGCATACGGGTGGCATACGTGGAGGCCAGCAGCGTCTCCTCGTTGCGGATCATGCCGAGGAAGCCCACCTCGGCGGTCGGCAGCAGCCGGACCATGCCGTCCAGCATGCCCAGCCCGGCACGCAGGATCGGCACCACCAGCGGGCGCGGGTGGGACAGTTTGACGCCGGTGGTCGTGGCCACCGGCGTCGTGATGTCGACCTGTTCGGTACGCACGTCCCGCGTGGCCTCGTAGGCGAGCAGGGTGACCAGTTCGTCGGCGAGCCGCCGGAAGGTCGCGGAGTCGGTGCGCCGGTCGCGCAGCGTGGTGAGCTTGTGGGCGACCAGGGGGTGGTCGACGACGTGGAGACGCATGCCCATAACAGTAACCGCGCTTCCGCGCAGCTCGCGCTGGCATCAAACCGCCCGTCCGGGGGAAAGTGGGTGGGACTGACCGGGGTGGTGAAACCGATGCCTGAGCAGCACGAGCGCATACCTGACCCGTCCGGCGGCCCCGGCGCGCCCGACGGCTCCGACACGACCGGCGCGACCGGCTGGAGCACGTCCGGGCCGGACGGCGACGCCGAGCGCAGGCGCCGCCGGGCACGGTTCCTGCGCGAGCTGACCGAGGCGCGCGAGTTGCGCGACCGCGTCCAGCCGCGACGCGCCAAGGCGGCCAGACTCCGGCACGCGATGCGCATGCGCACCTTCCGCTGGTAGGGAAGACCGGCGGGCGCGAGTGCGTTGCGGGTAGGGCGTGCGTGAGCGCCCCCAAAAGCCGCGTACGATCCGCAGGTGGCGGCAACGAGTGCGCTGGTGATTCCTTGACCGACATCCGGATGCGACTTTGCATACGGGCGATCAAAACTGCCAGACACAGGGAGCCGAAGACGTCCCCTGAGCGCTTTGTTTCTGCCACGATTCCGAGTGGGTGGGGCTCGGAGCCCAGCTCTCCCCGCCCAGAACCTCCGCCGGGGGGACCCCCAACCGGCACGCCTAAGACCAGTGGGAGAGTCACGGTGTACTTCGCCGCACTGCTCGCGCGCACCGAAGACGGGTGGGAAGCGAGCGACACAGAGCTCGACGATGTGGAAACCCTGTCGGATCTGGCCGACCTGGCCCGGGAAGCCTCTCCCGAAGAGGACACGGTGCTCGTTCTGATCGAGCAGGAGGACGCGTGGTTCGGCGTCGTCCGCGTGGACGGCGAGGACGACCCTCGCATCTACGTCTCCGATGCCGCCGCCGCTGCCCGCAGCGCCTACGGCGAACTCCTGCTCACCGACGAACTGCTCGGCCGTGAACCCGGCTCGGACGGTCCCGACCTGGACTCCCTGAACCTCGACGGCACGGAGGACGGTGAGTCCGAGGAGGAGGACGACGACGACGAGGGCGGCCCGGCCGCCGACGCGGTGGCCCACGGTCCGGTGGGCGACAGCGAGATCCTGGACGATCTCGGCGTCGGCGAGAAGGAGCTGCGCGCCCTGGGCGCGGAGGACGCGCTGGGCGCGATCGCCGACGCGCTGGGCGCCTCGGAGGTGCTGGAGACCGTCCGCTGACCGCCTCACCCACCGGGCGGACCCCGGATCCGGTACGCGACCGCTGGCGGACCGCGATGCGCGGTGCCCTGGCCGAGGCCGAGCGGGCCGTCCGGGGCGGGGACGTCCCCGTCGGTGCCGTGGTGCTGTCCCCGGACGGCACGACGGTGCTCGCGAGCGGCCACAACGAACGCGAGGCCACCGGCGACCCGACGGCCCACGCGGAGATCCTCGCGCTCCGGCGGGCCGCGGCCTCGCTGGGCGGCTGGCGGCTGGCCGGGTGCACGCTCGTGGTCACGCTGGAGCCCTGCACGATGTGCGCGGGCGCGCTCGTGCAGGCCCGCGTCGACCGTGTCGTCTACGGCGCACGCGACGAGAAGGCGGGCGCGGCCGGTTCTCTGTGGGACCTCGTGCGCGACCGGCGGCTCAACCACCGGCCCGAGGTCGTCGAGGGCGTCCTGGCCGAGGAGTGCGCCGGGCTCCTCACCGCGTTCTTCCGGGACCGCTGAATACCGATTTCGGACCATGGCCCGCGGTGTTGTAGGGTCTCCCTCGGTAGCGTGTCCGAGCGGCCGAAGGAGCTCGCCTCGAAAGCGAGTGTGGCGCAAGTCACCGAGGGTTCAAATCCCTCCGCTACCGCAGGTGAAGGGCCCCGTCCGACGACGGGGCCCTTCGTGCGTGCGGGGACGCCGGCTGCGCGGGCGCGCATACGGGGGCTCGCGCGCAGGTCGGGTGAGGCGGGGCGGCTCGATGTGCCGCGGTCGGCGCCGCCGTCCTGCCTCATCACTCGGGAGGCGTCATCCGCAGGAAGACCCGCAGGACACCGCGCGCGCCGGTGGGGAAAAATCCTCGGGCCGTGGGCCGTTGGTCGGCGTGGGGCGCGTGAAGGTTACACTCGCCGCCGGCAGCAGGGGGCCCGACGGGCACACAGTGACAGGGGAGGCGCGGTGGCCGTGAACGCCAAAAAGATCGCCGTGTACGTGCTCGTGGTCTTCGTGCTGTACGTGATCATCACGGATCCGGAAAGAGCCGCGGAGTACGTCCAGATAGGCTTCGAGGGCATATCGGACGCGGCCAAGGCCATCGGCGACTTCATGACCTGGGTCGTCAGCAGCGGAAACGGCTGAGGAAAGAGCTGAGGGGAAGCCCATGATCCGGCACCTGGTCCTGTTCCGGCTCGACGAGGGCATCGAGCGCGACGACCCGCGGGTCGTGGCGGGCGTCGAGGCGTTCCGTTCTTTGGGTGACCGGATCGAGGAGCTGCGGTTCTGGGAGTGCGGCTGGAACATCTCGGACCGTCCCATCGCGTACGACTTCGCGATCAACTCGGCGGTCGACGACACCGACGCACTCAGGCGCTACCTGGAACACCCGGCGCACCAGGCGGGCGTCGCGCTGTGGCGGGAGTTCGCCACCTGGGTGATCGCCGACTACCAGGTCTGAGCCGTACGGTCGAAACCTCGGCCCCGCACCGGAATGGTGCGGGGATTTTTTGGGCCCTATGCCCCAATTCATCACTCAACACGTGGTTATGCGGTGCTTGATCACAGTGCACATGTCTTGTGATGCTATGACCGCTTTTGATGGATGAGTTGACCGATAGAAGAGGTGGCGTTGACCTTGTCGGCCCGTACTGCGCCGCCCCAGGACGGGGCTCCGGCTCCGGCCCCGAACCCGGTGCCCGAGAAGCGCCGCGGTGCCGACACCCGGGCCCTCACCCAGGTCCTCTTCGCCCAGCTCAAGGATCTCCAGCCCGGCACGCCGGAGCACAACCGGGTGCGCGGGGCGCTCATCGAGGCCAACCTCCCGCTCGTGCGGTACGCGGCCGCCCGCTTCCGCTCCCGCAACGAGCCCATGGAGGACGTGGTCCAGGTCGGCACCATCGGCCTGATCAACGCCATCGACCGGTTCGACCCGGACCGGGGCGTGCAGTTCCCGACCTTCGCGATGCCGACGGTCGTCGGCGAGATCAAGCGGTATTTCCGGGACAACGTCCGCACCGTGCACGTACCGCGCCGGCTGCACGAGCTGTGGGTCCAGGTCAACAGCGCGACCGAGGATCTGACCACCGCCTTCGGGCGCACTCCCTCGACCGCCGAGATCGCCGAGCGGCTGCGCATCAGCGAGGAGGAGGTGCTGTCCTGCATCGAGGCGGGACGCTCGTACCACGCCACCTCCCTGGAGGCCGCGCAGGAGGGCGACGGGCTGCCCGGCCTGCTGGACCGGATCGGCTACGAGGACCCGGCCCTGGACGGCGTCGAGCACCGCGATCTGGTCCGGCACCTGCTGGTCCAACTCCCGGAACGGGAGCAGAGAATCCTTTTGCTGCGCTACTACAGCAACCTCACCCAGTCGCAGATCAGCGCGGAACTCGGCGTCTCCCAGATGCATGTCTCGCGGCTGCTCGCGCGCAGCTTCCAGCGGTTGCGCTCGGCGAACCGGATCGACGCGTAACCGCGACCGAACCGCTCCGGCGCACAACCGAATACGAGATCGATCGATCACCGGCCCGAGCGAATCGCCCACCAGGGCGGATTCCGACATCCGCCCGCCGACATGCCGTCAGACCCCCTCCTTCCTGGGCTGATTCACATCTCTCATGTCGACATGTCACTACAGCGTGTTGCCGACATGTGACATTCTGCGTGAAGCGCGTTTGCCGTGGCTCCGGCTCCGGTATTCAGGTGAAGGTTGCGTTCCTCGCAGGAGGACGCCACCACGACCGTCCCGCGACCCAAAGGGGGTGGCATGTCCGCAGACCAGGGCAGCTCGAAGGTGCTCACGCCCACGAAGAGCGAGGCAGCGACCAAAGAACTCGACGCTCTTGACGTGCTCGACGACGTCACGGCCCTTGGGACCACGCCGGCCCCGGCCGTCCCGGCCGACTCGGGGGCCATCGACACCCGCACCCTGTCCCGCTCCCTGTTCCTGCGGCTCGCCGCACTCGACGAAGACAGCCCCGAGCGTGTCTACGTCCGGGACACCCTCATCGAACTCAACCTCCCGCTCGTGCGGTACGCGGCGGCCCGCTTCCGCTCCCGCAACGAGCCGATGGAGGACATCGTCCAAGTCGGCACCATCGGCCTGATCAAGGCCATCGACCGCTTCGACTGCGAACGCGGCGTCGAGTTCCCGACGTTCGCGATGCCGACGGTCGTGGGCGAGATCAAGCGCTTCTTCCGCGACACCTCGTGGTCGGTGCGGGTCCCGCGGCGGCTCCAGGAGCTGCGCCTGGCGCTCACGAAGGCCAGCGACGAGCTGTCCCAGAAGCTGGACCGCTCCCCGACGGTCACCGAACTCGCCGCGGTCCTCGGGGTGTCGGAGGAGGACGTGGTCGACGGCCTGGCCGTGGGCAACGCCTACACGGCCTCGTCGCTGGACTCCCCGGCCCCCGAGGACGACGGCGGCGAGGGCTCCCTGGCCGACCGCCTCGGCTACGAGGACAGCGCCCTTGAGGGCGTCGAGTACCGCGAGTCCTTGAAGCCGCTGCTGGCCAAACTCCCGCCCCGGGAGCGCCGGATCATCATGCTGCGTTTCTTCGCGAACATGACGCAGTCCCAGATCGGCGAGGAGGTCGGCATCTCCCAGATGCATGTCTCCCGCCTGCTGACCCGGACCCTGGCGCAGCTCCGCGAGGGCCTGATCTCGGACTGAGCCCGGGAGCCCCTGCCGCCCGCCCCTTCCTTCCTGACGGCCCGTCAGTCACACTGGCGCAATGCTGGGAACTGGGACGGGCACGGGTTCCGAGACCGGGACCGGAGCGGGCACAAGGCCCTGGACGGGCCTGACTCATGGCCGCCGGGGCGCCGTTGCGGCCGCGTCGGCGGCCGTCGTCGTCCTGGGCGGGGTGCTGGCCTCGTGCGGAGGAGACGGCGCGAGCGGTGGTTACGTCGCCGTCGGGGCGCCGGGCGCCTCCCCGCAGACGCGGCCCGGTACGGGGCTCAGGCCGAGCGACTCGGTGACGCTGGTGCCGCTCGACGCGTCACCCGAAGCGGACGGCAACGCGCCCGCTCGCGCGCCGACTTCGCGGCCCGCGCCCGCCTCCCGGGCACCCGGCGCCCGCGACGGCGGGGACGGGTCCGCCCGCGGCGGCGGACGGGCACCGGAGGCGCCCGCCACTCCGGCCGCGCCCGCGGGCTCCGGGTCGACCGGTACGGCCGCCGGGTCACCGGCTCCGTCGGCGCCACCCGCCGACGGAGCGCCACCGTCGTCCCCCGCTCCCGCTCCCGCCGCCCTCGGCTGGGACGACCCTACGCGGGAGGCGACGGAGCAGCGGTGGTGCGAGAAGGTGACGGTCACCTTCCACAACACCGGTGGCACGGCGGTCCGTTCGGGAACGGTGACGTTCGGCACGCACATCATCGGGGCGCTCGGCATCGACTGGGCGACGGTGGAGTCCACGCGGGACCTCCCGGTACCGCTTCGCCCGGGCGCCGACGAGGAGCACACCTGGAGGGTGTGCGTCGACGCCTGGCGGGTGCCGCTCGGGATGCATATCGAGACGCGGGACGTGTCGGTCACCTGGAAGTGACGGGCCGCCCGGCGGCCGGTGCGGGGCGGTCAGTGCGGGGCGGTCAGTGCGGGTGGCGCAGGCCCGCGATGAGGAGTCCGACCAGTCGGCGGGCGTCGTAGCGGGGGTCGCTCTCCGCGCCGATGCAGAGGTTCCCGACGCCGCGCATCAGCTCGTAGGCCGTCAGATCGGACCGGATCTCGCCGGACGCGGACGCGGCGTCGAGCAGTTGGGTGCACACGGGCACGAGGCGGTCGAGGAAATAGGTGTGCAGCGCCTCGAAGCCCGCGTTGTCGGACTGCAGCACGCCGGCCAGTCCGTGCTTGGTGACCAGGAAATCGACGAAGAGGTCGATCCACCGGGCCAGCGCGGCGTGCGGGGTGGGGCCGGTCTCCAGCAGGGCCGGACCGGCCTCGGCGCAGGCGTCGACCTGGTGCCGGTAGACGGCGATGATGAGGTCCGCCCGGGTGGGGAAGTGGCGGTAGATCGTGCCCACTCCGACGCCGGCGCGGGCGGCGATGTCCCGGACCGGCGCGTCCACGCCCGACGCCACGAAGATCGCGGCGGCCGCGTCGAGCAGCGTCTTCTCGTTGCGCCGGGCGTCCGCCCGCTTGGACCGGGCCGCGCGCTCCGCGCCCTCGCCGCCGTCGCTCACCGCACCGTTCCTTCCGCCCGCGGGGCTGCCTGAGCGGATCCTTGTCTCCCGTCACTTATCGGAGCGAGGTTCCGCTTTCTCATGATGTCAGAGCCGCGGTTCGACGACCACCCTTGGGTGCCGTGGGGGTGCTGTGCGGGTGATCTGGCCTGTGCCGGAGCGTGGGGGCCTGGCGCGCAGTTCCCCGCGCCCCCAGGTGGGCTGCCCCCGGCGTGGGATCGGGAAGTGCCGGTCCGGGCCCCGGCGCCATGGGGGTGCGGGTGATCTGGCCTGTGCCGGAGCGTGGGGGCCTGGCGCGCAGTTCCCCGCGCCCCCGGGTGGACTGCCCCTGGCGTGGGGTCGGGGAGTGCCGGTCCGGGCCCCGGCGCCCCTGCTCCGGCGCGTTGGGGCTTGGCGCGCAGTTCCCCTCGTCCCTGGGTGGGCTACTTCAGTGCCAGCCAGGCCACCGCCGCTACGATCACCACCGCCACGACGACGCCGAGGATCACGCCGATGCGGGGACCGGTCGAGCCGGACGCCTGCTGCCGAGCGCCCTGGGGGGCCTCGTCGACGAACGCGCGGAACATCTGGGTGCTGCCTGCGGGGTCGGGGTTGCCCTGGGGGCCCTGGGTGTTAGCCATGGCCCGAGACCCTAGCGAAGACGGGCGGGGCCGCCCAAGTGGGGGCACTGAAGAGCCCATACGGAACACGTGTGCGCCCCCGACCCCGGCCCCCTAGCCACCCCCTTTCACCCCGACGAATGACCCCACCTGCGTATTTACGGTCGCAATACTTGCCTTTGCCAAGTTTTTGAGCCGCACCCCCCCGATTTGTTTGCCTTCAGCAACCAAGCACCCCTACGGTTGCCTCAAGCAACGAAAACGGGAGGTGTGATGGCTGAGCAGGCGCAGTTCGAGGAGCTGGCGCGTCAGCTCAGTGCCGTCGGAGCCGTCAAACGGGACCTGGCGCGGATACTCCCGCACGACTGCCCGGGCGGCTCCGCAGCCGTGCTGACCCTGCTCGGGCGGCACGGCGACATGCGCATGAGCAAGCTCGCCGAGCTGCTCGCCGTGGACATGTCCGTCACCAGCCGGCATGTCGCGCACGTCGCCGAACGGGGCTGGATCGAGCGGTCCCCGGACCCCGCCGACAAGCGCTCGCGCATCCTGCGCCTCACTCCCGCGGGCAAATCCATGACGGACGAACTGGCGCGACGCAGCACCGAACTACTGGCCGAACGGCTCAGCGACTGGTCCGACGACGAGGTCGCCCAGCTGATCCGGCTCATGACCCGGCTCAGGGACAGCTTCGGCGACTGCCGGACCGTACACGCCCGGCCCCACCCGTCGCAGCCCGCCGCCGTGCCCGAGCCCGCCCCCGCGCCGGTACTCGAAGCGACGACCACCCGTACACCCGGATAAGCACGTAGAAGCACGTAGAAGCACGTAGAAAAGGAAGCCCATGGCAACGACCACACCAGCCGGTGTGCGGGCTCACGCCAAGCACGGGGGAGGCTCCGACCAGGCTCCCATGACGCACCGGCAGATCATGGAAGCGCTCTCCGGGCTGCTGCTCGGCATGTTCGTGGCGATCCTGTCGTCCACGATCGTCTCCAACGCCCTGCCGCGCATCATCGGTGACCTCGGCGGCGGCCAGTCCGCCTACACCTGGGTGGTCACGGCCGCCCTGCTGTCGATGACCGCGACCACTCCCCTGTGGGGCAAGCTCGCAGACCTGTACAGCAAGAAGGCACTCGTCCAGATAGCCCTGGTCATCTACGTCCTGGGCTCGGTCGTCGCCGGTCTGTCGCAGAACCCCGGCATGCTGATCGCCTGCCGCGTCGTGCAGGGCGTCGGCGTCGGCGGTCTGTCCGCCCTGGCGCAGATCGTCATGGCGGCGATGATCTCCCCGCGCGAGCGCGGCCGTTACTCCGGTTACCTCGGTGCCACCTTCGCCGTCGCCACCGTCGGCGGCCCGCTGCTCGGCGGTGTCATCACCGACACCTCGTGGCTGGGCTGGCGCTGGTGCTTCTACGTCGGCGTGCCCTTCGCGGTCATCGCGCTGATCGTGCTCCAGCGGACCCTGCACCTGCCCGTCGTGAAGCGGGAGGTGAAGGTCGACTGGGGCGGCGCGTTCGTCATCTCCGCCGCGGTCTCGCTGCTGCTGGTCTGGGTGACCTTCGCCGGTGACAAGTACGACTGGCTGTCGTGGCAGACGTACGCGATGGTCGGCGGCTCCCTCGTGCTCGGCGCGCTGTTCGTGCTCACCGAGACCAGGGCGAGCGAGCCGATCATCCCGCTGCGGCTGTTCCGCAACCGCACCATCACCCTCGCGTCGCTCGCCTCGCTGTTCGTCGGCATCGCGATGTTCAGCGGCACGGTCTTCTTCAGCCAGTACTTCCAGCTGGCCCGCGACGAGTCGCCGACGATGTCGGGTGTCCTGACCATCCCGATGATCGGCGGCCTGTTCGTCTCCTCCACCGTCTCCGGCCAGTTCATCACCCGCACCGGCCGCTGGAAGGCCTGGCTGGTCAGCGGCGGCGTGCTGGTGACGGCCGGGCTCGGCCTGCTGGGCACCATCCGCTACGACACCGACTACTGGAAGATGGCCGTCTTCATGGCCATGCTGGGCCTCGGCATCGGCATGATGATGCAGAACCTGGTGCTGTGCACGCAGAACCAGGTGGAGCCGAGCGACCTCGGTTCGGCCAGCTCCACGGTCACCTTCTTCCGTTCCCTCGGCGGTGCGGTCGGCGTCTCCGCGCTCGGCGCGGTGATGTCCCACCGGATCACCGACTACGTCAAGGACGGCCTCGCCGATCTGAACCCGAAGTACGCCAAGGGGCTGTCCGCTTCGGGCTCCACGGACTCCATCCCGGACATGAACGCCCTGCCCGCGCCGCTGCGCACCGTCATGGAGAGCGCCTACGGGCACGGCATCGCCGACGTGTTCCTGATCGCCGGCTGCCTGGCGGCGGTCGCCTTCCTCATCACGCTGTTCATCAAGGAGGTCCCGCTGCGTACCAAGGGCGCACTGGCGCAGGCCGCCGCCGAGAGCGAAGCCCCGGCCGAGACCCCGGCCGCGGCCACCGCCGTGCCGGCCGCGGAGAAGGTGCCCAGCTGGGCCTCCCCGGTCGTGGCGGGCCCCGACAACGGCACGGACGGCGCGGAGCCGGCCGCGACACGGCAGCTGACGGCCGTCGCCACCGTGCCCGCCCCGGAGCAGCCCGCCTCCGGCGGCATCCCGGTCCACGGCTTCGTCCGCGGCGCCGAGAGCGCCCCGGTCGCGCGGGCCGCGGTCACCCTGATCTCCCTCTCCGGCCGCCAGCTGGGCCGCTCGGTCACCCAGGCCGACGGCTCCTACACGCTGGACGCGCCCGGCACCGGCTCGTACGTCCTGATCGCCTCCGCCGACGGCTTCCAGCCGCAGGCGTCCACGATCGTGGTGCACGAGGACCCGGTGTCCTACGACGTCCTGCTCAGCGGCACCAGCGGGCTGAGCGGTGTGGTCCGGGCGGCCGGCAGCGCGCTGCCGGTCAAGGACGCGATGGTGATCGTCACCGATGTGCGCGGCGATCTGCTGGCCACCGGGTCCACCGGGGAGCAGGGCCAGTTCACCTTCGGTGAGCTGGTGCCCGGCGCGGTGACGGTCGCGGTGAACGCCGCCGGGTTCCGGCCGCGGGCGCTGCCCGTCGAGATCGGCACCACCGGGGTCACCCGGATCGAGGTGGACCTGGAGGCGGGCGCCCGGCTCCAGGGCGTCGTCCGGGCCCCGCACGGTCCGCTGGCCGACGCCCGGGTGACCCTTGTGGACGCGGCGGGCAACGTGGTCGGCACGTCCACCACGGGACCGGACGGTGCGTACGCCTTCACCGACCTGAACGCCGGCGACTACACCGTCATCGCGACCGGCTACCCGCCGGTGGCGACGGCCCTGACGGTGCAGGGAGCCGGAGCCGACGGACACGACATCGAACTCGCCCACCCCGGCGAGTAGTCCGGCACCCGGCCCGTGGCGGGCGCGCTCCGAGCGGCGGCGCGCCCGCCACGGGCCGGACACTTTATGACCAATTTGTACGGCTTTTCGAGGCCGCCATGGATGTTCGGTCCATGGCTTCGCAGGGAGAAAACGGGATGGGACTGACCGCGAGGATCCACACCCGGGACGGATGGGCCGTGTCGCACGCGGTCGTCACGGTGACCGACATGACGGGCACGCAGGTGCTGCGCGCCGAGGCCGACCCGGAGGGCGCCGTGCGGGATACGACCGCGCTCGCGCCCGGGGCGTACACGGTGATCGTCACGGCCATCGGGTACGCGCCCGCCGCGGCCAGCGCGATCGTCACCGCGAGCGGGCGGGCCGAGGTCGGCACGGTGACGCTGGCCCGGCAGGGCGGCACCGAACTGCCCCCGCCGGGACCGTGGACCATCGACCCGGCGCACTCGACGGTGGCCGCCGTCGCCCAGCACCTGGGCATCTCCAGCGTGCGCGGCCGGTTCACCGACTTCGCCGGCACGATCGAGATCGCGCCCGACGACGTCGGCAAGTCCCGTGTGCAGGCGGTGATCCGGGCCTCGTCCATCGACACCGGCAACGGCATGCGCGACACCCATCTGCGGTCCGCGGACTTCCTGGACGTCGAGCGGTACCCCGAGATCACCTACCGCTCGACGGGGCTGTCGGTGGCCGGCCAGGACCGCTGGACGGTCCACGGCGAGCTGGCCATGCGCGGTGTCGTACGCCCGGTCGATCTGGACCTGGCCTACCTCGGCACCGGCTCCGACCCCTGGGGCGGCACCCGGGCCGCCTTCCGCGCGACGACGGAACTGCGCCGCGAGGACTTCGCCATGAACTACAACCAGGTCGTCCAGGCGGGCATCGCGGCCATCGGCACGACCCTGAAGGTCGAGCTGGACGTCCAGGCGGTGCAGGGCGAAACGCTGCCACAGGCGTAGGAACGGCAGGGTCAGCCAGAACGGGGGCCGCTGCCCCTAGGCTGCCCGCATGGCACCGAACATCGCGACGAACACCACCGTCTCCCTCGACGAGCTGCTGGACTTCGTGCGGCCCCGGCACCGGGCCGTCCTGCTCACCCGGCGGACCGACGGCGGCCCCCAGGCATCGCCGCTGACCTGCGGGGTCGACGACTCCGGCCGGATCGTGGTCTCCACCTACCCGGAGCGCGCCAAGACCCGCAACGCCAAGCGGGACGAGCGGGTCAGCCTGATCGTGCTCAGCGACGACTGGAACGGGCCGTGGGTCCAGGTCGACGGGACGGCGGAGGTCGTCGACAGCCCGGACTCCGTGGAGCCGCTGGTCGAGTACTACCGGAACATCGCCGGTGAACACCCGGACTGGGACGAGTACCGCGCGGCGATGCTCAAACAGGGCAAGTCGATCATCCGCATCACCCCCACCCGCTGGGGCCCGGTGGCCACCGGCGGCTTCCCGGCCCGCCTGGTCGAACAGAACTGACCCCGCCGGGGCGGCGGCCCCGACCGTACAGGACCAGACCCAGCACGGCAGCCAACCCACCCGAACAGAACCAGGCCCGACGCGGCAGTCACCCCACCCGAACAGAACCAGGCCCGGCGGGGCATGCAGCCACGTCCGAACAGAACCAAGCCAGCGGAGCAGCCGACCGGCTCACACCCAGGACCACGCGACCGGGACGCCCCGCCCAGCCCCCGGCGGCGCGACTCCCCGGTAGGGCACGCAACAACTCACAGCGAGCAACACGCGGCCGGGACGCCCCCCAACCCCGTCGCCACCGCGGCAGCTCCCCCGTGGGGCACGTGGTGGCTCACACCGAGGAGCGGGGGGGGCGGGATGCACGCGCGCCACTTCAGCCCCACCTCGCCAGGGGAGCCACCCGCCATCGCGGCTCCCCTGGGAAGGGCACGCAACAGCTCACGCTGAGGAACACGCCGCCGCAGGACCCCTCAACCCCGCGGCCACCGCGGCAGCTCCCCGTGGGCGCGTGGTGGTTCACGCTGAGGAGTGCGCGGCTGGGGCGGGCCGGCGGCCATGTCACCGTCGTCGAGTGGCTACGGCTCGGGGCTGGTTCTTC
The DNA here is from genome assembly GCF_042873595.1 of Streptomyces sp. NPDC004629. Taxonomy (NCBI): domain Bacteria; kingdom Bacillati; phylum Actinomycetota; class Actinomycetes; order Kitasatosporales; family Streptomycetaceae; genus Streptomyces; species Streptomyces sp. NPDC004629. Next base: position 269,855 of record NZ_JBIALO010000003.1, on the reverse strand, counting down.
GGACCATCTCCTCGATGCCCGCGATCAGGAGGTCCAGGGCGAAGGCGAAGTCCCGTTCCAGCATCTCCTCGACCGTGTCCCCGCCGCGGGCCTCCAGGATGTCCCTGGACTCCTTGATGACCTCGGCGGCCTGCGGGGCCGCGGTCACCGCGGTCATGGCGGTGCGGTGGTACTCGTCCGGGGTCATGCCGGTCGCCGCGACCCGGGCCGCGAAGTGTCCCTCGATCGTGCCGAAGCCGTACACGAACTGGAAGACGGCCGAGATGGCGCCCATGATGCCGTGCGCGGGCAGCCCGGAGCGGCGCACGATCTGCTGCACCCGGCCGGAGAAGCCGAGCGAGTTCGGGCCGATGTTGAGGTAGCGGCCGGCCAGCGGGGACAGCCACGGGTGCCGCACCAGCAGCGCGCGGTACTCCCGGGCCAGCGCACGCAGTTGGTCCCGCCAGTCCTCGCCCGCCTCCTCGGGTCCGGGCAGCCGCAGTTCGCCGAAGGCCGCGTCCAGGGCGAGTTCGAGCAGGTCGTCCTTGGTGTCGACGTACCAGTACACGGACATCGCGGTGACGCTCAGTTCGGCGGCCAGCCGCCGCATGGAGAACCGGGCGAGCCCCTCCGCGTCCAGCAGCCGCACGGTCGCCTCGGTGATCCGCTCCCGGTCCAGGCCGGACGGCTGCCCGCCGCCGCGCCCGCCACGGCGGGTCTTCCCCTCCAGCCAGACACTGGTACGCGCCGCCCGCCCGGCCGCCTCCACCATCGACGCACCTTCCTGATCTCCGACCACTTGGCACGATGCTAGGCCCGTGAGGGCCTCGGTGACCCCCCGCGATCACCCCGTGCCCGCACCCCGGGGCGCCGGCCGGACCGTCAGGCGAGCACCCGCTGCGCCCGCCGCAGCAGCCCACCGGCCACCAGCCCGCCGGCCAACATGGCGACCGCGCCCACGAGTTGGCCCGCCTCCAGCCCCGAAGCCAGCCCGCCCGCCGCGGCCCGGGAGCTGAGCACCGCGCCGAGCACCGCGACCCCGAGCCCGTTGCCGAACTCCGCGAGCGTCCCGTTGATCCCGGCCCCGACCCCCGCCCTGGCCGGCGGGATCGAACTCATGATGGCGTGTGCCATCGCCGGGTTGGCGATCGCGCAGCCGCCGCCGATCAGCAGCAGCCCGAGCAGGGTTCCGGCGTAACCGCCGGAGGCCAGCAGGGCGATGGACACCAGCCCCGCCGACATCAGCGCCATGCCCAGCACGATCGCGAGGGCGAGCGGCGCCGTGCGCAGACCGGCCTCCAGGGGGCCGTAGCCGAGGACGAACTGCAGGCTGGGTGAGCAGGAACAGCGCCCCGCCCAGGCCGAAGCTGATCAGCACCGCCCCGCTCACCGCGCCCGTGAACCGGCGGTCACGGAAGAAGTGCAGGTCGAGCATGGGTACGGGACGCGGCTCTCCCAGCGGGCGAAGCACGCGAGGACGATCACCGCGACGAGGGCGCTCACCAGCACCTGGGCCGACGACCAGCCGTGCACCGGGCCGGAGATGATCGCGAAGACCAGTCCGGCCATGCCGATGGTGGCGAGCACGGCGCCGAGCAGGTCGGGCCGGTCGCCCTCGGGGTTCTTCGACTCCGGTACCAGCGCCACGACCGCCACCAGCGCCAGCGCGACGACCGGCAGGTACATCAGGAAGATCGCGCCCCACCAGAAGTGGTTGAGCATGAACCCGCCGATCAGCGGTCCGCCGGCGAAGCCGAGCGCGTTGACCGCGCTCCAGATGCCGATCGCCTTGGGCTGTTCCTCGGGCGCGAAGATCTGCATCGCCACCGCCAGGCCAGTTCACGGGTGAGCGATCGACGTGCTGTACACCGTAAAACAGTTCCTATACGGCGTACAACGGACAAGGGAGCGGGGTGGTGACCGCGGTCCCGGCCACCGCCCCGCTCCGTACGGCCGGTCCTCAGCCGCCGCTCGACTGCTGCGTGAGGTCGTAGAAGGTGGCCGAACCGACCGTCACCTTCTTGAAGTTGCTCTCGACCCACCAGGTGATCTGCGAGGCGGTGCCGCTGTCACTGCCGCCCATGCCGCCACTCGTACCGCCGCCGGCGATGAAGTAGTGGATCCTCCCGTCCGCCACGTACTGCTTGAACTGCGCCAGTGTCGGGGACGGGTCGGTGCCGTTGAAGCCGCCGATCGCCATCACCGGCTCACCGGTGGCCAGTTGGTAGCTCGCGGCGTTCTGGGAGCCGATGGACGCGGCGACCCAGGTGTACGTCCCGGCGTCCGCCTCCAGCAGCTTCTTGGCCTCGGAGCCGACCGTGGCACCGTCGAGCAGACCGCCGGCGCCACCGCCGCCCATCCCGCCGCCCTCGCCGACGCCCGGGAAACCGTTGCCGTTCTGCTGACCCTGGCCACCGCCGTCGCCGTCCTGCTGGTTCTGACCGGGCAGGCCGCCACCCGGGAAGCCACCGGTGCCACCGCCGGGGAAGCCGTTGCCGTTCTGCGTGCTCCCGTTGCCGTTCTGCGTGCCCCCGTTGCCGTTCTGCTGGTTCTGGCCCGGCATGCCGCCGCCCAAGCCGCCCCGCATGCCGCCGCCGGGACGGCCGCCGAAGCCCATCGCGCTCGCGCCCGCCGGACCAGCCGTCGGAATGGAGCCGGTGTGCGCCGAGTCGACCGTACTCAGGGTGTACGCAGTCGGCCCGGCCAGCGCGGCGACGAGACCCACGGCCGCCGCCCCGAGGGCCAGCCGGCGCGGCGCCCGGCCCGCGAAGACCAGGCCCAGCGCGGCGGCCAGGCCGCCGATCAGGACCAGCCAGCGCAGCCAGGGCAGATGGTCCGGGGTGCGGTTGAGCAGGACATAGCCCCAGGCGGCGGACGCCACCACGGAGGCCGCGAGGGCGATCGACGCCCAGGTCTCGGCCCGCCGCTCCCACAGCAGACCGGCGCCCATGCCGATCACGGCCGCGAGGTAGGGGGCGAGGGCGACCGTGTAGTACTGGTGGAAGATGCCCGCCATATAACTGAAGACGATCATGGTCATCAGCAGCGAGCCGCCCCAGACCAGGAATCCGGCCCGGGTCACCGAGGCACGCCGGGCCCGCCGGGTGGCCCACAGGCCGGCCACCAGCAGGATCAGCGCGGCCGGGATCAGCCACGAGACCTGGCCGCCGATCTCGGCGTTGAACATCCGGTCCCAGCCGGTCTCGCCCCATTGGCCGGTGCCGCCCGGGCCGCCACCGCCGCCGACGCTGCCCGTCTCCTCGCCGTTCAGCCGCCCCAGGCCGTTGTAGCCGAAGGTCAGCTCAAGGAAGGAGTTGTTCTGCGAGCCGCCGATGTACGGGCGGGACGAGGCGGGCCACAACTCCACGACCGCCACCCACCAGCCGCCGGCGACGACCATCGCCGCCGTGGCGAGGGCCAGTTGGACGAACCGTGTACGCGGCCGCACCGGGGCGCAGACCGCGTACACGACCGCCAGCGGCGGCAGGATCACGAACGCCTGCAGTGTTTTGGCGAGGAAGGCGAAGCCGACCGCGACGCCCGCCCAGACCAGCCACCGGGTGCGCCCGTCCTCCACGGCACGCATCACGAAGTAGCAGGCCAACGCCATCAGCAGGGCCAGCATCGCGTCCGGGTTGTTGAAGCGGAACATCAGCGCCGCGACCGGGGTGAGCGCAAGCACGGCGCCCGCGATCAGACCGGGCACCGGGCCGGACCGGCGCCGCACCGCGGCATGGACGACGGCGACGGTGCCGACGCCCATCAGCACCTGCGGGATGAGGATCGCCCACGAGTTCAGGCCGAAGATCCGCACCGACAGCTCCATCGGCCACAGGAACGCCGAGGGCTTGTCGACGGTGATCGCGTTGCCCGCGTCCAGCGAGCCGAAGAAGAACGCCTTCCAGGACGTGCTGCCCGCCTGAACGGCCGCCGAGTAGAAGGAGTTGGCGTAACCGGATGCGCTCAGGTTGTACAGGTACAGCAGCGCGGTGGCGAGCAGCAGGCCGAGGAGGGCCGGGCGCGTCCAGCGCGGGTCGCCCGGACGTCCGCGCCACAGTCTGCGGGCGAGGGGCTGCTTCGGCTCGCCCGACTCGGGGGCCGGGGCCGGGCCCTGTGACGGGGGAGCGGTGGGGGGCGGGCCCCATGAGCCGGGTCCTGTCCGGTCGGTCGGCTGGTCGTAATGGGTGGTCATCGGGCATCCCCCGGGTCGGTGTCGTGAAGGCGCACCGGGTGCAGTCGCACGGTGGCGTCCCTCCAGTTCCCGTCCACACCGTCGCCGGCACGGAGTTGGGTGGTCTGGTGCGGTTGCTGTACTTGTCGGGCGCGCTGGACCTGGTGCCGGTCTTGCGCCTGCCGCAAGTTCTGGCCCTGCTTCAGGTCTTGCGCCTGCTGCGGTTGCTGGTTCTGCTGCGGTTGCTGTGCTTGTTGCGGGTGCGGCGTGGGGCGTCGCGGCAGCGGGGCTCTCGGCCGGGGCTGGCGGGGCCCCGGGGGGAGGTGGGCGTCGGACAGGGGCCGGTCGGGAGAGCCCGGACGGACCGGGTAGGCGGCGGCCTGGTGCGGGGAGACGGAGCCAGACTCGCGACCGAACCCGGAGCCGGACTCAGGACCGGACTCGCGGCCAGGCCCGTGGCCGGACTCGGAGCCGGACCCACGGCCAGACCTCACACCGGACCCGGAGACAGGCTCCGGGCCGGGCCCGGGGCTGAACTCGGCGTCGGGCTCGGGGTGGTCTGGGAACACCCACGCGCGGAACAGGAGGAAACGCAGCACCGTCGCCGCGAGGTTCGCGGCGATCAGCACCGCCAATTCGGTGGAGTGCGCGGGATCGCCGGCGGCCGCGTCCAGGGCGGCGAGCGAGCCGCTGGTCAGGGCGAGGCCGATGCCGAAGACCACCAGACCCTGTGCTTGGTGCCGTACCGCGCCGCCGCGACCGCGCACCCCGAAGGTCAGCCGCCGGTTGGCCGCCGTGTTGGCGACGGCCGAGACCAGCAGGGCCGCCGCGTTGGCCACCTGGGAGCCGGCGAACTGCCGGAAGACGCTGTAGAGGAGCAGGTAGAAGAGGGTCGACAGGCCGCCGACCACGCAGAACCCGACGAGTTGCCGGGCCAGCCCCGTCGGTACGTCCTGGATCTCGCGGTCGCGCGGGTCGTCGCCGAACGGCCGGGTGAGCCGGTCCAGCGGCAGCGAACCGGTGGCCAGGGCCTTGCCCACCCGCCACAAGCCTTTGAGGTCGTCGGTCGCCGTCCGCACGATGTGCACCGTCGAGTCCGGGTCGTCGACCCAGTCGACCGGCACCTCGTGGATGCGCAGCCCGGCCCGCTCGGCGAGCACCAGCATCTCGGTGTCGAAGAACCAGCCGGTGTCCTCGACCAGCGGCAGCAGCACCTGGGCGACCTCACGCCGGATCGCCTTGAAGCCGCACTGCGCGTCGGAGAAGCGGGCCTGCAACGAGCCGCGCAGGATCAGGTTGTAGGAGCGGCTGATGAACTCCCGCTCGGCGCCCCGTACCACCCGCGACGAGCGGCTGAGCCGGGAGCCGATCGCGAGGTCGGAGTGGCCCGAGATCAGCGGGGCCACCAGCGGCAGCAGCGCGTTGAGGTCGGTGGACAGGTCGACGTCCATGTAGGCGAGGACCGGGGCGTCCGAGGCGGACCACACGGCCCGCAGCGCGCGCCCGCGTCCCTTCTGTTCCAGGCGGAAGTCGACGACCTCGGGGATCCGGGCCGCGAGGCGGGCCGCCACCTCGGGGGTGGTGTCCGTGGACGCGTTGTCCGCGATCGTGATGCGGAACGCGTACGGGAAGGTGCGCGTCAGATGCTCGTGCAGTCTGAGCACGCAGGGCCCGAGGTCCTTCTCCTCGTTGTAGACGGGGATCACTACGTCCAGGACAGGCGTACCGGCGTCGCCGGCCGGGAGGTGCTCCCGCGCCGGCAGGGTGCCGGGAGAAGAGTCGGTTCGCATGTCCCCGACTGTCGTCAGGCGCCCTGTTCCGCCCATGTGCCGGCGCTGTGCTGCGCCTGTGAGTGCGATGACCGCCGCGGTTCAGCGGTCGGCCGGGGCAGCGCCGGGTGCGGCGCGGGCAGGTGGACGGTGAACACCGTGCGCCCGGGGACGCTGTCCACGGTGACGGCACCGCCGTGCGCGGTCGCGACGGCCTGCACGATGGCCAGGCCCAGACCGGTCGACCCGGTGGATCTCGACCGTGCGGAGTCGCCCCGCGCGAACCGTTCGAACACGTGCGGCAGCACCTTCGCCGGGATGCCCTGGCCGTCGTCCTCGACGTCGACGCACAGCCACGGTCCGCGCCGCTGTACGCGGGCGGTGACCGTGGTGCCGGGCGGGGTGTGGTTGCGGGCGTTGCCCAGCAGATTGACCAGGACCTGTTGCAGCCGGGCCGCGTCCGCCGACACGAGGGCCGGTTCGTCGGGCAGGTCGAGCCGCCAGGTGTGGTCCATGCCGGCCGCGCGGGCGTCGCTGACGGTGTCCACGACGAGCGGGACGAGATCGGTCTGTTCGAACTGCAGGGGCCGGCCCGCGTCGAGCCGGGCGAGCAGCAGCAGATCCTCCACGAGCAGCGTCATCCGGCCCGCCTCGGACTCGATGCGGCGAAGCGCGTGCCGGGTGTCGGGGCCGACCTGTTCCCGCCCGCGCCGGGTCAGTTCGGCGTAGCCGCGGATGGAGGCCAGTGGTGTGCGCAGTTCGTGGCTGGCGTCCGCGACGAACTGCCGCACCCGCGTCTCGCTCTGCTGGCGGGCGTGCAGGGCGCCGTGCACATGGTCGAGCATCCGGTTGAGTGCGACGCCGACCCGGCCGACCTCGGTGTGCGGGTCGCACTCGGACTCCGGGACCCGCTCGCTGAGGTTCACCTCGCCGGAGTGCAGGGGCAGTTCGGAGACCCGGGTGGCGGTGGCGGCGACCTTGCGCAGCGGCCGGGTGGCGACGCCGACCAGGACATGGCCGGCGATCCCGGCGGCGACCAGACCGGCGGCGGTGACGCTGACCTCGACGAGGATCAGGGTGTTGATGTTGTCGTCGGTGTCCTTGGTCGGTACGGCGACGTAGTAGCTGCCCTTGGGTCCGGTGACGTACTGGGCGCGGTAGCTGCCGAGGCCGGGGATGTCCACGGTGTGCATGCCGCCGTCCCGGGTGACGGCGCCGAGGGCCGCGAGCTGGGCCTCGGTCAGCGCCTTGGGGCTCATGTCGTAGGTGTGGTCGGACTTGTGGCCGACCTTGCCCTCGGTGACCACGCCGTCCTCGACCTGGGCCGCGACCGTGTACTGCGGCTGCGGGCCCCGGGTGACGAAGTCGGACAGGTCGAGCGCCTTGCCCTGCTGGTCGTCGTCCGGGACGGGGACGCCCTTGCCCTGGACGGGCGGGGCGAGCAGGCCCAAGGCGCGCGCCCCGACCTCGGCGAGCTGGCCGTCGAGCTGCTGGTACAGGTGCGAGCGCAGCGCCAGGGTGGTCACGGTGCCGATCACCGAGCAGACCACGGCGATCAGCACGACGGATGCGACGACGAGCCGCGTCCGCAGGGTGCGCGGCTGTCCCTTTCCCGGTCTCGGCTTCGCTCGATCGGGGGGACCCCCACGTCGCTGCTGCGTACGCGGCCGTCGGCGCCCGCTCATGACACGGCGGGTTTGATCAGATATCCGGCGCCGCGCCGGGTGTGGATCATCGGCTCGCGCCCGGCGTCGATCTTCCGGCGCAGATAGGAGATATACAGCTCGACCACGTTGGCCTGGCCGCCGAAGTCGTAGGACCACACGCGGTCGAGGATCTGCGCCTTGCTCAGCACGCGGCGCGGATTGCGCATGAGGAAGCGCAGCAGCTCGAACTCGGTCGCGGTGAGGTGGATGTTCTCGCCGGCCCGCGCGACCTCGTGGCTGTCCTCGTCGAGGGTGAGGTCGCCGACGACCAGGACGGAGTCGGAGCGCCGGTCGGCGGCGCCGGACCGCCGGATCAGGCCGCGCAGCCGGGCGACGACCTCCTCCAGGCTGAACGGCTTGGTGACATAGTCGTCGCCGCCTGCGGTGAGTCCGGCGATCCGGTCCTCCACCGCGTCCTTCGCGGTCAGGAACAGGACCGGTACGTCCGGCAGTTCGCGGCGCAGCCGGCCCAGCACGGTCAGCCCGTCCATGTCGGGCAGCATCATGTCCAGGACGACGGCGTCGGGCCGGAACTCACGGGCGCTCTGCACGGCGCCCTGCCCGTCACCCGCGCTGCGGATCTGCCAGCCCTCGTATCGCAGAGCCATGCTCAGCAGTTCGGTGATCGACAACTCGTCGTCCACCACAAGCACTCGGACGGGGCTCCCGTCCGGCCTCAGCAGTTCGGTGCGCCCCTGGGGCGAGGTCGTGGTCATGGTGGACACCCTGACGAGAGGCTCTGAGAGCGCCCTTTCAGGTGTCTGTGATTTCCCTGAGAAACCCACAGGCGCCGCTCAGGGAACTCCTGGGAACGGCATGAGCCGCACCGGTGCCGCCGGTGCGGGTCACAGCCGGAACAGCCGCGCCCCGTTGTCGTGGCACACCGCCCGCAGCCACGCGTCGCCGAGGCCGAGCCGTTCCAGGGCGCGCAGCTGATGGACGTACGGGTAGGGGATGTTGGGGAAGTCGGAGCCGAGCAGGACGCGGTCGCCGACGTCGGCCAGGCGGGGCAGGGCGCGCCTCGGGAAGGGCGCGTGGCCCTCGCTGAAGTCCGTGAACGCCATCGTCGTATCGAGCCGTACCTGCGGGTACCGCTCGGCCAGCGCGAGGAAGTCCTCGTACTCGGGCATGCCGAGGTGCGCGACGACCAGCCGCAGCCGCGGATGCCGGGCCAGCACCCGCCCGATCGGCTCGGGTCCGGTGTGCTTGCCGGGCGCGGGCCCCGAACCGCAGTGGATCACCACCGGGACCCCGGCCTCGGCGAGCAACCCCCAGACGGGATCGAGGAGTCCGTCGGCCGGGTCGTACGCCCCCACCTGCACATGCGCCTTGAAGACCCGGGCGCCCTCGTCGAGCGCCTGGCGGACGTAGTCCGGGGCGTCCTCCTCGGGGAAGAGGGTGGCGGTGTGCAGACAGTCCGGTGTGCGGCCGGCGAAGTCGGCGGCCCAGCCGTTGAGCCAGCGGGCCATGCCGGGCTTGTGCGGATACAGCATCGCCGTGAAGGCCCGTACGCCGAACTCCCGCAGCAGCGCAGACCGTTCGCCCTCCTCGGTGCGGTAGGTGATCGGCCATTCGAGGCCGCCGGTGAGCGGGCCGAGCCCGTCGAAGTACGCCCAGACCTTGTGCAGCACCCGCTCGGGCATGAAGTGCGTGTGCACGTCCACCAGCCCCGGCAGCCCGAGCCGCCCCCAGAACCGCCTGACTTCGGCGGCCTCGACGGCAGGCTCCGCCTCAGTACCCGTCACGCGCGCGCTCCCCAGCGGTGATCGCTCATGTCCCCCACGATCGCCGACGGCACCCGGGCTGTCCACGCCCGGCCGTGGGGACCACTCAGAAAAGCTCGTCCTGAACCCCCGTCTCCTCCCGGAACCTCCGCACGGGCACCGTCACCCCACCACCGGCCCCACCGACCCCGGGCAGCGCCGGAACCAGCTCCCATCCGGTCATCAGCCGGGTGTCCAGGACGACCGTCCCTCGCTCGGTGGCGAGATGCAGATCGGGCCCCGCCACCGCGACCAGCGCACCGCTCACACCCCCGCCCGCGACCAGCTCGCTGACCTCGCCGTAGGCGGTCGCGAGGCCCGCCGTCAGCCCGAACACGCCGGCATGGTCGACGGGCCGGAACGGCTCCCTGACCAGTGCCTCGGGCCAGGCGTCGAGCGCCACGGCGCGCGCGTGCAGTGCCTCGATCTCGACCGCGCGCTCGGCCGGTGTGCCGGGCAACGCCGACCGCACCGCCCGTTTGACGCCGTACGGGATCCGGTCGGGCACCCGCAGCGCGGCCCGCAGCAGTTCCTCGGCGCGGCGCGCGGCCATCAGCGGGCCGCGGGCGAGCCAGCTGAAGCAGACGGCACCCTGTTCGAGGAGACGCGCCGAGCCCCGTTCTTCGGCGGTGATCCCAACCTTGACCAGGTCCGGTCCGAACCACGCCAGATACACGTGGTACGGCCGGGGGTCGTCCGCGACGGTGTCGGCGGCCACGGAGTGCGCCCGCTCCAGCCGTGCGCACTCCTCGCACCGCGCGCCAGTGCTCCGCCCCGACACGGCCGCCCGCACCGGGCAGGGATGCCCGCGCGCTCCCCCACATGTCCGCACACCCCCCTCCACAACCCCGAAGGCCACCCGTTTCCCCCGAGGCAGCGCACTCCTACGCCCCCCGTCCCACGCCAGCACGGGGCCGTCCACGGCCCACCGCAGCCCCGCGCACTTCCACGCCTGTGCCATCACCCCCGACACTAGACCCACCCGCTGACAACGCCCCTCGCCTCGTCGGACGGTCAGGCCCCGGCGGTCAGCTCCCCGCCTCCGCGACCGCCGGCCGGGGGCCCTCGGGAGCCGGGCCGTTCGCCACCACCGCCGTAGCCCGCCGCCCGCGTCCCGCGAGCCGACAGGCCACACACCCGGGATGTCCGCCCCACGGACCCCGGCCCCCCACACCGCACAGACGGCCGGGCCCACCAAGCCCCGCCCCACGAGCGCCGCCGCCGCACGGACCGGGCCCGCCAAGCCGCCCCACGGACCCCGCCCCCACTCACCGCACAGACGACCGGGCCCACCAAGCTCCGCCCACGGGCGCCGTCGACGCACACACCGCACAGACGGTCAGGTCCGCCAAGCCCCGCCGCTCGGGCGCCGTCAACGCACGGACCAGGCCCGCCCGCGCCGCCGCCGCGTGCCCTCGGACGGTGGGGTGCGGCTAGGGTCGCCCCATGGGTGCCGCCATAGCCGCCATGGTCACTGCCGTCGTCGGGGTCCTCGGCACGCTCTTCGCGCCTGTGGTCACGACCTGGGCGGCCAAGCGCCAACGGGCCGAGGAGCGCCGGACCGAGGAGAACAGACGGCGCTTCGAGGAGCGGCGCTCCGCCTACACGGCGATGAACCGGGCCTCCCGCCACTTCCACACCATGCTGAAGGACGCCCTGCACCGGCTGCGGGACGGTGTCTACACCGACGACGACCGCGTCCAGGTCGAGGAGGCACGCCGCGACTACCGCGACCGCTACGCCGAGGCCCAGATGATCGTCCCCGAGACGGTGCTCAGGGCATCCCGCGAGGTGAACGCCGTCCTGGCCGCGGCCGACGCCACCGCCAAGCGCATCGATCGCGGCCTGACGCGCGCAGGGGAAAGCGCCGAACAGGCACTCCTGGACCTCAAGGCCGCGGAGCCCCGGCTCACCGCCCTGCGCCGCATCATGCGCGAGGACCTGGGCCTGCCCGACTGACCCGGCCCGTGCGGGGACGACCAGGGGCGGGGTCCAAGCAGCCGGTCAGCGGACCAGCAGATCGATCAGGCCCGTCAGATCCTCGTCGCCACCGCCCTCGGCCAGGCGGCGGCGCATCAACGCGAAGTACGGGCTGAGCAGTTCCGGGCTGACCCCCTGCTGTGCGGCGGTGCTCAGAAAGGTGGGCGCGCCGGCCGCCTGCATGGCGAGACGGGAGACGACGCCCTCGGTGTAGTCGCCGCTGCGCAACCGCTCCGCGGTCCGGTGCACGCCCGGCGCCATCGCGACGAGCCAGTCGGCGAGCAGCGGGGCGAGCGACGTGGGATCGATGTCCTCCTTGCGGATCAGGGCGAAGGCGTGCGCGGCCCCGGCGAACATCCCGTACATGGCACTGAGCAGGGCGATGTCGTGCAGGGCCGCGAAGCCCGCGTCCTGGCCGACGTACGTGGTGCCGGCGGGGACGCCCAGCGTCTGCCGGTGCCGCTCGAACAGTTCGCGTGAGCCGCTGTAGAGGACGTAGCCGCCGGCCTGCGGGACGCCGATCATCGGAGGGACGGCCATGATCCCGCCGTCCAGGTAACGGGCGCCGCGCTCGCGGGCCCAGGCGGCGCGGGCGCGGGCCTGTGCCGGGGTGCCGGTGGTGAGGTTGACCAGGTCCCGGCCGGTCAGGTCGGTGCGGGCCAGCGCCTCGCCGACCGAGGCGTCGTCCAGCAGACAGACCACGAGCAGGGTGTTCGCCGCGACCGCCGCGGCGGCACTGTCCGCGACCGTCGCGCCCTCGGCGGCGAGCGCCGCCGCGCGGGCCGGGGTGCGGTTCCAGACGGTGAGCGGGTGCCCGGCGACGAGCCAGGCACGGGCCAGCGCGGTGCCCATCGCGCCGAGGCCCAGCAGCGTGACGGGAGCCTTCTCAACGGTGTTCCGTGTCATGCCGATCAGGCTGGTCACAGGCCCGCGGCCGATCAAGTACGCACTTCGGAGTGGGTGGTTACCCTGAGGTGAGCGAGCACGTCGGAAGGGTGGGGCATGACCACGCTGAACCGGCCGGGCGCACCGGACGGGCATGTCTGCGGGATCGACGCCGCGATGGAGGGGATCGGCGGCAAGTGGAAGGTGCTGATCCTCTGGGCGCTCCACGAGCACCCCCACCGCCGCTTCGGCGAACTGCGCCGGCTGCTTCCAGGGGTCAGCGAGAAGATGCTGGCCTCGCACCTGCGCGAGCTGGAAACGGACGGCATCGTGCGCCGCATCTCCTACGACGAGGTCCCGCCCCGCGTCGAGTACTCACTGACCGACGACGGCACCCGCCTCAACGAAGCCCTCCAGCCCCTGGCGGCCTGGGGCCGCACCCGGCCCACGCCCGTGACACCGGCCGGCGCCTGACGCAGGCTCGTGCGGGGCCACTTGGCGAGCCGTCCCATCCTTCCTCGCCTTCCTCGCCTTCCTCGCCTTCCTCGCCTCGTACGGCCAAGGCCGTCTGCGTCGTCTGCGTCGTCTGCCGTGAACGGCACTGCTTGACCTTGTCGCAGCGACAACGTTTCTACTGGTGCCATGCGAATCGGAGAGCTAGCCGGCGTCGTCGGCGTCACCGCCCGCGCCGTGCGGCACTACCACCGCATCGGGCTGCTGCCGGAGCCGCCGCGGCAGCCCAACGGATACCGCGAGTACACGCTGCGCGACGCCGTCGAACTGGCCCGCATCCGCCGTCTGACCGAGCTGGGCCTCAGCCTGGACGAAGTGAAGGACGTGCTGGCGGACGACGCGGGCAAGGACTTCGTAGAGATCCTCGCCGAGTTGGACGCCGACCTGGCCCGTCAGGAGGAGGCCATCCGAGAGCGTCGCGTCCGCCTTGGCCACCTCCTCAAGCAGGCCGAGCGGACCGGGCGGTTGCCCGCCGAGGCCCCGGTCTCCCCCGAACTCGCCGCGCTCTTCGTCACCATGGCCCGCGCGGCGGCGCGGCTGCCCGGACCGGAACCGGCGATGGCGGCCAAGGAGCGGGAGCTGCTGGCCCTGCTGGAGACCGGCTCGCCGGGCGGCGACCGCGGCTGGCTCCACGCCATGGGGCAGAGTCTGAGCGCCGACGCCGAGGCCGTACGGCGCACCTACGCGGCATACGCCCGGATGGATGCACTGGCCGAGGCGGCCGAGGACGACCCACGGGTGGATGAGACCGCGCGGGCCATCGTCGGGAGCATCCCGGACGAGGTGGCGCAGGCGCTGATCGCCGCGGACGGCAAGGACGGATCAGAGGAGGACGGCTTCACGGATGCCCTCTTCGCCGAATTCGCTCCTGCCCAGGTGGTGGCGGTGCTGCGCACCATGCTCAACCCGGCCTGGCGATCAACCGCCACCGCACCCTGAACCCACCCGCCACGACCCGCCGACTTCAGCCCCCGTGAGGGCGGTGGGTGGGACGGGTGGCCTGGCGGCATGACGGGCCCGCGCAGGGATGAGCCCGAGGTCCACCGAGGCCGGCCAGTAATCGAACGCAGGCTCCTGCACTTCACCTTAGAGTGGGCTGATCGACTCCTGTGGATGAGCCGGGAGTTGATTCTCAAGGGGAAGAGACAGGGGGGCATTTGATGTCCGGCTTTTTGGGTGGGCGGTTCCGAAGACCCGCTGGGGTGGCAGTGAGCGGGGCGTTGGTGACGGCTTCGGTGCTGCTCGCGCCCATGGCGAGTGCCACGGATGGAGAACCCGCCACGGTAGGCCTGGTCTCCGCGGTACAGGATCCGGCACACAGCACGGCGCCGAGTGCCGAGGTGGGGGACGGTGGCCGTGTCGAACTCGTCGACGGACGGGACGTCCGGGTCACGGCGGACCCGGAAGGCTCCGGGGGCCACCCGGCCCGCTACACGGTCGCCGCCACGAACGGCACGCTTTCCGTACGGCCGACAGGAAAGTCCGCGGCGGACCGTACGGCTGCCAGGCTTCCGCTGACAGCGACGGGCACCCGCACGGGCACCATGCGCAGCGGTCTTACGACGCGGAGCGCCGCCGCGTCGACGTACACGGTGAAACTGAGCATCACGCACGCCGACGTCAGGTCCAAGCTCTTCTACGTCTGGAACCGCAAGACCTGGACGTCGTACGCCGTCAACAGCAACACCGTAGGGGGCACCTCAAGCGTGAAGCTGCCACCGGGCGACTACTTCTCAGTGGCGTTGCACGACGACTGGATGGAGCCGAGCTACCTGCTCACCCGGACCTTCACCGTCGGTTCGGCCGCCACCACGGTCACATTCGACCAGCGCGCGGCCAAGGAAACCGCGATCCGTACCGATGACACCACCGCCGCCCGGGACTCCTCCGCCGTGTGGATCAGCGTCCCGGGCGGCGACCTGGCGGGCTTCGCCGGCGGGGGGCCCGACAAGGTGTACGTCACCCCGTTCTCGGTGCCTGGTGTCTCGCTGCGCCTGCACGAGGTGCTCGGCAAGAAAGGCGCGTCCGCGAGCGTCCCCAGCGCCTACCGTTACGACCTCACGCACAGCTTCAACACCACGGTGCCGGCCTCGCCCATCAAGACGGTCCGTACCTCTGCCCTGGCGAAGACCGTCACGAAGGTCAACGCCCCGGGCACCCGCACCACCGCGACCCTGGAGAGCGTCCCTTCCTCCGGCGAGTGGACGGGCGTGTTCATCGGCGCCTCGGTGCCGGCCGCCGGTTCCGTCACCGAGTACGTCACCCCCGGCATCACCTACAGCCGCTTCCTGGACTACGGCACCGGCGAGCTGAGCCTGAACCTCCCCGATCGCACCCTGCCCGCCGGGACCAGTGCGGGCGAGGTGCTGGGCGCGGCCCCGCTCCAGCCGACGCGCGGCCAGTCGATCGGCTCACAGCGGTCCTTCGGGAAGATCCGGCTGTACGAGCCGAGCGCCTTCGGTGACACCGCGGGCCACACGGCCAACGACTTGCGCGCGACCTACGCCTACAAGCTGGCGTCCGACGGCGTCACCTACGCCCAGGCCTCGGGCCTCGACAGCTCCCACGCGCTGACATCTTCGAGCCTGCCGTCGTTCGAGCGGACGTACACCCTCGACCAGAGGGTGCACCGCCGTGTCCCGTACTCCCGGTTGTCCACGGACGTCCACAATGAGTGGACGTTCCGTTCGGACTATGCGGAAGGCAAGGAACTCCCGCTGATCGATGCTCAGTTGAAGGTCTCGGGGCTCGACGGCCTGGGTCGCGCGGCTGCCGGGGCGGTACGGATCGACGCGAGCGCGAGCACCCGCAGCACGGCGGCAGAGGCGAACACCAGGGTCACGGGTCTCGCGTACTCCACGGACGACGGCACGAGCTGGACCGACCTGCCCGTCGCGGCCGACGGCTCCGCCACGCTGGACGTACCCGCCACCGCCTCCTTCATCACCCTGCGCGTCACCGCCGCCGACGACCAGGGAGGCAGCCTCCGCCGCACCATCGCGCGGGCGTTCGGGGGCCCGGCCCCGCAGAGCGACAAGACGGTGGGTGCGACCCGTATCTCGAACATCGTGGTGAACGGCGGAAAGCCGGTCGAGCTGACCGACGAGCCGTTGCAGGTGTTCAAGGCGAAGTTCACCGCGACCGACCCGTCGGGGATCGCGAGCGGCGACATGTACCTCTACCGGGGCTCGTACGCCACCCCCGACGCCGTCCTCTACGGCACGTGGCCGGCGACCTGCACCAAGGCCGACGCGACCACGTCCACCTGCGTGACGCAGTTCGCCTACATCCAGCCGCGCTGGACCCTCGGTCGTAACTCCCTCGCCGGTGTCTGGAAGGTCGCCGCCTGGGCCGAGTCCGCGGACGGCACGGGGTACGTCGATCTGCACGCCGCCAAGTCACCGTCCGTGGTGCGCGATGCGAGGGTGACGGCGAACGCGTCCCCCGAGCCGGTGACCAAGGGCAAGACGCTCACGATCACGGGCAAGCTCTCCCGCGCGGACTGGGAGACGCTCGGCGGCTATCACGGATACGCCGGGCAGAAGGTGAAGCTCCAGTTCAGCAAGAAGGCGACGTCCGGGTACACGACTGTGAAGACGATCTCCACCAGCAGCACGGGAGGTCTGAAGACCACGGTGAAGGCGTCGACGGACGGCTACTGGCGATACGCCTTCGCTCGCACGTCCACCACCGCGGCCGCCACCTCCACCGGCGACTTCGTCGACGTCCGCTGACTTCGCCCGCCCTGCCGGACCCCCGGATCCGATCCGGGGGCCCACCCTGACCAGCCGCCTCGGCCCGGCCAGCGCCTCGGCCCGGCGAGGGCGTAGGCCGCCATGGGCGGTACCGGGGCGAGACCCGGTGATCCAAACCCCGTTGCTGTACACCCCTGAAACGCAAGAGGCCCCGGATCGCTCCGGGGCCGATCCGTAGGATCGGGCAGCGCACTATGAAGACTGCCTGCGGCCCCTCACTCCGTTCGCACAGGTTGGCGATCATGTGCGCCTGTGTGCCGTCGTTGCCGTCAGCGCTGCCGTCACCTCCGAGCGATGGTGTAGCAGCGATTCGACCTGGCCTCGCGCACCAGGCGCGGACTCGCAGCGACTAGGACGAGTCGGATGCGGACTTCCGTCACATCAGACCAACCCGCGCTCCTGCCTCCGGCCTAGGATTGCCGCCCCGAAGCGTATGCAGAGTAGTCAACCGCTTGAATCCGAGTTGGGAGCACGTCCCAACCGATCTGCTCCTACCGCCCAGACAGGCAGCATATTAGAACACAAGTTCTTGTGACTAGTCGGTATGCAGCCGTAGCGTCCAGGGTGTCGGTCGGCACGGGCCCGCAGTGCTCCTTGCCGCCCTCGGGCTGGCTCACTGATAGCGTGCCGCCGCCGGCCGACACCCCCGCGGTGTGGCTCGACAGAGGCATGAAGGTGACGCAGTGACTTCAAGTCAGGGTGCCCACCGCACTCCCCGTCCTGTCTCATCGAGCGCGAGGGCAGCAGCCTGTGATCCTGATCGGTGTCGATCCCCACAAGTCGTCCCACACCGCCGTCGCCGTCGACGTCGCCGGCCACCAGGTGGCCCAGCGCCGGTTCGTGGTGAACTCCGGCACCTTCCGCCAGCTGATGCGCTGGTGTGAGCAGTGGCCCGACCGTCGTTTCGCGGTCGAGGGCGCCGGCGGCCTGGGCCGCTCGCTCGCCCAGCAACTGGCCGCCGTGGGCGAGAACGTGGTCGACGTGCCCTCCACCCTGTCGGCCCGGGCTCGGCTGCTCGCCACTGGCGGAGACCGCAAGACCGATGCCAAGGACGCCCTCCACGTCGCTCAGGTCGCGCTCTTCCGCCATGACCTGCGCCTCGTGGTCCAGGAAGACCAGACCACGATCCTGCGGTTGCTGACTGAGCGGCGGGACGACCTGGTCCACGAGCGCACCCGCGTCCTCAACCGACTCCATGCCGTCCTGCGCGATCTCCTGCCCGGCGGAGCACCCACCGGCTTGTCGGCCGACAAAGCCGCCGCCTTGATGAAGGGCATCCGGCCGGTGACGGCCACCGACAACTGCCGCCGGGACATAGCCCGTGACCTGCTGGCCGACCTGCGCAGACTGGACCGGCAGGTCAAGGACAACGAAGCTGAAATGCGCGAGGCCATCGCTGCGACCCGCACCACGTTGACCACCCTGCCGGGCCTGGGCATTGTGCTGGCCGCGAAGGTCCTCGGCCACATCGGGGACATCAGCCGGTTCCCCACCGAGCACCACTTCGCCAGCTACACCGGCAGCGCACCCCTGGACGCCTCCAGCGGCAACAACGTCCGTCACCGGCTCAACACCGGCGGAAACCGCGCGCTCAACTCGGTCCTGCACACCATCGCCGTCTGCCAGATCCGCGACGGCGGGCGCGGGCAGGACTACTACCTCCGCAAGATCGCTGAGGGGAAGACGCCTTCGGAGGCCCGCCGGGCCCTCAAGCGACGCCTCTCCAACGTGGACTACCGGATCATGAAACGAGATCAACGGAACCATCTCGTTCAAGCCGCTTGACACACAGAGGCGCTGACAGGTCGGGTTGAGCAGAGTGGCTGCCGGGTTGAACAGCCGTCAATGTGCCCTCCCAACGACTTGGAGGGTGAGTTGTGAGTCGCCTCCATCAGAGTTACCGTTCACCGCGGTCTACGAGATCAGCCGAGATAGGGCCGATCACGGTGCTCCAGGAAGTGACGGATCCGGAACCGCTGCGTATGGTGCATCGGCAGCTGATCGATCTCCTCCGGCTGGACGAACCGCAGCTCCGTGGACTCGTCCGAGATCGCGAGTCGGCCGCCGATCATGCGGGCGGTGAAGCAGATGTTGAACTGTCGGCGCACCTCGCCGTCCGAGTAGGCGATGACGTGGCGGGGGTCGGTGTACGTGCCCACGAGCCCGGTGATCTCCACGTCCAGACCCGTTTCCTCCTTCACCTCGCGGACGGCCGTTCCCGGGAGTGAGTCAGTCATCTCCATGCCGCCACCAGGGAGCGCCCAGAGATCGTTGTCCCGGCGACGCTGAAGGAGCACGCGCCCTTCGTCGTCGGTAACCACGGCGGACGCGGCGACCACCAAGCTGTTCGGCTCCGGTGCTGCCGGGTCGTCGTAGTACTCGGTCCGTGCCATGGTCACCCTTCTGTCACTGGCGTCGCGGTCTCCCACACCGCATCGAAGCTGCTGGCGTAGGTGTCGAACATGCCGCCCTCTCCGCTGCGCCGAAGATGCCACACGGGAGCACCGTAGGCGTTCACGCCCCAGACGTGGGCATTGACCATCGCCTGATCGTCCGCACGATAGATCGAGTTGTAGAGCGTGGTGGCGTGGGTCCGCACCTCGATGCCGGATACCCCGGCAAGGGGGCGATAGTGCATGAGGGCAAGTCGGCACCGGGACTCGATCCCGTGACCGAACTTCTCCTCCGTGCCGCGCTGTTGGACATTCACGCTGTCCGGATTTCCGATCGCGATACGGACTGCACACCCGTCGGCAGCTCGCTCTCGCAGCAGGTCGTTGAGCCGCGGGTACGCCTCGTGCAGGAAGACGGCGGCATACACCAACACGTCGATGTGCTCGTGGGCCTGGGCCAGCATGTCCACGAAGGTGGAGAGGGGGATGTCCGCCCGCTGGTCGTAGAGGGCCACTAGTTCCGGACTGACAGCGCGGGCAGGGCGTGCCTGCCGGAGCGCGGGCCATAGAGCGTGCACGTCTTCTCCTAGCGTTTCCGCTGCCAACATGGCTGTGGCACGGCGCGGCGTACGCCCCAAATTGACCCATCGTTCCACGGACTTGGGATCGACTTCGACCTTGTCCGCGAGGGCGGTGTACGTCCAACCGCCGGCCGCCATGGCAGCACGTAGCCTCTCGTTCGGCATCCCAATCTCTCCTAACACTCGGGGACGGCACTAGGGACGTTCTACCCGACGCGGGACGTCCCAAAGTGGCGTTTGTTGGAGGTTCCGACGTCCCCATGAGCGACAGGATGCTCGTGCACATGGCGAGCAACCAGCAGACCAGACCAGGCATCGGTGAACTGGCGAAGGACACCTCCAGGAACCGCATCGGCGTCGTCATGGATGAGGTCGGCTGCCGTGTGCAGATAAGGCCGATCGGCGGCGGCGCCGAGTGGGACGTTATGCCGGACAACGTGGAGCCGCCGAGTGCGCGGGAGGAACTAAGCGCACGTCTGGCCATCAAGAACCGCAACCGTCGGGCCGGGCTGTGATGCGCGTTATCAGCCGGTACGCGGGAGTCCTGTTCATCGTGGTGATCAGCGGGTCATGCGGCCTGGTGATCGGCATGGCTCTCGCCATGGGTCAGTAGACGGGTCGCCCCGGACGGGTGCCATTTCCCGGTTCTCCCCTCTCCGTTCGGGGCCGGCCATTCAACCAACGCACCGTCACACACAAGGAGTAGTCGCATGACTGCAACGGCGAACGATCAGAAGACCGGTCGCGCGGTGGCTGGTGAGGAGCTGTTCGAGAGCCTCGCCCACTTCGTGGTCATCCACAATGGGCAGTCGCCCGACCGTGCCGAGCGGATCGCGGACCAGGCGGTGGCCTTCGTGGTCACGGCGGCTACCGCCACGATTCCCATGGTCCCGTCGGATGACGTCGACCTCGGTCTGCACGCGCTCATCCTGCACACGAAGGAGTACGCGGAGCTGTGCGAGCGATACGCGGGCAGCTTCCTGCACCACAACCCGAAGCCGGGTGGAGGGGCCCGCGACCCTGAGAAGGTCGCCGCCTCGGCACGTGCCATGAAGGCGGCCGGTTTCATGGTCTTCGACGATCTGTGGACCGTGGACGGCACGAACCTCGCTCAGTGCGACTCGGACTGCGGCCGACCGTACGGACAGGCGTAGCACACAACAGCAGCAACGCGGCCGACCTTGACTCGTGGTCGGCCGCGTTCGCCCGGAAGGAGAAGCGAGTTGCCCGGCTCAACCCCTGAACCGCCGATCGTGGTGCTCGACGCGCTCATGCCCACGGCTCAGCGCCTGGTCCTCAATCGTCGGGGCTCCATGGTCTGGGAGGTGGAGGGCCCTCGCGGCCGCCACGCCGTGAAAGTCGGCTATCCGATCGAGGCCACGGCCGACTGGCCCGCCCAGCCCTGGGCCGCGCTCGCGCCCGCCCGCGAGGGTGCTGTGATGTATCGCCTCGGCTTCGCTGACTTTGCTTACGGCGAGTGGGAAGACGGGACCTGGAACTTCCAGCCGTGGCGTGAGGGGCCGGACCTGTACCAACTGTGGGAGCCCTGCCGTAGGCCAGACTCCTCCATCACACCGCACGCCACTGTGGCATTGGGCTGCGTCGAGGCTCTGGCAGAACTCCACGCCAAGGGCTGGGCACACGGTGACGTACAGCCCGCCCACTTCATTATCGGGCCGGAGCGGACGCACCTCATCGACCTTGCCCTTTCCCGAGGTGGAAGTGTGCCCGAGGGGTACGACTTCCCGTTCCGCGGCTGCCTCGTCCACTACGAGGCACCGGAGATCGCCCGCAGCGTGCTCGACACTGGGGAGGCCGAGCCGACGCCGGAAGCGGACATCTACGCGCTCGGCGCTTCCTTGCTGATCTCAGCCACGGGCTGGCGGGCGGTCGAGTATCCGGACGACGCTCCGCGCCCCGTGCAGCGAGAGGCCGTAGCGAACGGCCGACGTCGGCCCGTGAAGGCGTCTGGTGAGCTGGGCGAACTGATCGACGCGATGCTTAGCCATGCTCCCGAGGATCGGCCCACCATCTACGAGGTGGGTAAGGCCCTGAGCTGATCCCGAGCCTTGGTTCATCCGGCGTCGCTCGCGCGGCTGAACCCAACAATGGCTGTTGCGGTTCGGCCGATGGAAGCCCTGCTCTGACTAGAGCCACCGAACGTCAGCCAGGGCGGCGGGTGCGCCGACTGAGTACCCGTCACGTGTGTCTCCAGCGACCCCGTTCCGGCCTCAGCCACGCTTCCTCCATTCGTCACGGGCCGTACCGCGATCCGACCTGAGCGTTGCCGACGTGGCCCGTCCACTGAGTTCGGGCTGCGGCTCTGCGGGTCATGTGCCTTGGAGTGGTGGGCTGTTGAGTGGCGTGGTCGCGCTTGGCGGGTGTCGGCCTGGTCCTGGTGCTCGGGCTGGTCGGGTTGCTTCCTGCTCTGGCTGTTCGCCTTGGCTGTGCTGCGCGCTGAGCGGGTGGGGGCCGCCGGAGCGGCGGCGGAGACAAGGAGCGGCGGCGGCCCTTGGCCGCCAGCGCGCACGGCCCGCCATAGGCGGGCCGCGTCTACGGCAAGACCTGGGACGAGGCGCACGAGAAGCTGACCAAGCTCAAGGCCGACTCCCTCAACGGCCTGCCGGTCGCCACCAACAAGATGACGATCGCCGAGTACCTGACGTACTGGCTGACGAACGTCGCCAAGGGCAAGGTCCGCAGGACGACCTACGTCAACTACGAATCCCTCGTCCGTAACTACGTCACCACGGAGTTCGGCAAGAAGAAGCTGGTCCGGCTCACCGCTCGCGACATCCGCGCCTTCCTCGCGAAGACGGCGGTCACCTGCCAGTGCTGCGCGCAGGGCAAGGACAGGAAGCGGCCGGAGCACAAGCGGCGCTGCTGCGCCCTCCGGAAGTGCTGCAAGAAGCTCCCGTCTGACCGGACCGTGCGCTTCCTGCTGGTGATCCTGCGTGCCGCTCTCCAGCACGCGGTACGCGAAGACGAGTTGCCCCGCAACGTGGCCCGGAACGTGGAGCTGAGCATGGGAACCAAGCGCGAGATCGAACCGCTCACCGCCAAGGAGGGGCGTCAGCTCCTGGCGGCGGCCCGCGACAACCGCCTGTGGGCCGCGTACGAACTGGCGGTCCGCATCGGCCTCCGGCGCGGTGAGCTGCTGGGGCTTCGCTGGTCGGACGTGGACCTTCACGAAGGCGTGCTCACCGTTCGGCAGGCCCTACAGCGCGTCGGCGGTGAACTGCTGATCGTCGCGCCGAAGACTCAGCGCTCGGCTCGTCGCGTGGCCCTGCCGTCCGAGTGCGTCACGGCGCTCCGTGCCCAGCGGGCGCAGCAGATCGCCGACCGGAAGGGCGCCGGGGACAACTGGAAAGGCACTGGTCAGGGCCTCGTCTTCACCACCAAGAACGGGACCCCCATCGAGCCGCGCAACCTGAACCGCTCCTTCGAGGTGCTGTGCGTCCGCACCGGCGTCCGCAAGGTCCGCTTTCATGACCTACGCCATACCTGCGCCTCGCTCCTCCACGAGCAGGGCGCCGCCTTCGATCGTGTCGGCGACGCGCTGAGGGGTGACGGCAACGGTCCGGACGACGATGACGGCGCGGCCGGTGTCCCGGTAGCCGTCTGATCGGCCTCCGAATCCGGTTGCCGTCAAACACTGCCGTCAAGGCATGAAGCAGAGGCCCTGTGGATCACTCCACAGGGCCTCTGACATGCTGCGCACTCGGCAGGATTCGAACCTGCAACCTTCTGATCCGTAGTCAGATGCTCTATCCGTTAAGCTACGAGTGCTTGTGTTGTTTTTCTTGCCGCTCTTGGTCCTTCTGGCCCGCTCGCGGCGACAGGAAGAACATTACATGACTGCCGCCGCCATGTGAAATCCATTCCGCTCATCCCTTGTGACCTGCGAAAACACCCGGACGGCGGGGTGGCGGGGGCAACGACATCGAGGCCCCGGTCCGTGGGGACCGGGGCCTCGGTGATCAGGTGCGGAGGCGGAGGGATTTGAACCCTCGATGGGCTTTAAGGCCCAAACCGCATTAGCAGTGCGGCGCCATAGACCGGACTAGGCGACGCCTCCAGCACTACCCCTCACGCGAGCGCGCGAGTGGTGCGTGCAGATGATGACACAGTCGAGCGTGCTGTCACCAATCGCCCCCCACGGTACTAGGCAGGCGGGCCGCAGAGCAAAGCCCTTGTCCTCGGCGGGCCTGCCGCGCAACGTCCGGCGGTCTCAGGCGTTGGTCAGGTCATGTTGCTGGTCACCTCGCGAACCGTCGGCTCCGCCGTCGCCCTCGCCGCCGCCTCCGCGCTCTCCGTCACGGCGCTCTCCGCCGTCGCCGCCGCCACGCCCGCCGCCACCTCCATGGCTGCCACCTCCGGGGTCACCGGAGCCGCCTCCGCCTCCGCGCCGCCGCCCGTCCGGGACGAGGACCGGCCCGGCGGCTCCGGCGACCGGCTGATCGTCACCGTGCGCTACGCCGGCCCGGGGCAAGACGGGACGTACGAACTGGTCTGCCACCCCGCCGCCGGCAGCCACCCGGACCCGCGGAGGGCCTGCGCCACCGTCGACCGGAACACCCACTGGGGCAGCGATCCGTTCGCGCCGGTCCCGGCGGACAGCGTCTGCACGATGATCCACGGCGGACCGGCGACCGCCCATGTCACCGGCAGCTGGGCCGGACGCCCGGTGGACGCCACGTACAACCGGAGCGACGGGTGTGAGATCGCGCGGTGGAACCGCATGGTGCCGCTCCTGCCCGACCTGGGTTCCTGACAGCCCAACGGCGAACCACAGCGAGTCACACCACTTGCCCGCGGCGCACAGCCGCCGTAGCGGCCAGCCGTAGTGGCCGGCCGCAGCGCCCGCCCGCTGCGGCCATACGCGGCAGTGGTCCGGCGCGCCCGAGGCCGGCGGGTGGTCCGCCGAACGGGCGAATCGGCGAACTGGGGTCAGGCGGTGGGGTGGCCCGGCTGTCGGGGCCGGGGGCCGCAGGCGGTTCGTGGCGGAATCCCCGGTCCCGCAGAAGTCCGCAGAAGTCCCGCAGAAGTCCCGCGGAGGTCTCGCGCGGCCGACGGCATACGGTCACACGTTCCCCGTCACTTCGTCGTGCGACCTCCCTCTCATCCGGCGTCCCGAGCGCAACCACTGCCTTTAGACTCCCTCGCGTGACACGCTGCGAGCCGGTTGGCAAGATGGCACGAGCGGTCGGCAAGGTGCGGTAACAGGGAGGAAGCGTCTCGTGAGCAGCAGGCCATCCCGAGGCGCTGCTCGCCTCGCAGCCATACTGGACGCGCTGCCCGACGCGTTGGTGCTGGTCAACGCCAATGGGACCGTCGTCAACGCCAACACCATCGCGCTGGAAGCCTTCGAGGCCCCGGGCACCGCCCTGGTGGGGCGCGGGCTGCTCGATCTGCTGCCCCAGTTCGACTCCCGTCTGATCCCGGGCTCCATGCGGCGGCCCGATCACATCGACCCGCTCGGGCGGACCAAGCCCACGCGGATGATCGCCCGGCGGACGGACGGCAGCGAGTTCCCCGTCGAGGTCACCAGCGCGAACCTGGAGAACGGGCAGCAGGCGTACGACGGTTACGGCTACACCGGCGACGAACTGCTCATGCTCGTCGTGCGCGACCTGTCCGGGACCGTCGACACCGAGGCCGAGCTGGCGCGCTCGCAGCGGCAGACCGAGATGATCCTGCGGGCCGCGTCGGAAGGCGTCGTGGGCACCGACACCGACGGGCGGATCGTCCTCGTCAACCCGGCCGCCGCCCAGATCCTCGGCTACCGCGCCGGCGAACTCGGCGGCAAGGAGCTGCACACCCTCGTACTGCACTCCCGCGCCGACGGCTCGCCCTTCCCGTACGCGGAGTCGCCGCTCGCCGACACCCTGCGCTCCGGGCGCAAGCACCGGGTGCGCGGGCAGGTGCTGTGGTCCAAGGGCGACAAGCAGGTACCGGTCGACCTGACGACCGCGCCCGTACGCGACGGCGACCAGCTGGTCGGCGCCGTGATGACCTTCACCGACCGGCGGTCGTACGACGCCCTGGCCGACGAGAAGGCCACCGCGGACGAGCAGCACGCGCAGGAGATCGAACGGCTCTCCGAGGAGCACGCCTCCGACCTCACCGCGCTGCGGCAGCAGCACGTGGCCGAGCTGGAGGAGCTGCGCGAGCTGCACGCCGAGGAGCTGGCGTCCAACGAGGAGCGGTACGCCGCGCTCGGCGAGCGGGAAAAGGACCGCTACGAGGCGCTGTCCGGCCGGCACGAGCAGCTGCTCACCCTGCTCGCCGACTCCCTGCGCGGCCCTCTCGACGAGCTGCGCCGCGAGCTCGCGGCCCTCGCCGCCGACGACGCCGGCCAGCTGTGGCCGGAGGCCAACCAGGTGCTCCACCACCTGTCCGCGGGCTACTCCCGCATCACCCAGCTGATCGACAACGTCCTCGGCTACCAGCGGCTCGACGCGGGCACGGACGACATCACCCGTACGAAGGTGATGCTCGACTCGGTCGTCGCCGCGGGCGTCGACGGTGCCGTCGAGCTGATCGGGCCGGGCCGGGTGCAGTTCGCCGTGCACGCCCCGCCCATCGAGGCCGAGGTCGACCCGCGGCGGCTGGCGACCGCTCTCGCGCACCTCGTGGCGGACGTCGCCGGGGTCGACGCGACCGGCAACACACCCGTGTCCGCCGGGGGTTACCTGGACAACACCGTGGTGGTGGCCGCGGCGCAGCGCGGCGAGGTGGTACGGATCGAGGTCCGCGGTCCGTACGCCGGGGGAGACCCGGTGCACCAGCCGATCGTGCGCGGGATCGTACGGGCCCACGGCGGCGTGCTGCAGACGCACGAGGTGCCGGGCATGAGCGGCAGCGCGTACGTGCTCGAAGTGCCGATCGGCGGCGGTGCGGGTGCCGTTCCGCCGCCGGCCCTGCCCGTGGCCGCCGCCGACGTGCCCGCCCCGGCCGAGCAGACCTCCGGTGGCGGGCGGCGGCGGGCCCGGCGGTCCTCTGTGGACGCCTTCCTGGAGAGCGAGGTCTCCGGCGAGTCCGGCGCCGACACGAAGGCGCCCGCGCCGACCGGGCGGCGCAGGAGGCGCGCGGCCGAGGCGCCGGCGGAGGGCGCGGAGGTCTCCAGCGGCACCGGGCGGCGCCGCGGGCGGCCCGCCGAGGGCGCCGGAAACGAGGGCGCCGGGGACGGGGACCAGGGCGTGACCGAGGGCGCCGTCATGACGGCGGCCGAGCATGCGGCGGGCACCGCCGCCTCGGGCACCGGCCTCGGTGGGACCGTGCCGCCGCAGGGCGTGCCCGGACCCGTCGGCCGGCGCGACGGCGGCGAACAGCCGCAGGCCGCGCTGCCGCCCGCCCTTCCGAGCGCGGGTGCCCCGAACGCGCCGCAGGCCGGGCCTCTTCCGCTCAGCGCGGCTCCCGTCGGCCCCGTGGCCGCCGGTTCCGGGGCGGCCGGTTCCGGGACGGCCGGTTCCGGGACGGCCGGTTCCGGGACGGCCGGTTCCGGGACGGCCGGTTCCGGGACGGCCGGTTCCGGGACGGCCGGTTCCGGGACGGCCGAGGGTGGGCAGCCGACCGGGCGTCGGCGGCGTGCGCTGGCCGCGGCGGCGGAGCGCGCCGCGGCGCAGGAGGCGGGTGCCCGTACGGTGTTCGCCCTGCCGCCCGCCGAGGCGGACCGCTCGCCCGAGCCCGGTGCCGGGAGCGGCGGCAACGGGGGCAACGGCGGCAACAGGGGCGGTACCGGGCAGGCACCGGTGCCTGCCCCTGGGAACGTGCCGCCTCAGGCTCCGGGACAGGCGCCCGGCCGGGTACCGACCGCGGCTCGGGCGCAGGGCACCGTTCCGGCCCAGGGGGCGATGCCGGTCCCCGCGCCGGGGGCGATGCAGGTTCCGGCTCAGGGGCAGGCACCGGTTCCGGCCCAGGGACAGCCGCCGGTCCCCGCGCCGGGGCAGATGCCGGTTCCAGCACAGGGCTCGATGCCGGTTCCGGCTCAGGGGCAGGCACCGGTTCCGGCCCAGGGGGCGATGCCGGTCCCCGCGCCGGGGCAGATGCCGGTTCCGGCGCAAGGCTCGATGCCGGTCCCGGCCCAGGGACAGATGCCGGCCCAGGGACAGTCGCCGGTCCCCGTTCCGGTTCCGGGGCAGGCGCCCGTCGCCGGGCAGGCTCAGGGGTCCGGTGTCGGTGTGCCGGGGGACAACGGCCGGCACGACGCCGTACCGCTCAACCAGGCCGAGGACCACACCCCGCCCCAGCCGCACCCGACCAACGCGCCGACGGGTCGCCGGCGGCGGGCCGTGGCCCAGCCGGGGGAGCGTCCGGCGGCGCCGGGCACGCCCGCGCAGGGCATGCCGGTCCAGGCCGAGGGGACGGCACAGCCGGGCGTCGCGGCGCAGGCCGCACCCGGACCGCAGGCCCTGCCGAGCGCGGCCGTGTCCGCGCAGGGCAGCGTCGGCCAGGGTGTGCAACTCACCCCGGGTCAGCCGATTCCGGCGCCGGGGCAGGCCGCACCCGCGCAGCCCGTACCGCCGCCTGCGGCGCCGGGGCCGCAATACCTGCCGGGACAATCTCAGCCGGGTCAGCCGACGCAGCCAGGTCAGCCGGGTCTACCGCCCGCCGCCCAGCCGTTGCCCGCGGAGACCGCACCCGTCGCTCCGGCCGCGCTGCCCGCCGCCGAGGCGACCCCGGCCCAGCCCGCGCCCGGCACCCCGCTCCCTGCGGAACGGTCCGGTGCCCAGCCGCGTGCGGCCCAGCCGTTGCCCGCCGAGGCGGCCGGCGCTCCCGTGGACCCGAACTCGACGCAGGGCCGGGCGATCAGTGTGCGCACGCTGGGGCAGGGTGTGCCGTTCAGCAGGCAGGCGGCCCAGGTGCAGCAGCCGACGGCCACGCCTCCCCCGCACGGTCCGAACGCCGCCGGCCGGCGCCGCAAGCTGGGCACGCCGCCGGATCCGGCCGTGCGCCCGGAGCAGCGCACCGAGCAGGACGCCCGTCCGCACCCGCCGGCCGAGCAGCCGCCCGCGCAGCCGTCGCTCGCCGGCCAGTCGCGGCTCGCCCCGGGCACCGAGGGCGCCGGACGCTCGTACGCCATCGGCGCACCGGACGAGAACGCCGCCGAGGGGCCCGAACCGCTCGACGGTCCCGGCGGCGCGGTCGAGGTCGCCGACCTGCCGCGCCCGCAGCCGATGGACGACGAACTGCCGCCCGAGCCGCTGGACAACCCCCGTCGGCTGCTGGTGTGGCCCGCCCCGGACGTCACGACCCAGCAGGCGCTGAGCGACCGCGGCTACCGTCCGGTGATCGTGCACTCGCGCGAGGAGGTCGACGCGCAGATCGCCGCCTTCCCGGCCGCACTGTTCGTGGATCCGCTGACCGGGCCCATCACCCGTACCGCGTTGCAGGCGCTGCGGCAGGCCGCCGTGGCCGCGGAGGTGCCGGTCCTCGTCACGGCCGGGCTCGGCCAGGCGACGCGGGAGGCGGCGTACGGGGCCGACCCCGCCGTCCTGCTGAAGGCGCTAGCGCCGCGGGACAGCGAGCAGCATCCGCCGCGCGTGCTGCTCATCGAGGAGCACGCGGAGATCGCGCTGGCGCTGACCTCGACGCTGGAGCGGCGCGGGATGCAGGTCGCACGGGCCGCGAGCGACGCCGACGCGGTGACGCTGGCCGGGCAGCTGCGGCCGAACCTGGTCGTGATGGACCTGCTCCAGGTGCACCGCCGGCAGAGCGGGATCATCGACTGGCTGCGCGCGAACGGGCAGCTCAACCGCACCCCGCTCGTCGTCTACACCGCCGCCGTCGACCAGGCCGACCTGCCGCGGCTGGCCTCCGGCGAGACGGTGCTGTTCCTCGCGGAACGCTCCACCAGCACCGAGGTGCAGGCGCGCATCGTCGACCTGCTGGCCCGCATCGGCACCAACTAGGCGCTGAGCGCTCCGCCGGGTGTGCCGCGCTGCGCCGTCGGTCGGCTGCGGCGCCATCGTGGCTGGTCGCGCAGTTCCTCGCGCCCCTTCGGGGCGCTGATGGTCACAGGCGGGTGACGTCCAGTTGGCCGTCCGCGTACCGCCTGCGCAGCACCTTCTTGTCGAACTTGCCCACGCTTGTCTTGGGCACCGCCTCGATCACCGTCCAGCGCTCCGGGAGCTGCCACTTGGCGATCCTGGCCTCTTCGGCGAGGAAGGCGCGCAGGGTCTCGAAGTCGGCGGTGGCGCCTTCCCTGAGGACCACCGTGGCCAGCGGGCGCTCGCCCCACTTGTCGTCGGGGACGGCCACCACGGCGGCCTCGGCGACATCCGGGTGGGACATCAGGGCGTTCTCCAGATCGACCGAGGAGATCCACTCGCCGCCGGACTTGATGACGTCCTTGGCCCGGTCGGTGAGGGTGAGGAAGCCGTCCGGGCTGATGGTGCCGACGTCCCCCGTCTTCAGCCAGCCGTCGTCGCTGAACTTGTCGGCGGGGCGCAGGGGTTCGGTGCCGGGGCCGTTGTAGTAGGCGCCCGCGATCCACGGCCCGCGCACCTCCAGTTCGCCCGCCGACTCGCCGTCCCAGGGCAGCCGCTCGCCGCCCGGTCCGGTGAGGCGGGCCTCGACGCCGGCCGGGAAGCGGCCCTGGGTGAGCCGGTATGCGAACTCCTCCTCGGCGCCGATCGCGTGGGCCGGCGGCCGGGCCACCGTGCCGAGGGGGGAGGTCTCGGTCATGCCCCAGGCGTGGCAGACCCGCATGCCGAGCCGGTCGAAGGCCTCCATCAGCGCGGGCGGGCAGGCCGAGCCGCCGATGGTGACCTGGGTGAGGCAGGATACGTCCCGGGGCTTGGCGGTCAGCTCGGCGAGCAGGCCCTGCCAGATGGTCGGCACGGCGGCCGCGTGGGTCGGGCGCTCGGCCTCGATCATCTCGGCGATCGGTACGGGCTGCAGGAACCGGTCCGGCATCAGCATGTTCACACCGGTCATGAAGGTGGCGTGCGGCAGGCCCCAGGCGTTCACATGGAACTGCGGGACCACGATGAGCGAGGTGTCCTGGTCGGTCAGGCCCATGGACTGGGCCATGTTCACCTGCATGGAGTGCAGATAGATGGAACGGTGGCTGTAGACCACGCCCTTCGGGTCGCCGGTGGTGCCGGAGGTGTAGCACATGGCGGCGGCCTGACGTTCGTCCAGTTCCGGCCAGTCGTAGGTGGTTGGCTTGCCCGCGATCAGCTCCTCGTACTCGTGCACCTGGGCCGGGCCGCCGGCCAGCGGGGCGCGGTCGCCGGGGCCGGAGACGACGATGTGCTCGACCGTGGTCAGGGCGGGCAACAGCGGGGCGAGCAGCGGGATCAGCGAACCGTTGACGATGATCACCCGGTCGGCCGCGTGGTTGACGATCCAGGTCAGCTGCTCGGCGGGCAGCCGCAGATTGAGCGTGTGCAGCACCGCGCCCATCGCGGGGATCGCGAAGTACGCCTCGACGTGCTCCGCGTTGTTCCACATCAGCGTCGCGACCCGGTCGTCGCCGCGCACCCCGAGGTCGTCACGCAGGGCGTTCGCCAGCCGCACCGCGCGGGCACCCGCCTCGGCGAAGCTGCGCCGCTGCGGCTCGCCCTCCCCGGTCCAGGTGGTGATCTGGGACCGTCCGTGCACCTGCACTCCATGCAGGAGGATGCGGGTGACGGTCAGTGGTACGTCCTGCATGGTGCTCAGCACGGCGTCCTCCCGGGGCGACATTGCCTACGCGGCAGTAAGGGCTGGCCCGATTCTGCTCACATACCGTGCGGTATGTCACTAGGGACGAATGATCGATCACCGCACGGGCCGTCCCGGTCCGCCCTGGACGAACCCCTACCGGACCAGCCCCAGCTCGGGGTCCTCGCGCAGCTTGCCGAGCGCCCGGGACACCGCGGACTTCACGGTGCCCACCGACACGCCGAGCACCTCGGCCGTCTGGGCCTCGCTCAGGTCCTCGTAGTACCGCAGGACGACCATCGCCCGCTGCCGCGCCGGCAGCTTGGTGATCGCCCGCCACATCGCGTCGTGCAGCGCCTGACGCTCGGCCGGGTCGTCGTCGCCGGGCAGGGGATCAGGCTCGGGCAGCTCGTCGCACACGAACTCGTCGACCTTGCGCTTGCGCCACTGCGAGGTCCGGGTGTTCAGCAGCGCCCGGCGCACATAGCCGTCCAGCGCCCGGTGGTCCTCGATCCGCTCCCAGGCCACATATGTCTTGGTGAGCGCGGTCTGCAGCAGGTCCTCCGCGTCGCTGGGGTTCGCGGTCAGCGAACGGGCGGTACGCAGCAGGACCGGCTGCCGGTCCCTCACGTACGACGAGAACGATGGATACATGGAGGTCCCCCCGTTCGGGCGCAGCCGAGAGTGAGGGAGGGTCAGGGTCTGCCTCGCCGCCGTGGCGGCGTCCGAAGCACTGGTGCAGACGGGTGTGGTCATGGCTCCCACGCTATGAGCGGGCCGGGTGAGGCGGATCGGCCGCAGGTCCCGAAGCAGAGTCCCCCTCAGGTTGTAGGGGTGGGGTTGGCTACACCTACTGAAGGTGGAGCGGGGAACGACCCGTACTCCGGGATGACCCCTGCGGGCTCAGCCGTCCGCCGCCAGCACCAGGCCCGACGTGGGCACTCCGGTACCGGCCGTCACCAGGACGCGGCCGGCCCCCGGTATCTGGTTGGCGGCCGTGCCCCGCAGCTGGCGCACCCCCTCCGCGATGCCGTTCATCCCGTGGAGGTAGGCCTCGCCGAGCTGTCCGCCGTGTGTATTGAGCGGCAGCCGCTCCTCGGCCACGAAGTCCGCCGCCTCCCCTCTCGCGCAGAACCCGAACTCCTCCAACTGCATCAGCACGAACGGAGTGAAGTGGTCGTACAGGATCCCCACGTCGATGTCGGCCGGGGCCAGCCCGGAGGTACGCCACAGCTGGCGTGCCACCACGCCCATCTCCGGCAGCCCGGTCAGGTCGTCGCGGTAGAAGCCGGTCATCTGCTCCTGGGCGCGGCCGGCGCCCTGGGCGGCCGCCGCGATCACCGCCGGCGTCTGCGGCAGATCGCGCGCCCGCTGCACGGAGGTGACCACGAGCGCCTGCCCGCCGTCCGTCTCCTGGCAGCAGTCCAGCAGTCTGAGCGGCTCCACGATCCAGCGCGAGGCCGCGTGGTCCGCGAGCGTGATCGGGCGGCCGTGGAAGTACGCCGCCGGGTTGGTCGCCGCGTATCTGCGGTCCACCACGGCCACATGCCCGAACGCCTCGGGGGTCAGACCGTACGCGTGCAGATAGCGCTGTGCCGCCATCGCCACCCAGGAGGCCGGGGTGAGCAGCCCGAACGGCAGCGCCCAGCCCAGCGCCACGCCCTCCGCCGACGGCTCCCGGTGCTGTACGCCCGAGCCGAATCTGCGTCCCGACCGCTCGTTGAACGCGCGGTAGCAGACCACCACTTCGGCCACGCCCGTCGCCACGGCCAGCGCCGCCTGCTGGACGGTGGCGCAGGCCGCCCCGCCGCCGTAGTGGACCCGGGAGAAGAAGGACAGCTCGCCCATCCCACAGGCCTGGGCCAGGGTGATCTCCGGGCTGGTGTCCATCGTGAACGTCACCAGCCCGTCCACGTCGAGAGGGGTCAGCCCCGCGTCCTCCAGCGCCGCCCGGACCGCCTCCGCCGCCAGCCGCAGCTCGCTGCGGCCCGAGTCCTTGGAGAACTCGGTGGCCCCGATGCCGACGACGGCGGCCCGCCCGCCGAGCCCGTCGCGGCCGCGCACGCTCATCACGCGCCCCCCGTCGGCACGGTGACCGTGACCGTCCCGGTCACATGCCGGCCGACGGCGTTGGCCCCGACCACGCGTACCGTTGCGGTGTCGCCGTCCACCTGCTCGACCGTGCCCGTCAACACCATGGTGTCGCCCGGGTGGTTGGGCGCTCCGAGCCGGATGGCGACCCTGCGCAGGACGGCCCTCGGGCCGAAGTGGTCCGTGATGTATCTGCCGACCAGGCCGTTCGTCGTCAGGATGTTCATGAAAATGTCCGGGGAGCCCTTCCGCCGGGCCAGCTCCGCGTCGTGGTGCACGTCCTGGTAGTCCCGTGACGCGATCGCACCGGACACGATCAGCGTGCGGGTGATCGGGATCTCCAGCGGCGGCAGTTCCACACCGGCCGTCAGCGCCGTCCCGTCCGCCGTCACCGTCATGACTCACTCCCCACTCGCGATCAACTCCCCCAGTTCCTGGAGCACTTCGCTCCCACATCCCAGATAGGTGTCCAGCTGCCGTCCCCACAGGAAGTGCCGGTGCACCGGGTGGTCGAGGTCGGCCCCCGTGCCGCCGTGCAGATGCTGGCCCGTGTGGACGACGCGCTGCCCCGCCTCGGACGCCCACCAGGCGGCGGTCAGCGCATGGCCGGCGTACGGCAGTCCGGCGTCGCGCCGCCAGGCCGCCTCGTACACCGTCACCCGTATCGCCTCGGTGTCCATATGGGCGTCGGCGGCCCGGAGTTGGACGGCCTGCCGGGTGGCGAGCGGTCGGCCGAACTGCTCCCGGGCGTTCGCATGCGCCACGGTCCGGGCGAGCGACCCCGCGCAGACGCCGGCCTGAAGACCGGCGAAGGCGGTGCGGGCGGTGGCGAGGAGATCGTCGTAGGCACCGGTGTCCCAAGGCGACGTGCCGGTGCCCAGGCGCTCCGCGGGTGCGTGGTCCAGGGTGAGCCGGCCGGCCGACCAGGGGGCGGTCAGGTCGATCGGCGTGATCGTCACGCCGGAGCCGAGGGGCGTCAGCCACAGCCGTCGCCGGTCGTCGGCGACGAGGACATGCGTGGCGTCCCGCAGCCACGGGACGACGGGCACCGTGCCGGTCAGCTCGGCCGGGGCCGGATCCGCCGCGGCCTCGGGCCCGCCCGGCGTCCGGGCCCGGACGCCGCCCTGGGCCGGAAACGCCCCGGTGACCACCAGCGAGCCGTCCCGGAGCCCCGGCAGCAGCCGTTCCCGCTGGTCCGGGGTGCCGTGCGCCGTGATCGCCAGGAGCCCGAAGACGCAGGTGGCCGCGTAGGGCACCTGGGCCGTGGTGCGGCCCTGTTCCTCCAGGAGCAGGACCAGGCCGAGCAGTCCCAGGTCCTCCACCGCGCCCACCAGCCCCGCACCGGTGAGGGCCTTCCACAGTTCCGGGTCGCTGCCGGTGCCGGCGGCCGTGAGGCGTTCGTGCGTGGCCAGGTCGGCGAAGATCCGCGCGGCCAGGTCGCGCGCCGCGGCCTGGTCCTGTGTGGGCGTGAAGTCCATCTCAGGCTCCGTCCTCGGTGACCCGGAAGACCGGCAGGACCAGCGGGTCCTCGCCGGTGCCCGCCCCCTCGTACCGCCGGAACTCCAGGCGCACCGGCAGGCCGATCCGCACCTTGTCGTACGGCACTCCCACCACATTGCTCACGATCCGCACGCCCTCGGCCAGTTCGATCAGGCCGACCGCGTAGGGAGGGTCGAACGCGGGGAAGGGCGGGTGGTGCATCACGACGTACGAGTGGACGGTGCCCTCGCCGCTCGCCTCGACCGTGTCCCAGTCCGGGCTGCCGCACGCGTTGCAGCCCGGCAGCCAGGGGTGGCGCAGGGTGCCGCAGCCGGTGCAGCGCTGGATGAGCAGCCGGTGCCGGGCCACACCCTCCCAGAAGCCGGCGTTGTCCCGGTTGACCACCGGGCGTGGGCGCCCTGGCCTCGGTTTCCGGCGGGCGGTAGGGGCGTACTTGAGGATGCGGAAGCGGTGCGTGCCCACCAGGTCCGCGCCCCTGCGGACGTCCGTGCGGGTCGTGATGAAGTACCCCGTGCCGAGCCTGGTCGTCTTGCGCTGCGACACCGACTCGATCACCGCGTCGAAGGTGATCTCGTCCCCAGGGCGCAGGGGCCGCAGATACTCCTGCTCGCAGTCGGTGGCGACCACCGAGGTGCAGCCCGCCTCGTCCAGGAGGGTGAGCAGTTCGTCGTACGCGTCCGTGCGCCCCTCGTGTCCGGACAGGCCGCCCATCGTCCACACCTGGAGCATCGTGGGGGGAGCCATGGCGTCCGGCCCTTCGTACGCCGGGTCGGTGTCGCCCATCGCCTCGCACCAGTGCCGGATCATCGGCGCGTTGACCGGGTCCTTGCCCGCGCAGGCGACGGCGGCGGCCCGCCCCTCGTACGCCCTGAGCCGGCCCCACAGCTCATCCGGGGCGCCCTCGCCCGTCACCGTCCCGGTCCCCACGCCGGCACCCGTTTCTGCCACAGCCTTCCCCCCGTCACTCACACCCGCACCCGCACCCGCACCCGCACCCGCCACGATCGCCGTCGCCGCGGCCTCCGTCTCTTCCCGCTCTCCCCGCTTTCCCTGCACCGCCTCCCCCTCCGCGCCCGTCACCGCCGCCCCCTCGTCATCCCGAGCCGCATCGTCGCGACGATCTCCCGCTGCACCTCGCTCACCCCGCCCCCGAACGTGTTGATCTGCGCTGCCCTGTTCAGCCGTTCGAGCTCGCCGTCCCCGAAGGCACCCGGCGATCCCGATCGCACCGTCCCCGCCAGCCCGTCCGTCCCGATCGCGTGCTGGCATATTCGATACACCGCGACCGCCGATTCGGTTCCCGCCACTTTCACGCCGCTGGCGTCTCCTGGCGCGAGCCGGCCCGCCCCCACATCGCCCACCAAACGCCAGTTCAGCAGGCGTGTCGCGGCCAGCCGGGCATGTGCCTCGGCGAGCTGGGCCCGCACCCATGGCTCGTCAATCCGACGCCTTCCGGTCACCGGATCGGGGGTACGGGCGGCGGTGAGTGCGGCGGCGTAGAAGTCCTCGGCCTGCATGCCGACCGCGGCGAGGGCGACCCGCTCGTGGTTGAGCTGGTCGGTGATGAGCGACCAGCCCCCGTTCTCGGGCCCGACGAGGTTGCCGGCCGGGACGCGCACCCCGTCGTAGTAGGTGGCGGTCGTGGTCTGCCCGCCCACCGTCTCGATCGGCGTCCACGAGAAGCCCCGCGCGTCGGTGGGGACGAGGAGGATCGAGATGCCGCGGTGCCGGGGCGCCTCGGGATCGGTGCGGCAGGCCAGCCAGATCCAGTCCGCGTGCTGGGCGCCCGACGTGAACGTCTTCTGCCCGTCGATCCGCCATCCCTCGCCCTCCCGCACGGCCCGCGTGCGCAGTGACGCCAGGTCGGTCCCGGCGGACGGTTCGCTGTAGCCGATCGCGAACGTCAGTTCCCCGCTGAGGATCCGGGGCAGGAAACGGGCCTTCTGTTCCTCGCTGCCGTACTTCATGAGCGTGGGTCCGACGGTGTTCAGGGTGACCATCGAGACGGGGGCGCCGGCCCGGTACGCCTCGTCGAAGAACACGAACTGCTCGTCAGCGCCGCGGCCCTGGCCGCCGTACTCGACGGGCCAGCCGAGCCCGAGCCAGCCGTCGGCGCCGATGCGGCGCAGCAGCGCGCGCCGTTCGCGCGGGCCGATGGGCGCCGTCGGCAGCAGGGCCCGGAAGTAGGCACGGAGTTCGGCGCGCAGCCGCTGCTGGCGTTCGGTGGAGGCGAGGTGCACGGCGGGGGTACCTCCCGGCCCGGTACGGGACTCGTACGGGCCGGGTCCGGGCCCGTACGAACAACGGTTTCTGACTGTCCGTCAGATACCTTCTGGTGTCAAGGTCGCCGCAGGACGGCGGAAAACGCCTGCGCGGCGGCACCGAAGTACCACCGCGCAGACGTGTTGCGACCCCGAAAGCACACCCCGCACGGGAGGTCAGTCGCGGCTCACCACAGGCGGGTGAAGTGGATGTTGATGTTCTTGTTCCCCTGCTGGATGGCGGTGAACGCGGAGCCCCTGACCTGAGCGGTGTTGCTCTGGTTCGAGGCGCCGTAGCCGACCGCGCTCTGCTGCGTGGTGGACGAGTTGCCGGTGTTGTTGCGGCCGACCCCACTGCCGACGACGCTCGCCACGCCGGCGTTCGATCCGTCGTCCGCGATGGCACCGTTGTCCGCACTCGCGACGCCGGTGAAGAGGACGGCTGCGAGCGGGAGCGCGGAGACGGCGGCGAGAACGCGGGCGGTACGGATGCTTGCCATGTTGTTCCTCCAGGACGATGCCCATCGGCCGACTGGCCGGGAGCACGGGAATTCATGAAGTACAGCTACTGCCAGGGAAGTTGGCCGACCTCCCGGGTGGTTGAGCACGACGTCGCGAATCCAGAGTTGCCCACCACATCCCTGGCGAACCACCCCACAGGCCCCGATTAGCACTCAAGCGTGAGGACAAGTCGATAAACCCCTTTCGACATCTTTAGTGATCTCATGGCGCCATCGCCCCCAGTACGAACTTCTCGGACCCAAGCAACACAAGCGATGAACCGTTTCGGCACATTTCCGGCCAACCCGTCCGGGCCCGGCATGTCGCCGCGACTCCCTCTTCCCTTTTTCGAACGGGTGTACGAACATGGATCCATGGCCACCACCGACCGGCAGGCCACGACGCTGGCCCTCGCGCACGCCCTGTCAGCCGCCGAACGCGGACTGGCCGTCATCCCCCTGTCCCGGACGAAACTCCCGGCCCTGCGCTCCCCGCACCGCGACCACCCCGACCCCGCCCCCTGCCACGGCGAGTGCGGCCGCCTCGGCCACGGCGTGTACGACGCCTCGACCGATCCGGCCCGCATCCGCGAACTGTTCGCCGCCGCCCCCTGGGCCACGGGTTATGGCATCGCCTGCGGACTCCCCCCGTACCACCTCATAGGCGTCGACCTCGACACCAAGTCCGGCACGGACTCCTCGGCCGCCCTGCGCGAAATCGCCCTGCGCCATCTGTTCACGATCCCGGAGACCGTCGTCGTGCTCACACCGAGCGGCGGGCGCCATGTCTGGCTGACCGGCCCGCCGGACGCCGTCGTCCCCAACTCGGCCGGCCGGCTCGCCCCCGGCATCGACATCCGGGGCGCCGGCGGCTATCTCGTCGGCCCCGGCTCCCGCACCGACCACGGCGTCTACGCCACCGCGCCCGGCACCGCCCACCTGACCCCCGCGGCCTGCCCGCCCGCCCTGCTGCGCCTGCTCCTGCCGCCACTCCGCGCGCCCCATCCGGCGCCCCCGGCGTCCGGAGACCACGGCAGGGGGCTGGTCCAGTTCGTCCTCGCGGCCCACGAGGGCCAGCGCAACACCCGCCTGTTCTGGGCGGCTTGCCGCGCCTACGAGAACGGCATCGGACCCGCCCTCGTCGCCCCACTGGTCGAGGCGGCCCTCAACACCGGCCTCTCGGAGCGCGAGGCGCAGGCGACGATCGCGTCGGCGGCACGGATGACGGGGCACCGGCCGTGAACGGCCGACCCAGGCACCAAGGGCTCTCTCGCTGAACCGGCGTACGGCGGACGTGGGGCCGTCAGTGCGCCGGATCGCGGGGCCCTTCGACCGTACGTGTGGACGACCCCAGGTGCGCGCCACGTCACCCAGCCCCGTCGTCGAACCGGCGACGGTCACCATCGCGCCAGGCGAGACCCAGCATGCGACCGTCTCGCCCTGGTGCCGGCCGGGGGCGTCGCGGTCGCCGCGGCCGGGCAGACCGGCAGACGGCGCGCCCGCACCTGATCTCTCAAGGGAGCAGCGGGCCACCACCCCGCACACCTGGGCCGCCGACCGTCGGGCCGGCGGCCCAGCCGCCTCACCGGAGCTGGTGCGCCTGCCCCGCATGGCGATCTCATCGATGACTCAAGCGTACGGGATATACCGTCAGCCGGTATATGCTGCTCGGGTGACCGACCAACCACTGAGGGAGCCGACGCTCCTGATCCTGACCGCCCTCGCCGATGCGCCCCGCCATGGGTACGGCCTGATGCAGGAGGTCGAGAAGATCTCCCAAGGCCGGGTCCGCCTACGGGCCGGCACCCTCTACGGCGCCCTGGACCGCCTCCTGAAGGAGGAACTCGTCCGCGTCGAGAAGGAAGAGATCGTGGACAGCCGCATGCGCCGCACCTACGCGCTCACCGCGAAGGGCACGGAACGTCTCGCCGCGGAGGCCGCCCGCCTGCGTTCCACAGCCGACGAAGCCGCACGCCGTCTCGGCATGACCTTCCCCCAACCGGGCGGAGCCACATCATGAGCACACCGCCACAGCACTGGACGGCGCGCCTGTATCCGCCCGCCCGCCGCCACGAGTTCGCCGACGAGGTCAGCACCGCCATCGCCCAGGTCGAGGCCGAGCGCGGACGGTGGGCGGGAACAGTGGAGCGGGCCGCCGTCGTCGGCCACGCCCTGCGACTGCGCACCCGCCTCGACTCGGCCCGGCCGGGAGGCCGGCTCCTGGCGGCCGCGGCACCCGCGGTGATCGCCGTCAGCGCCGCCCTGTCCGCGTCCCTGCTCGTCGTGTGGCAACTGCCCCCGCTGCCCTGGGACGGCGAACCCGGTTACACGCCCGCCGCCTACGCCCCCTGGATCGCCGTGCTGATCTGCGCACTCGCTGCCCGCTGGACAGCCGCCCGGATCAGCGCCGGCCTCGCCCTCCTGGGCGCCCTCCTGTCACTGCCGCTGGTCTACTGGACCGACGGCGCCGACGGACTCGCCCAGAATCGCAACGCCCTCGTCGGCCTGGCCCTGGCCGCGCTCTTCGTACTCGCCGTGCCTCCCGACCTTCCGCCGGTCGGCCCGCGGGCGCGGCGCACCATGGCCCTGTCCGCTCTCGCCATGGGAGTACCGATGGTGGCCGGTTCCATCACCGTGTTCGAAACCCTGGCCAGCCCCGACGAGTTCGTCGACGCCCGCGCCGACCCGTTCCACCTGCTGTTCTTCTTCACGCCCCTGGTCTTCGCCATTCCCCTGGCGCTCGCGGTGGCCCGCTCGCGCTACGCCCCCGCGCTGGCGGCCCTGCTGCTGGGCGCCGCGGTGTTCGGGTTCGCCCCGACGATCGCGCCGGTGATCGAGATTCCTTATGGCACCCGAGGGTTGTGGGCGCAGGCGTCGTTCGCCACCGGCCTGATCGCCCTGATCGCGTACTGCGTCCGAGCCGTACGGGAGCGCCGGCGAGGCAACCCGGTGGCCACCCCTGACGGAACACGCTGACCCCGGCCCGGCACGTTCGCCGGGCCCAGCAGAAACAGGAACCCGGCGAACGAACACGGCGACGAAGCCTCCGCCGGGGGGGCAGCCGACACCAGGACGGAGGGAGCACCGACCGCGGGCCCGCCAGATCTCAAAGTCGGCATCCGCCACGGGCGCCGTCCTCGCCGATGGACGGCGCCCCGAAAGACTGAGTGGGTCATTGACCCGTCGACCTACGTCAGTTTGCGCAGGTAGAAGGCTCCTCGTGCCATGCAGCCAAGGGCCGCTGAGAGAAGCAGACCGATGATGACGGACTGCTTCGCCTTCTCCTGCAGGCTGTCGTCGAGCGCCGCGAACGTTCCCCAAGGAGCTCGACGCACGGGGATGTCATCACCAGCGCGCCCCGGATACCGGACCTTCGCCAGCGGAACAGTTGTGTCTTCGCCATCGGAGACGAATCGCCCTTCGCAGAGGGTGTAGGGGCCGCCCTTGCCGCCGTCCTTCCGGACGCAATCGGACGCTGCGATGTGCCCGCTTTCCCCCAGGACGCCGAGCGTCACCGCCGCCTGCACTCCGATCAGCACGGAGATGCACAGGAGCACCAACCCGAGGAAGGCCCAAGCGCCTGCGGCGGCGTACTGCGTGGATTGGCGCCCTCTGTGCGCTGTGGCCACCCCGGCATTCTCCTAGGCCCGCGCCCCTCCCGTGCCCCGTCGAGCGGGAAACCACTGGGAACCGCGGTCCGTCACGGTGCCCGGACATGCGAACGGCCCCCGACCACCTTTGCCTGGTCAGGGGCCGCATCGCCGTTCTCAACGCGGAGGCGGTGGGATTTGAACCCACGGTGACATCGCTGCCACGACGGTTTTCAAGACCGTTCCCTTCGGCCGCTCGGGCACGCCTCCCCGCGCTGCGCGGTGGGCAGCGCGGGGACAAGACTAACCGGTCGGCACACGCGCGTGGAGGTCAGCTGTCGCCCTCGCGGGAGCCGAGGGCCAGTTGGACCGTGTGCTCCTGGCCGTCCCGCTCGTAGGTGATGGTGACCTTGTCGCCGGGCTTGTGGGTCCAGATCTCGCCGATCAGGGTCGGGCCGCTGTCGATCACCGTGTCGTCCAGCTTGGTGATGACGTCGCCCGGCTTGAGCCCCGCCTTGGCCGCGGGACCGCCCGACTCCACCGCCGCGGAGCCGGCGGCTGTCTGGTCGGTGATCTTCGCTCCGTCCGTGGTGTCCTCCAGGGAGACGGACGCGCCGATCTTGGCGTAGACCGGCTGGCCGGTCTTGATCAGTTGCTGGGCGACGTACTTGGCCTGGTTGATCGGGATGGCGAAGCCGAGGCCGATGGAGCCGGACTGGCCGGAGCCGCCCAGTCCGCCGCCGCTGCTGGACTGGATCGCGGAGTTGATGCCGATGACCGCGCCGCCGGCGTCCAGCAGCGGACCGCCGGAGTTGCCCGGGTTGATGGACGCGTCGGTCTGCAGGGCGCTCATGTAGGACGCCTTGCTGCTGGCGCTGCCGTCACTGGAGGCGACCGGCCGGTTCTTGGCGCTGATGATGCCGGTCGTCACCGTGTTGGACAGTCCGAAGGGGGCGCCGATCGCGATCGTCTCGTCGCCGACGGCCACCTTGTCGGAGTTGCCGAGAGCGAGCGGCTTGAGGTCGGAGGGGGCGTTCTTGAGCTTGATGACGGCGACGTCGTAACCCTGGGCGTGGCCGACGACCTCGGCGTCGTACTTCTTCCCGCTCGGGAACGTGGCCGTCAGTTTGCCGCCGCCCACGGCCTCCGCCACCACGTGGTTGTTGGTGACGATGTGGCCCTGGGTGTCGAAGACGAACCCGGTGCCGGTGCCGCCCTGGCCGCTGGCGCCCTCCGCCTCGATGGTGACCGTGCTGGGCAGAGCCTTGGCGGCGACGCCCGCGATCGTGCCCGGGGAGCGCTTGACCTGCGAGGCGCTGCCGTTGTCGGTGGCCGAGACGGTGGTGGAGCCGGTGTCGTCGTTGTTCTTGGCCAGGGTGTAGCCCAGTCCGCCGCCGAGTCCGCCCGCGACCAGCGCGGCCGCGAGGACCGCGGCGACGAGCCCACCGCGTCCGTTGCGCGGCTTGGGCGCGGGCTGCTGCCACGACGAGCCCCAGCCGGAGCCCGCGCCCGCGCCGCCGTCCGCGTAGGAGGGCATGGCGGGGGGCGGGGGCGGCCAGGAGCCGTCCGGGGCGGGCCCGGGGGCCGACGCGCCGCCGGACGGGCCCGCCGAGGCGTACGCGGCCGGTGCCCCGTCATGCTCCGGTGCGCCGGGGGCGCCCTGGGGCACCGGCGGGATCGGAGCCGTCGGCGCGTTCCCCGCGGGCGGGGCTGCCTGCGGGGAAGCAGCGGGAGATGCCACCGGCACGGGGGGTGCGGACGGGGCCGGGGGTACCGTGGTGCCCTCGTTCTCGGTGCTCACAGCTCTTCTCCTCGATCCACGGCTGTTGTTCTCGGTCGCACTCGGTCACGCGCATTCATGATTGTTCACGGTCCGGCGCGATGCAGCTGTGCAGGTGCTTTTGTCTGACGTCAGCTTTTCCCATGGGCCGTCAGAGCACCATAAGCGGTGGCTGTGGGTCCGAGACCAGCCTTTATATAGGTCTTTTCTGACAAAATTTCCATTCTGGAGCGAAGCCGGTGCCGCCGTTCGCTTCGCGTACGCGCCGGTGCCTCCGCGCGTACCCCCTCACGATGGGACCATGACGCGGTGACCCACGCACCACAGCACCACATCCAGGTCGTCGCCCACCGGGGGGCCTCCGAGGACGCCCCCGAGCACACCCTCGCCGCCTACAAGAAGGCGATCGAGGACGGTGCGGACGCCCTTGAGTGCGACGTACGGATGACCGCGGACGGCCACCTCGTCTGCGTCCACGACCGGCGCGTCAACCGTACGTCCAACGGGCGCGGGGCGGTGTCGGCCCTGGAGCTGGCCGACCTGTCCGCCCTGGACTTCGGCTCCCGCAGGAGCCGCGAGATCTGGCGCGGACGGGACGAGGAGCCCGACTGGGAGGTCCGCCCGGAGGACCGCGCGGACACCTCCGTGCTCACCCTGGAGCGACTGCTCGAACTGGTCGCGGGCGCCGGGCGGCGGGTGGAGCTGGCCGTCGAGACCAAGCACCCTACGCGTTGGGCCGGGCAGGTGGAGGAACGGCTGCTGCTGCTCCTGAAGCGGTTCGGGCTCGACGCCCCGGCCGCCGCCGAGCAGGCGCAGGTGCGGGTCATGAGCTTCTCGGCGCGCTCACTGCACCGGGTGCGGGCGGCCTCGCCGACGCTGCCGACGGTCTACCTGATGCAGTTCGTCTCGCCCCGGCTGCGCGACGGGCGGCTGCCCGCGGGCGTCCGGATCGCGGGCCCCTCGATCCGCATCGTGCGCAACCATCCGGCGTACATCGAGCGGCTGAAGCGGGCCGGTCACCAGGTGCACGTGTGGACCGTGAACGAGCCCGAGGACGTCGACCTCTGCGCCGAGTTGGGCGTCGACGCCATCATCACCAACCGGCCCCGGGCGGTGCTGCGCCGGCTCGGCCGGTGACACCCTGCGGCACCGGGCGAACGCCTGTGACGTAAAGCGTCTCGTAAGGACCGGTTCACACCCCTTGACCCCGTCCGTACGCCTGGAGCATTCTCCCTTCTCGGCCACAGCATCGAAATCAAGCCACACCCTGACGCCTCCGTCACGGGGAGTGCTCCGGCGCGTTCCGTCCGTATTCGATCGTTGCGAATGCGTCACCGGCCGCGGATTGGCCGGTT
Organism: Streptomyces sp. NPDC004629; assembly: GCF_042873595.1. Classification (NCBI taxonomy): domain Bacteria; kingdom Bacillati; phylum Actinomycetota; class Actinomycetes; order Kitasatosporales; family Streptomycetaceae; genus Streptomyces; species Streptomyces sp. NPDC004629. The sequence continues at coordinate 225,631 of NZ_JBIALO010000003.1, read as the reverse complement.
TCCGGTACAGGCCGGTGGGGCATCCACACCGTGGCGTGGGGCGAAGGAGGTCTCGGGGGTGGCGTTGGTGGTGGCACAGGAAGTGCCCACGTCGTCGAGCATGGCCGTTCCCCATGGCCCTGCGGGCGTGGGGAAAGCAAGACATCGGATGCGCGAGCAGCTGCGCGGCGGTGGCGTATCAGAATCGGTCATCGACGATGCCGTACTGGTCCTTTCCGAACTTTTGAGCAATGCCTGCAAACACGGGCGACCACTGGGTGACGCGTCGGTCGGGGACGGGGACGTCCGGGCCGCGTGGCGCGTGGACCCGCGCGGTCGGCTCATCGTCGAGGTCACGGACGGCGGCGGTCCGACCCGCCCGGCTCCGGCCACCCCGTCGGTCACCGCGCACGGCGGTCGCGGGCTCAACATCATCACGGCACTGGCCGCCGACTGGGGCGTACGGGACGACACCCGGGGCGAGGTCACGGTGTGGGTCGTCGTCCACGCGGACGTGCACGATCCGGACGCCGGGCACCGCCGGGACGACTTCGCCGCGCGCGTCGCGGCACCGGCCGTCGCCACACTCCCCGAATTCGGCCTGGCGGACGCCTTCGAGGACGTGGACTGAACTCCCGGCTCGTCGGTTCGTTCAGCCTGCGGTCGATTCGTTCAGCCTGCGGTCGGTTTGTTCACCTGCGGTCGGTTCGCCGAACCACGGGCTCGCGAACCGTCGGTTCCCCCGGCCCCAGATGCGCAGGCCGTATGTTCGCGGGGCCGGCGTTCGTTCGCAGGTTGTCGGCGGGAGCCATTGCGCCGGCCGGGTCGCCGCGTTGTCCACAGGTCCCGGTCGGTCGCGGCGCGAACGGCTAGGCTCCGCCCGTACGAGATGAGCCGTAACCGGGAGACACCCACCATGGCCAAAAAGCGACCCCAGACGAAGGCCAAGCGCCCGCAGACCCCGGGCGGAGTCGGCGCCGCAGGCGCTGACGGGCATGTTCCGGTTGTCGGCGCCCGCGAGCCCTGCCCCTGCGGCAGCGGCCGCCGCTACAAGGCATGCCACGGCCGGGCCGCCGCGCACGCCGCGACCGAGCTGGTGCAGCGTCCCTTCGAGGGCCTGCCCGGCGAGTGCGACTGGGTGGCGATGCGCGAGCTGGTGCCCGCGGCCACCGTCGAACTGCCCCTGAAGGACGGCCTGCCCGAGGGCGTCCCGTCGGTCACGCTGGCGACGGTGCTGCCGATGGCCTGGCCGGCCCTGCGCCGCGACGACGGCTCGGTGCTGCTCGGCCTGCAGAACGACACGGCATCCGGCGACATCAGCCGCGACCTCGCCGACACCCTCCAGCAGGCCCTCTCCGCCGAGCCGGGCACGCCCGTCCAGGGCCGCCGCGCTCCGGCCGAGGGGCCGCGATTGCAGGATCTCCTCGACCCCGAGGGCGCCTTCGAGCCAGTTGTGCACAGCGGCTTCGAGTTCTGGGTCCCGGACCCGGAGAACGCCACTCCGGACGTGGCCGCCTCCCTGGAGCGGGCCAACGCCGCGGCCGTGCCCACGGTGAAGCTGTCCGGCGTGGACGCGGCGTACTGGTGCCAGACCCCGGAGAAGAACCACCTGCGCTGGGTCATGCCGCACCCGGAGGAACGTCTTCTGGACGCTCTCACCCGGCTGCACGCGGCGGGCCGCTCAAGCCTCGGCGAGGGCACCCGCCTGGTCGGTTCCTTCCGCGCTCACGGCCTCACCGTGCCGGTCTGGGACCTGCCGAGCACCGTCTCGGCCGAAGACGTGGAGAAGCCGGCCGCCGAGTTCGCCGAGCGGCTCGCCGCCGCCCTGGCCACCGACGCACCGCTCACCGCCGACGAGCGTCGCGCACGCGGGGGCCTGACCAACCGGCAGGTCACCCTCAGCTGATGCCGGGTGCCACCCCGGTGTGCGGCCGGCCGGCCGCACACCGGTTCGCCGCATGAGGTGACTCCTGTCACAACTCCCCGTCGGGACAGGGAAATCGGTGTCCGAATAGCCAAGACCGAATTTGCGAACCGCCGATCTCTTGTTACCGTTCCAGTAGCCCGGTTGCTGGTGCATCCCCCGTCGCCAGCAACCGGGCCTTTCCATGTCCTGCCGCACGGTACGCGGCGCAGCCGTTCGTCAACTGCCTTCTGAGGGACCGGAGTTGCTGCCCGACCTGAGCAGCAGCGGCCCCTGGCCCCTGCGCTCCGAGAACTCGGTGACCGCGGTGTATCCGTCCAGCGCGCCCCGGGTGCGCTCCCGCGGTGTCTCGCAGGTGTCGGGCACGTCGTCGGCGCCCACCGAGCAGTGCATCCGCACGCTGCGGTCACCGGGCCCCATCAGGCTCAGCACGGAGTCCAGCGCCGCTCCGGTGGCGTTGCGGTAGTAGGTACGGGCCCAGGTGTCCGCGCCCTGGGTCAGGACACAGGTCTGCGCCTCGATGCCGTCGGGGGAGGAGAGTTCCGGGCCGCAGCGGGCGGCCGTGGCGAGGCCCAGACCGAGCAGCACCGGAGTCCGGCCGGGCGCGGCGGGTGAGTTCTTCTCGTCGTCACGCGCGTCGCGCGGTGCACGGTCGTACGAGGGCTCGTACGGCGAACCGTGGGCGGCCTCCTGCGGGGAACGGCGTACGGCCGCTCCGCCTGCGTCACCGACGGGGCCCGCGGAGGCCACGGCCAGCGGCAGCGCCAGCGCGCATGCCGCGATGCCCGCCAGGGCGAGCAGACGAACGTTCATGGGCGGACGATAACGAGCGGGCGCGGGCGCAGAGTGCCGCGCGCGCCCGACACCCCTACAACTCGGGCGCGCTCACACCCGTACGAGTGAGCGCGTCGACCACGGCATCGACCACGGCCTCCACGTCGGGCACCCAGGGCGCGGCCGAGCCGGGCAGTGGGGCGCGCTCCCAACGGATGGCGCCCTGGCCGGTCTCGGACGGGGGCAGGGCGAGGTAGCCGCCGTCGCCGTGGAAGCGGAGCGAGCCGGGGACGAAGTCCTTGGCGTAGAGCAGTTCGCCCAGTTGCTCCATGGAGTAGGGCTTCACGAGCAGCGCCCATCGGGTGGGCGCGGCGATCACCGGGCCGAGCCGCATGCCGCGGCGATCGAGGGCGTCGAGGGCGCGGGCCGCCGCGAGGGCCGGCAGGCTGACCGCGCAGGGCGCCTGCCCTCCGGTGGCGAGAACGATGGGCGCGCCGGGCCGGTTGGTCCACCACCAGCGCACCATGCGCGCGTCGGTGGTGGCCGCGAGGAGGCCGGGGTCGAAGGGGTGTGCACCGGGCACCGTGCACTCCGGGTCGGGGCACGCGCAGCGGGCCCGGCCCTGCGGGTCCGGTGCCACACCCGGGAGCACCGGCCACTGCCATTCCGCCGCGAAGGTCAGGGCCGCGCTGATCAGGTCAGACCCCCCGCCGTTCCGCCTGGACAGGAGCCTGCGTCGCCTTCCGAGGATCTCGCGCATGAGCGCTCGTTCCTTTCCGTTGCACCGCTGGCAACACCGTGGACCACATCACACCATGTGTCGATCACTTCACTGTGCGTACCTGTTGGCGCATCACACCCCTGCTCCGCGCAAGGGGGTCCCCAAGGGGTCGAGCGTTGGCCGTTTCCGCGTCCCTGCTGCGTCTATCAAAAGCACGGCCGCGGCGTGGGGGTGGCGAAGTCTGGCGCTTTGCCGTCACGCGTATTTCTCTTCGCCTCCGCCACGGGAGGATGGGGCACGGTCGTCGGTGGTTAAGACGCCCGGGTCCGTCGCCAGGTTCCGGGTGACCCCCAACCACCCCTGGCCTTCTCCGAGTACGTACCCATCACGACCGCTGTGACGCTCCGTGGAGCAAGGCCAGTCGACCGCAATGAACCGATACCCGAGGCAGTTTTAGGCCAACTTTGCCGTTGCGCAAGGGGTCCGGCGAAAACCCGCAACAGACCCATGGACACCAGGAATCCCAGCAGGACAATGCTGGACATCCCCTCACGAGTGCGTGTACATGTGGAGACATTGCCAGCGGCGCAGAATGACATGGGGGTTTGCGATGCTATGGAGCAATACGCACCGGTCTGAAGGCCGGACGCCATGAACGCCCCGCACCCTCCGAAAGTGGCCGGAATCGATTCAACACTCCCCACGCCAGCACACACTGTCGCGCCAGTCACCGCCGCCCCGGGCGCACCTCACGTGACGAAGACCTCCGTTCCCCACGCCCCGCCGCCCGGCGCCCTCCTCCAGGACCGGTTGGCCGGCTGGGTCTCGGACCTCACGACCCTTCACGAACTCACCGAACGCCTCGCCCGCACGGACTCGCTCGACCCCGCACTCCAGGAACTGCTGCGCGCCGGAGCCGCCCTCGTGGGCGCCCGGCGCGGTCTCGTCGTACTGGAACCGGACGACGGCCGCGGCCTCGGCAGGACGGTCGGCCTGGGCCTCGCCCGGTCCGATCTCGGCCACATGGAGACCGTGCCCCGCGGCGCCCTGCCCTACGGCAGGCTCCTCGACACGGCGGCCGGACTGCCCGGCGGCGCCGGTGAGATCGCCCACCCCGACCTGTTCGCCGAGGACGGCCTCGACCCCCGCCACCGTGAGGTGGCCGTACGCCTCGGCTACGCCGCCAGCTACGCCCTGCCCCTGTCCACCGCGGCCGCCGGCCGTCTGGGCGCGGCCGTCTGGTTCTACGACGAACCCGCCGAGCCGCACGAGCGGCAGCGCCATCTCGCCGGCCTGTACGTCCGCTACGCCACCGAACACCTCGCCCGGCTGCTGGAACTGGAGCACACGCGCGCGTGCATGGCCACCGTCGCCGAGGAGTTGCTCCCCTCCCGGCTGCCCCGGGTGGCCGGCGTCCAGCTCGCCGCCCGGCACAGCAGCGGCCCGCGCGGCGGCGGCGACTGGTACGACGCGCTGCCGCTGCCGGACGCCGCGCTCGGCCTCGCGGTCGGCTCGGTCACCGGCTCCGGTCCGAGCGCGGTCGCCGCGATGGGCCGGCTGCGCGCGTCCCTGCGGGCGTACGCCGTGATGGAGGGCGAGGACCCGGTCGCCGTCCTGTCCGACCTCGAACTGCTGCTGCGCCTGACCGAGCCCGCCCGCTCAGCCACCGCCCTGTTCGCCTACTGCGAACCGGCGCTGCGCAAGATCACCCTGGCCGGGGCCGGCCACAGCCCGCCGCTGCTGATCGGCGAGCGGCGCACCGAGTTCGCGGAGACCTCGGTTTCCGCGCCGCTGGGGATGCTCGCCTGCTGGGAGGCGCCGAGCGCGGAGATCCAGGCCGAGCCCGGAGAGACGGTTCTGCTCTACACCGACGGGCTGCTGCGGCGCACCGGCGACGCCATGGACCGCGCCTTCGCCCGGCTGCACGCGGCGGGTGCGGGGGCGCCGCGCGCGCTGCGCCGTGACCCCGGTGCGCTCGCGGACCACGTACTACGGGCCATGCTGCCGGACGGGCAGGGCGCCGTGGACAGCGAGGAGGACGTCGTGCTGCTGGCCGCGCGCTTCGACTGACCACCGGCGGAAGGCCGACCCGCCGCTCTTGACCACCGACGGAAGGCCGACCCGCCGCTTCAGCCGAACGCGCCCGCAGCCCGCCGCTTCAGCCGAACGTGGTCCCAGCCCACCGGTTCAGCCGAGCACCGCCGCGACCACCCCTTCAACCGGACGGGACCCCGGCCCACCGCTACCGCCGAACGTCGGCCTGGGGGGCGCTTCCGCCGGGTGGGCCCGTGCGAAGGTCGCATGACCGGGCATAACAGGTCGTCCGGCCCCGGGTCCGGCGCGGTACGACCGTACGATGATGAGGGTCCCCCTGCTCGGGCGGAGCCCAGAGCGCCGAGTGCTCGGGGGAGGATCCGTGCCGTATCGAGGAGGATGACCGTGGCCGACGAACTCAACCCGGAGACCCCGGAGACTGAGTCGGAGGAGCCGATCAAGCAGCGCAAGAACGGCCTGTACCCAGGCGTTTCCGATGAGCTCGCCGAGAGCATGAAGTCCGGCTGGGCCGACACGGAGCTGCACGACCTGAAGCCGATCGCGCAGGCGGAGCACACCGCGCGCCGCCGTGCCGCGCTGTCCGCCCGCTTCCCGGGCGAGCGACTGGTCGTCCCCGCGGGCAACCTGAAGGTGCGCTCGAACGACACGGACTACCCCTTCCGCGCCTCGGTCGAGTACGCCTACCTCACCGGCAACCAGACCGAGGACGGCGTGCTCGTCCTGGAGCCCACCGCCGACGGCCACCAGGAGACGATCTACCTCCTGCCCCGCTCCGACCGCGAGAACGGCGAGTTCTGGCTCTCCGGCCAGGGCGAGCTGTGGGTCGGCCGCCGCCACTCGCTCACCGAGTCCGAGGCGCTGTACGGGATGCCGGCCGCGGACGTGCGCGAACTGGCCGACACACTGCGCGAGGCCACCGGCCCGGTCCGCGTCGTACGCGGGTACGACGCCGGGATCGAAGCCGCCCTGACCGACAAGGTCACCGCCGAGCGCGACGAGGAACTGCGCGTCTTCCTCTCCGAGGCGCGGCTGACCAAGGACGACTTCGAGATCGGCGAGCTGCAGAAGGCCGTCGACTCCACCGTGCGCGGCTTCGAGGACGTCGTGAAGGTCCTCGACAAGGCCGAGGCGACCAGCGAACGCTACATCGAGGGCACGTTCTTCCTCCGCGCACGCGTGGAGGGCAACGACATCGGCTACGGCACCATCGCCGCCGCCGGCCCGCACGCCTGCACGCTGCACTGGGTCCGCAACAACGGCCCGGTACGCCCCGGCGACCTGCTCCTGCTCGACGCCGGCGTGGAGACGCACACGTACTACACCGCGGACGTCACACGCACGCTGCCGATCAACGGCCGCTTCTCCGAGATCCAGAAGCGGATCTACGACGCCGTGTACGACGCCCAGGAGGCCGGCATCGCGGCCGTCAAGCCGGGCGCCAAGTACCGCGACTTCCACGACGCCGCCCAGCACGTGCTCGCCGAGCGGCTCGTCGAGTGGGGCCTGATCGAGGGCCCGGTCGAGCGCGTCCTGGAGCTGGGGCTGCAGCGCCGCTGGACCCTGCACGGCACCGGTCACATGCTCGGCCTGGACGTTCATGACTGCGCCGCCGCACGCACCGAGACGTACGTGGACGGCGTCCTGGAACCCGGCGTGGTGCTCACCGTCGAACCGGGCCTGTACTTCCAGGCCGACGACCTGACCGTGCCGGAGGACTACCGCGGTATCGGCGTCCGCATCGAGGACGACATCCTCGTCACCGAGGACGGCAACCGGAACCTCAGCGCCGGTCTGCCACGTCGCTCCGACGAGGTCGAGGCCTGGATGGCCACACTGAAGGGCTGACGCCGTATCCGAAGGGCCGGGCACCGGCGGTGCTCGGCCGTGTCGGTTGCCGCCGGTCCCTGGCCGGTCGCGGTTCCCGCACCCGAACGGGGCGCGGAGCCGCGTGACGCGCGGCGCGGCGCGGCCCGGTCGGTGTACTCGGCGATCCGCCGGGCGGTCCCGGTGGCCCTCGTGCGCGTCGGCCGCCGCTGCCGGCGCGGTCGCGGCAGGCCCGGCACCCCCAGGGCGCCCCGTTGACCACCGCCGACCAGGCGCACCGAGTGCTCCGTGCACCGCCCGATCGCGCCGAGACCGCGGGCAGCCCTGGAGTCAGTGCGCCGGTGCGGCGGGCCGCGGCGGTCATCGCCGTGAGATCGGGCACCAGCGCCCTTGGCCGACCAGCACAGCAGGCGGTGGTCCCGGCGGTCAGCCGGGGCAGCGAGATCGTGCGGGTCGGGCAGGCCGGGCCTGGGGGTCGGCGTCGGCTGTCCGGTGGGCGCGAGCCGGTCGTCAGGCCGTGAGCAGGTTGGGATCCTTGGTCCACTTGAGCATCTTGTCGAAGCTCACCACCGTGCCGCCGCGCCCCGGCTTGTCGCCGATGTGCACGTGATCGGCGAGTTCCCGGATCAGGCACAGCCCGCGACCGTGCTCCGCGTCCACGCGCGCGGCGCGAACGACAGGGGGTCGCGCGAAGCCGGGACCGGAGTCGGTCACCTCGATGCGGCACTTCTCGCCGTCCAGGTAAGCGGTCACGCGGTACGCCTCCGAGGCGCCGCGCGCTCCGTCCCCACCGTGCTCGACGGCGTTCGCACAGGCCTCGCTCAGGGCGACGGACAGGTCGTAGGAGATGTCGGGGTCCACGCCCGCCGTCTCCATGGTCCCCATCAGCAACCGTCTGGCGAGGGGAACGCTCGCGGCTTCGCGGCGCAGATGGAGTGACCACCAGATGCTCATGCTCCAGCCTCCTGGCCGCGGCTCGACATACCGTTACGTATTGCCGCCCGCACGCCGGTGTAAGCACACCCGTGACGTGACGCCGCCCATACGGCGGATGCGTTCCGACAGGAATCGGTGTATGGGGGACTTTCGGACCTGCCGTGGGACACGCAGGGTTCCAGTGGGATGATGAGCCCGCCATGTCTGCCCCCCACCCGCGCACGGCGCGCTCCGGAGACCAGCTCCGGATCCTGCGGGCCGCGGTCTTCGCCGCGGCCTGCGTCGTGCTGGCCGCGGCCGGGCACGCGCTGGCCTCCTGCGCCTCCGTTCCGCTGTGGACGCTGGGTGCCGGCTTCCTGGCCTCCATGGTGCTCGTGGCGCCGCTCGCCGGCCGGGAACGCTCGCTGCCGGGCATCGCCGCGCTGCTGGCGGTCGGTCAGACCGCCCTGCACGTGCTGTTCGGGCTGGGTCAGCACGGTACGGCCGCGGTGGCGTCCGGCGCGGTGTCGGCGGGTTCGGCAGGGTCGACGGCGTCCATGGGCTCGATGGCGTCGATGGGCCCGATGGGCGGGATGAGCGACGCCACGCTGGTCGAACAGGCCGCGCGGCTCGTGTGCGGCGCCGGTGCGGCGGCGATCACCCCGGCCCACGCCTACCGGATCCTGGCCGACGCCCAGGTGATCAACGGTTCGGGCCCGAACGCCGTGCACCACGCGGTCGCCCCCACTGGTCCCGCCGGTCCCGCCGGTCCCGCCGCCGACGCGCTGCTGCCGTCGCTGCCGATGCTGCTCGGCCATGTCCTCGCGGCGGTCGCCGTCGGCTGGCTGCTGCGTCGCGGCGACGTGGCGCTGCTGCGTCTGATGGAACTGTCGGCGCACGGAGTCGCCGAGGCGGCGCTCGTACGTTCCCTGCGCGGGGCGCTCGCGCTGACCCGCGCGCTGCGGGGCGGCTTGTGGACCGAACCGGGCCCGGCCCCGCGTCACCGGCGCACGCGGGACCAAGCGCCCGCCCCGCACACGACCGCACTCCAGCACACGGTGGTCCGACGCGGTCCCCCGGCCGTCGGCGCAGTCGTCCTCGCCGCCTGACGCGACGGACCGCCGCTCCGCCCGGAACCCGGTAGGAGAGGAGAGGCCGGCCGCCGTCGTGCGGCACGCGCGCGTGCACAGCGCGCGCCCCTCTTCCTGACCGGAACCACCGGAACTCACTCGGAGTGGAGTGTTGTCTGCCATGAAGGCTTCTCGTATCGCCGCCGCCACCGTCGTCGCCGGCTCGGCCGTCCTCGCCCTGTCCGCCCCCGCCTTCGCACACGTGTCCGTGCAGCCGGAGGGCACAGCGGCCAAGGGCGGCTACGCCGTCGTCGACTTCAAGGTCCCCAACGAGCGCGACAACGCCTCGACCACCAAGCTGGAGATCAACCTCCCCGCCGACCACCCGCTGGCCTCGGTGATGCCGCAGCCCGTCGACGGCTGGGACGTGAAGGTCACCAGGTCCACGCTGGACAAGCCGCTCGAATCGCACGGCGAGAAGATCAGCGAGGCCGTCACCAAGGTCACCTGGACCGCCGACGGCAAGGGCATCGAGCCGGGCTACTTCCAGAAGTTCCCGCTGTCCATCGGCGCCCTGCCCGAGGACACCGACCAGCTCGTGTTCAAGGCGATCCAGACGTACTCCAACAAGGAGGTCGTGCGCTGGATCGAGGTGCCGCAGGAGGGCCAGGCCGAACCGGACAACCCGGCCCCGGTCCTCGCGCTGTCGGCCGCAGCCGAGGACGGGCACTCCTCCTCGGGCACCGACGCCGCCTCGGACAAGGCGGACACCGCGGGCAAGGCCGAGAACGCCGCCGCCGACACCAAGGCCGCGGACTCCTCCGGCGGCAGTGACACCACCGCACGCGTGCTCGGCATCGTCGGCATCGTCGTCGGCGTGGCGGGCGTCGGGTACGGCGTGGCCGCCGGGCGTCGGCGGACCACCGCCTGAGCCTGTTCACCAGCGGCGGGCACGGGGGTCGGGCGACCCCGGCACGACCCCCCGTGCCCGCCGGAGTTCTCACATCTGGGACATTTTTCTATGCGCAAGAAGACGTTCGCCGCGGCCGCACTGCTCGCCGCCGCCACCCTGACCCTCTCCGCCTGCGGCAGCGGGGACGACGGCACATCGCCGATCGCCGTGGTCTCCGAGGAGTCCGGCTCGGCCAGGGCCGTGACCATCCTCGACAAGCCGTTCGAGAAGCCCGACCTGGTCCTCACCGACACGCACGGCAAGAAGTACGACCTGCGCGCGGAGACCGAGGGCAAACCCACGCTGGTCTACTTCGGCTACACACACTGCCCCGACGTCTGCCCGCTGACGATGAACAACATCGCGGTCGCCAAGAAGGCGCTGCCGAAGGCGGAACAGGACGAGCTGCGGGTGGTGTTCGTCACCACCGACCCGGACCGTGACACCCCCGCCGAGCTGGGCAAGTGGCTCAACGGCATCGACTCCCAGTTCATCGGCCTGACCGGCGACTTCCCCACCATCCAGGCCGGTGCCCGCTCCCTCGGCATCTCCATCGAGCCGACGACCAAGGACAAGAACGGCAAGCTGGTCTCCGTCCACGGCACCCAGGTCGTCGCGTTCTCGCCGAGGACCGACGGGGGCTATCTGCTCTACGGCGAGGACGCCACGGTCGACGACTACACCAAGGACCTCCCCGAGATCGTCAAGGGGGACAAACCGTGAGGCGCCTCGCCGTGCCCGCCGCCGCGCTCGCGGCCGCGCTGGCCCTCACCGGCTGCGGCGGTTCCGACGACGCGAAGGGCGAGGCGAAGGGCGGCTCGGCGGCGGACCTATCGGTCGGCTCCTCCTACATGCCGCAGCCGGTCTCCGCCGACATGGCGGCCGGGTTCCTGACGATAGTGAACAAGGGTGGTACGAAAGACGAGTTGACCTCGGCCAGCAGCGATGTGGCCGAGCGGGTCACCCTGCACTCCACCACCGGCGGGTCCATGCAGGAGGCCGCCTCCTTCGCGGTCCCGGCCCACGGTCGACTCGTGTTCAACAGCGGCGGCAACCATCTGATGTTCGAGAGCCTGAAGCGCAAGCCGGAGCAGGGCGACACGATCACGCTCCGGCTGAACTTCGCCGAATCCGGCCCCCTCACCGTCGAGATGCCGGTGAAGTCGGCCACGTACAACCCGTCGACCGGACACTGAGGAGGGACCACCCTTGACGCGGACCATCACCCCCCGCCTGCGGACCCTGGTGCTGCTGTTCCTCGCCGTCACCGGCGCGCTGCTCGCCGGCGCCGGTCCGGCCTCCGCGCACGCCGCGCTGACCGGCAGCGACCCCGCACAGGGGGTGGTGGTCGACAAGGCGCCGGACCAGGTGTCGCTCACCTTCTCCGAGCAGGTGTCGATGAGCAGCGGCTCACTGCGGGTCCTGGACCCCAAGGGCAAGCGGGTCGACTCCGGCGAGCCGTCCAACGTGAGCGGTACGACGTACTCGGTGCGGCTCGTCGCCGGCCTGGCCGACGGCACGTACACCGTCGCCTACCAGGTCGTCTCCGCCGACAGCCATCCCGTCGCCGGTGCCTACACATTCTCCGTCGGCGCCCCCTCCAAGACCACGGTCTCGGTGTCCGGCGAGGCGGTGGGCGGCGGGGTCGTCGGCTGGCTCTACGGGTTCGGCCGCTATGTGTCGTACGCGGGCTTCATCGTGCTGGTGGGCGGGGCCACCTTCGTCCTGGCCTGCTGGCAGCGCGGCTCCGGGGTGCGGGCGGTGCAGCGGCTGGTCGTCGGCGGCTGGGTCGCGCTGACCGCGGCCACGCTCTGGCTGCTGCTCCTGCGCGGCTCCTACACCGGCTCCGGGGCGTTCGGCGACATCTTCGACCTGGATCTGCTCGGTCAGGTGCTGCAGACCAAGACCGGGGCCGCGCTGGTCTCCCGGCTGCTGCTGCTCGCCGCCGCCGCGCTGTTCATCGCCGTCCTCTTCGGCGCCTATGAGAGGCGGGAAGACGCGGAGAAGCGCGATCTGACCTTCGGGCTCGCGGTCGGCGGATCCGTGGTGGCCGCCGGGCTCGCGGCGAGCTGGGCCATGGCCGAACACGCCTCGACCGGTCTGCAGCCGGGCATCGCCATGCCGGTCGACGTGCTGCACCTGGTGGCGGTCGCCACCTGGCTGGGCGGCCTGGTCGCCCTCCTCGTCTCGCTGTACCGGGCGCCCGAAGAGACACCGGTCGGCGCCGCCGCCGTGCGCCGCTTCTCGGCCGTCGCCTTCGGATCCGTGCTTACGCTGGTCGCCACCGGCATCTACCAGTCCTGGCGGCAGCTCGGCACCTGGTCGGCGTTCACCAACACCCGGTACGGGCAGCTGCTGCTCGTCAAGATCGGTCTTGTGGTGCTGCTGGTCGGCATCGCATGGATCTCCCGGCGGTGGACGGCCCGGCTCACGGACGCGGCCGGTTCGAAGTCCGGGGCGGCCCGGTCCAGGACGGCGCGCCAGGAGAAGGAACAGCCGAAGAAGGAGCGCTCCGGGAAGGATCGCTCCGGTAAGGACCGCGTCACGGAGCCGGCCGAGGCCCCCGCGTCCGCCGGGTCCGTGCGGTCCGCCTCCGGCGAGTCCGCGGGCGGTGCCGGCGGCAGCAAGCGCGCCACCCAGCTGGCCCGGCAGCGGGCCGCCGTGGACACCGCCCGGCAGAAACGGCTGCGGGACGCCGACCCGAGCCGGTTCGGCCTGCGCCGCTCGGTGCTCGCGGAGGCGGGCGTCGCCGTCGTTCTGCTCGCCGTCACCACCGCGCTGACGCAGACCGAACCGGGCCGCACCGAAGTGGAGGCGCAGGCCGCCCAGTCGTCGTCCGCGTCGTCCTCGGCGTCGGACCCGTCCGGGGCGCTGACCCTGGACATGCCCTTCGACACGGGCGGCAAGGACGGCAAGGGCCTCGTGCGGATCGATCTCGACCCCGCGCGCGTGGGCGGCAACGAGCTGCATGTCTATGTGCAGCGGCCCAACGGCCGGGCCTTCGACATCCCCGAGGTCAAGATCGCCTTCACCCTCGACGCGAAGAAGATCGGGCCGCTTCCCGTCACACCCGACCACATCACCACCGGGCACTGGTCCGCGAGCGGAGTGCAGATCCCCATGGCCGGCGACTGGAAGATCGCCGTGACCGTACGGACCTCCGACATCGACCAGACGACCGTCTCCAAGAACGCGCAGATCGGCTGAACCGCACCATGGCTGACCAGACCACGCACTCCGAAGTCACCGCCCCCGAGGAACCCGCCGCGGAACGCGACGGCACCGGGGCGGGGATGTCCCGGCGGAAGCTGCTCGGCACCGCCGGCGCCACCGGTGTGGTGCTCGGCGCGGCGGGCGCGGCCGTGGGCTACACGGCCGCGCCCGCCCAGGCCACGCCGCTGACCTCGCTGGGCGCCGGCCGGGCGATGTTTCACGGGAAACATCAGCCCGGCATCACCGAGGGCCTTCAGGCCCGCGGCCACCTCATCGCCTTCGATCTGGCGGCGGGCGCGGGCCCCCGGGAGGCTGCGGCCCTGCTGCGCCGCTGGTCGGCGACGGCCGAACGGCTGATGGCGGGCGAGCCGGCCGCGCATGAGGACACCGATGTGGCCCGCGATGCCGGCCCGTCCTCGCTGACGATCACCTTCGGCTTCGGGCACGACTTCTTCACCCGCACCGGCCTGGAGAAGCAGCGCCCGGCCGGCCTCGATCCGCTGCCCGACTTCTCCTCCGACCGGCTCGACAAAGCGCGCAGCAACGGCGACCTGTGGGTGCAGATCGGCGCCGACGACGCCCTGGTGGCCTTCCACGCCCTGCGCGCGATCCAGAAGGACGCCGGCGCCGCGGCCCGTGTGCGCTGGCAGATGAACGGCTTCAACCGCAGCCCCGGCGCGACCGCCCACCCGATGACGGCCCGCAATCTGATGGGCCAGGTCGACGGCACCCGCAATCCCAAGCCGGCGGACGCGGACTTCGACGAGCGGATCTTCGTGCCCGCGTCGGGCGAGCCCGCCTGGATGGCGAACGGCTCGTACGCCGTCGTACGCCGTATCCGCATGCTCCTCGACGACTGGGAGAAGCTGACGGTCGCCGCCCAAGAGGGCGTCATAGGACGCCGCAAGTCCGACGGGGCACCGCTGTCCGGGGGCACCGAGACCACCGACATGGACCTGGAGCGGGCCGACGACCAGGGCACCTACATCGTCCCCGTCAATGCGCACGCCCGTATCACCCGGCCCGACCAGAACGGGGGCGCGGCGATGCTCCGGCGCCCGTTCTCGTACCACGACGGACTCGCCCCGGACGGGACGCCGGACGCGGGGCTGCTGTTCATCTGCTGGCAGGCGGACCCGCTGCGCGGCTTCGTGCCGGTGCAGCGCAAGCTGGACCGGGGCGACGCCCTGTCGAAGTTCATCCGGCACGAGGCGAGCGGCCTGTTCGCCGTCCCGGGCGGGGCGGCGCGGGGGGAGTACGTGGGGCAGCGGCTGCTGGAGGGCTGAGGCCCCGGGGGCATGAGGCCCCGGCTGGCCTCGGTTCACTCCCTGGAGGGGCTGTGGTGAGACGCGTGGGCCGGGTCCGCCTGCGCCCATTAGGGTGAGGTCATGCCAGCCAGCTATGCGTATCTGGGTCCCGAGGGCACCTTCACCGAGGTCGCCCTGCGCACGCTTCCGGAGGCGGCCACCCGGGAGCTGATCCCGTACGTGTCCGTGCAGTCCGCACTGGACGCGGTGCGCACCGGTGAGGCCGAGGCCGCGTTCGTGCCCATCGAGAACTCGGTCGAGGGCGGCATCACCACCACCCTGGACGAGCTGGTCGCGGGCACCCCGTTGATGATCTACCGCGAGGTGCTGCTGTCGATCACCTTCGCACTGCTGGTGCGGCCCGGCACCCAGCTGTCGGACATCAAGACGGTCACCGCCCACCCGGCCGCCCAGCCGCAGGTCCGCAACTGGCTCAGGGCCAACCTGCCGGACGTCACCTGGGAGTCGGCCGCGTCGAACGCGGACGGCGCCCGGCTGGTCCAGGAGGGCCGGTACGACGCCGCCTTCGCGGGCGAGTTCGCCGCCGCCCGGTACGGCCTCGTCCCGCTGGAGACCGGGATCCACGACGCGGAGAACGCGCAGACGCGGTTCGTGCTGGTCGGCCGGCCCGCCCGGCCCGCCGCTCCGACCGGCGCGGACAAGACCTCCGTCGTGCTGTGGCAGCGCGACGACCACCCGGGCGGACTGCGCGACCTCCTCGGCGAGTTCGCCACCCGCGGCATCAACCTCATGCTGCTCCAGTCCCGGCCCACCGGTGCCGGCATCGGCAACTACTGCTTCTGCGTGGACGCCGAGGGGCACATCTCCGACCGCCGGATGGCGGAGGCCCTGATGGGGCTGAAGCGGATCTGTCTTCAGGTGCGGTACCTCGGCTCGTACCCGCGGGCGGACGTCGGGCCGGACGGGGTGCGGCCCACACCGCCCGGTACGTCGGACGCGGAGTTCGTGTCAGCGGCCGACTGGGTGGCGCGATGCCAGGACGGTCGTTTCTAGCCAGTCCTACCTGCATATCTTCGTTATCCACAGGGGTTATCCACAGGCACTCTTCTCGACCTGGGGACAAGTCGACAAGAGGGAGCCGACCGGTCGACAAATCGCCCTGGCGGCCCGGACGGGGCCACCGTCACGCCGGTCACCCTTCGTTCACCCGTTTCTCATGGTTCACCTTCAGGAGCAGCCTGTTTCCGCCCGTAAGTGAGTGTCGCCCCGGTTTGCACGGGGAATTCTCCGGCTCCAGCAGGGGTTCCGGAGTGATCAATTCCGAAATCCACAGTTCTTCCACACAGCCTGTGGATAACTCTCGCCGGAGTGTGGATTCCTGTGGACAACCGAGTGCCCAAGTCCCGCTCTTCACAAGGGATTCGAGTCAACCCGGCGCCTTACGCCTGCCTCGTCCCGGGGAGTGAGACGGTCACCATTGACACACATCGCCACGCATCGCCACAGCTCGCAATTGCCGCATAACGGAACGTAGGTCGCGATTCCGAACGCGCCGGAATAGTGATTCGTGGGCGGCAACCCCGCACCGGTAGCCTTGAGCGCGTGATTGACCTTCGCCTGCTCCGTGAGGACCCCGACCGTGTGCGCGCGTCCCAGCGCGCCCGTGGAGAGGACGTCGCGCTCGTCGACTCCCTCCTGTCCGCCGACGAGCGGCGCAGGTCGTCCGGCGTCCGCTTCGACGAGCTGCGCGCCGAGCAGAAGCAGCTCGGCAAGCTCATCCCCAAGGCCTCCGGCGACGAGAAGGGCGAACTGCTCAAGCGCGCCGAACAGCTCAAGGCCGACGTCAAGGCCGCCGACGCGGAGCGCGACGCGGCCGACGCCGAGACCCAGGAACTGCTCGTCCGGCTCGGCAACCTCGTCCACCCCGATGTGCCCGTCGGCGGCGAGGAGGACTTCGTCACGCTGGAGACGCACGGCACGGTCCGCGACTTCGACGCCGAGGGCTTCAAGCCCAAGGACCACCTGGAACTGGGCCAGCTGCTCGGCGCGATCGACGTCGAGCGTGGCGCCAAGGTCTCCGGTTCGCGCTTCTACTTCCTCACCGGCGTCGGCGCCCTGCTGGAGCTGGCCCTGGTGAACGCGGCGATGGCCCAGGCCACGGCGGCCGGTTTCACGCCGATGCTGACCCCGGCGCTGGTCCGGCCGCAGTCCATGGCCGGCACCGGCTTCCTCGGCCAGGCGGCACAGGACGTCTACCACCTCGACAAGGACGACCTGTACCTGGTGGGCACCTCCGAGGTGGCGCTGGCGGCGTACCACATGGACGAGATCCTGGACGCCGGCCGGCTGCCGCTGCGTTACGCGGGCTTCTCGCCCTGCTTCCGCCGTGAGGCCGGCTCGCACGGCAAGGACACCCGGGGCATCTTCCGGGTGCACCAGTTCGACAAGGTCGAGATGTTCTCCTACGTCGCCCCCGAGGACTCGCAGGAGGAGCACCGGCGGCTGCTGGAGTGGGAAAAGCAGTGGCTGACCTCGCTTGAGCTGCCGTACCGCGTCATCGACGTCGCCTCCGGTGACCTCGGCGCCTCGGCCTCCCGCAAGTTCGACTGCGAGGCGTGGATCCCCACCCAGGGCAAGTACCGCGAGCTGACCTCGACCTCGGACTGCACCGAGTTCCAGTCCCGCCGGCTGGCCATCCGGGTCCGGGACGGCAAGCAGGTCAAGCCGCTCGCCACGCTCAACGGCACGCTGTGCGCCGTGCCGCGCACCATCGTGGCGATACTGGAGAACCACCAGCAGGCCGACGGTTCCGTGCGTGTTCCCGAGGTGCTGCGCCCGTACCTGGGCGGCCGGGAGGTCCTGGAGCCGGTGGCCAAGTGACCTCCGCTTTCCCCTACGCACTCGTCGCCACCGACCTCGACGGCACACTGCTGCGCGACGACGGATCGGTTTCGCGGCGCACTCGTGACGCGCTCGCCGCGGCCACCGCGGCGGGCGCCGCACACATCGTCGTCACGGGCCGCGCGGTCCCCTGGACCCGGCATGTCCTCGACGACCTCGGCTATCAGGGCCTCGCGGTGTGCGGGCAGGGCGCGCAGGTGTACGACGCCGGTGAGCACCGCCTGCTGACGTCCGTGACCCTGGACCGTCAGCTGGCGGCGGTGGCCCTGGCCAAGATCGAGGCCGAGGTCGGCCCGCTGTTCCTGGCGGCGAGCCGGGCCGGCCTGGACGGCGAGGTGCTCGTCGGCCCCGGGTACGCGCTCACCGGGGCGTTGCCGGCGACGCCGTTCACGGATGCGGCCGATCTGTGGGCCGCCCCGCTGAACAAGATCTATGTGCAGCACCCGGAGCTGTCGGACGACGAGTTGGCCGAGGCGGCGCGGGGCGCCGCGGGCGGCTTCGTCACGGTCGCGATGGCCGGCGAGGGCATCGTCGAGCTGCTGCCGCTGGGCCTGTCCAAGGCGACGGGGCTCTCCCTGGCGGCCCGCCGGCTCGGTCTGAAGGCGGCCGACACGATCGCCTTCGGCGACATGCCCAACGACATCCCGATGTTCGGCTGGGCGGCCCACGGGGTGGCGATGGCCAACGCCCACGAGGAACTGAAGGCCGTGGCTGACGAGATGACGACCTCGAACGAGGAGGACGGCATCGCCCGGGTCCTGGAACACCTCCTCCCCTGAACCACCCGCCCCCTCCTCAGGCCAAGCAGGGCGACACACAGACGAGGCGACAGAGACGGGCCGCCGCCGTCCGATGGCAGCGGCCGACACACGGGGACGGCGTGAGCCAGCGGCTTACGAGGCGCCGGAACGCAATGCCGCGGGCCCTCGGCAGCGGTTGCCCGCGGCACCTGCGGCAGCCGACCGACCACGGGTCAGCAGTGCGCGGTGGCCGTCCACGCGAGCACGGTGCGTCTTGATCGGAACCGACACCGCCAGCGACACCGACGCCCTCCATCACACCGCAGGCAGGACCAACCCGGCCGAGGGCGAGCCGGGCGCCGCCCCCGGCCATCCCGACGAACCAAGCGCCCCCGCGCCGCCGCGCGAGCCGTCGGCTACCGCCGCACCGCAGACACCCGGCCTCCACGCCCGACGGGAGCCGTACCCGGGGGCGGCATGCTCCCCCGGTGGTCTGGTGATCGTGATGGTTGCGGACGGTGGCGGTTCCGCGAGGGGCCGTCGGCCTCGGGCCGGGCCGCCGGGGCCTTCTAACCCCATCCCGGGCCAAGAAGCCCGGCCAAGTCGCAGTGACAACGTCTCGCGGAGGATGCACGGATCGAACGTGCGCGGGCTTTCCAGGCCCGACCACGGCTTAGCAAGCCGGTGCCTTACCACTCGGCCAATCCTCCGGGTGGGCGGCCCACGCGAGAGCGACATCGCGTGCTCGAAGCGGCCGCCCCGGGCAGCTCCCCGTGCGGGGCGGGCTCATACGGAGTGGGTAGTCACTCCGGAGCCCGCCGCGGGCTGCCCTGTCGGAAACCAGGCGAACTGTCGTGCATGGACATCACCCGGCTCCTCTCCCAGAACGCGGCGCCGGGTCCCTCCCGGCGGTGCGGGCACAACCACTGTGCCGGGCTCCCGAATCGGACGCCACCGAATTAACCGGCCGCCGCCGCGCCGGACGAGCGCACGGCTACCAACGGCGCCACCTGCGCCGCCGGGCCTTGCTGAAGAACCATCCCGTCGGCGGATCGTCCGACCGCCACGGCTGGGGCTCGGGCTCCTGCGAGCGCCAGCGGGCCGCGAGCATACGGGCCCGCGCGGACGGCTCGGAGCGGTCGGCGGCCCGTATGAAGTCGTCGTCCAGGACGACCCCGTCCCACGCCTCGTCCCCGGACCGCCCGCCCCCGTCGTCCTGCGGCGCCTCGTCAGAAGCCATCCCCGTGCCTCCCAGCCGTGCATCCCCTTTGTCACAGTGTGCCGGGGCCGAGGTGAAGCCCCCGTCAAGAAGGCGGCGCCTACTCCTCGCCGGCCAGCGTCAGCGAGCGCAGCTTCTGCCCGGCGTACCAGGTGGCCAGCACGGTGACCGCCACCAGCAGCACCGTGGCCGTGGTCAGACCCAAGTCCGAGGTGACCAGGTCTCCGCCCGCGACCTTGTGGGCCACGGCCAGCGACCACTGCTGGACGCTGAGGGTGCGCGCGCCGGGCACCAGGGAGCCGAACAGCGCCTCCCAGACGAGCGCGTAGACGAGCCCGAAGACCACCGCATGCCGGGAGACCGTACCGAGGAGGAGGAAGAGCGCCGCGTACGCGATCGAGGCGACCAGCGCGGCCACCGTGTAGGCGACGGCGATCTGCTGCCCGTTGCCGTTCAGGATCAGGCCCGCGATCAGTGTCGGCACCGCGGAGAACACCATGGTCACCGCGATCGCCACGATCAGCTTGGTGAAGATGATCGCCGACCGCTTGATCGGCTTGGACAGCAGATACACCACGGAGCCGTCGTCGATCTCCGGACCGATCGCTCCGGTGCCCGCGATGACGCCGATGATCGGCACCATGGTGGCGAGCGCGAAGCCGCCCAGCACGTCCGCGGCCGTCTGGTCGTCGGCTCCGGCGAGGGCCCGCACGGCCAGCGAGATCACGATCAGCAGCAGCGGCAGCGCGCCGAGGATGAGGGCCCGGCGGCGGCCGAGCAGGGCCCGGTAGGTGAGCCGGGCGACTGTGGGGTCGTACATCATTGGCCTCCTACGCCGCGACCAGGTACGAGAAGACGGACTCCAGGGACTCGTCGGACGGCGAGACCGTGAGCAGCCGGATGCCGTGGTCGCGGGCGACCTTCGGCAGCAGGGTGGTGAAGCGGCCGAAGTCGACGGCCTGGATGCGCAGCGCGCCCTCGGTGACGTCGACCTCGATGCCGGCCGTCGACGGGTCGGCGATCAGCGCCGCCGCGAGGGCCCGGTCGTCGCTGGAGCGCACCAGGTAGCGGTGCGGGCGGTCGGTCATCAGGCGGCGGATCCGGCGGAAGTCGCCGCTCGCCGCGTGCCGTCCGGCGACGACGACCTCGATGTGCCAGGCCAGTTGCTCGACCTCTTCGAGGATGTGCGAGGAGAACAGCACCGTGCGGCCCTCGTCGCCCATGCGCCGCAGCAGTTCCATGAGCTGCATGCGCTGGCGCGGGTCCATGCCGTTGAACGGCTCGTCGAGCAGCAGCAGCGACGGCTCGTGGACCAGCGCGGAGGCCATCTTCACCCGCTGGCGCATGCCCTTGGAGTACGTGGAGATCTTCCGGTCCTGCGCGTACTCCATCTCGACCGTGGCCAGGGCGCGGCTCGCGGCCTTGTCGCCCAGGCCGTGCAACTCGGCGTTGGCGACGACGAATTCACGGCCGGTGAGGAAGTCGTACATCGCCTCGCGCTCGGGGACGATGCCGATGTGCCGGTAGATCCCCTCGTTGCGCCACACCGGCTGTCCGTCGAGGGTGACCGAACCGGTGGAGGGGGCGAGGAAGCCGCCCATCATGTTGATGAGGGTGGACTTTCCGGCGCCGTTGGGGCCGAGCAGGCCGGTGACGCCGGGACCGATGGTCATGGTGATGTCGTTGACGGCGACCACGTTGCCGAACCAGCGGGAGACGTGGTCGATGGAGAGCGTGGTCACAGTCCCACCTTCTGGTAGCGGCGCACGAGGAGGCCGTAGGCGGCGGCGATCAGGCCCAGCGCGACGAGCACGTGGACCACGCCTTCGCCGCTGGACGGGCCGACCCCGCCCGGGAAGGCGGAGGTGGCTCCCAGGAAGGCGGACTGCACGCCGTCGACGAGGGTGATCGGCGAGAACAGTCCGATCCAGGGGATCGCGCCGGTGCTGCCCTGCGCGTCGGCGATGGCCTGGAGGGTGGAGACCGCGCCGTAGGAGATGGTCAGCACGGCGATCACGGCGGCGATGCCGAAGCCGCGGCGCGGGGTGATGGCCGCGATGACCAGTCCGATGCCGGCGAACAGCAGCGAGAGCAGTGCCACGGAGACCAGCCCCTGTGCGTATTCCTTCGTCTGGTGGGCGAACCCGAGCTTGGCCAGCAGCGCGCCCACGTAGAGCACGGTGAGCGGGGCCGCGGTCAGGATGAACAGCGCAGAGGCCAGCGCCGCGTACTTCGCGCGGACGTAGTCGGCGGTCTCGATCGGCCGCGAGAAGTACAGCGGCACGGTCTTGAAGCGCAGGTCCCGGGACACGGACTGGGGTGCCTGCGAGGCGACGTACAGGCTGATGACCGCCTGCATGACGATCGCGTACCGCGTGTAGTCCAGCGGCAGGTCCTTCGCCTTGGTGGCGACGGCGACCGCGACCATGATGGCGGCGGGCACGCACATCACCACGAACAGCAGCATCGGCAGCACCTTGGACTTCACCGAGCGGCCGAGGCCGTAGGCGCCGCGCAGGGACTGCGAGTACAGGGAGCGGCGGGCGTAGGACCGGCCCAGACGGGGGCCGTCGTAGGTGCGGTAGCCGATGTTGTGGATGCGGGTCTGGTCACCCGAGGGCGCGGCCGCAGGGTGCTCAACTGCCATGGCCGACCGCCTCCTTCCGCTGCTCTTCGCCGTCCCGGAACACCTCCGAGATGTGGTGCCTGCGCTGCTCCATGCGCACCAGGCCGAGGCCGAGGTCGGCGACGACGTCGCGGACCAGGTCGTAGGTGTCCTCGCCGGACGCGGTGAGCAGCAGGATGTGTCCGGCGCCGGGCAGGCCGCCGCCCTCGTCCTGGATGTCCACCCCGCGCGCGTGGAGCGCGTCGCGCACCGCACGGGTGCCGTCGGGGTGGGTGTCGCTGTCGGTGACCTCGATCGCGAGGGTGGTGGTGCTCTGCGTGAAGTCCCGGGTGGAGCTGGAGCGCAGGAGCTTGCCGCCGTCGACCACGACGACGTGGTCGCAGGTGCGTTCCAGTTCGCCCAGCAGGTGAGAGGTGACCAGGACCGAGATGCCGAAGTCCGTGTGGACGCGGCGGATCAGGCCGAGCATCTCGTCGCGGCCGACCGGGTCGAGGCCGTTGGTCGGCTCGTCGAGGAAGACCAGCTGCGGATCGTGGACCAGGGCCTGGGCGAGCTTCACCCGCTGCTTCATGCCGGTCGAGTAGCCGCCGATGGGGCGGTAGCGCTCCTCGTACAGGCCGACGTGGCGCAGGGTGTCCGCGGTGCGCTCGCGCGCGGCGGCCGGCGGGAGTCCGGACATGCGCGCCATGTGGACGACGAACTCGGTGGCCGAGACGTCGGGCGGCAGGCAGTCGTGCTCCGGCATGTACCCGACCCGCTCGCGGATGGCCGCGCCCTCCGTGGCGACGTCGAGGCCGAGCACCTCGGCGCGGCCCTCGGTGGCGGGGGAGAGACCCAGCAGGATCTTGATCAGTGTGGACTTGCCGGCCCCGTTGGCGCCCACGAGACCCGTCACACCGGGTCCCACGTCCACGGAGAGCCGGTCAAGAGCGGTCACCCGGGGGAACCGCTTGCTCAGGCTTTCGGTCGCGATCACAGTCACGCCTCGACAGTAGTGACGCGGACCACGGCGGTCGTCAGACCGGAGAGCCGTCTTGAGGTCAGTCTGGAGTAGGACGGGTCCTTAGGGGATGCCCGTCCTGAGAGCTACGCAGAGTTATCCACAGCCCGCCGCCCTCCTGTTGACGCCGACTCTAACGACTGTCACATTCACCAGTGTCACGTTACGGGCGAGTATCGCGACCGGCGACCGGGGTACCCGGAGTCCAGACACGGCCGGGAGCACGGGAAAGGCGCGAGCCGGTTCGAGCGCGGGGGACTGCGGTGCTGGGCGGAGGACAGGTGACGGTGCTGGAGGGCGCGCGGGAGCGCTGGGTGCGCACGGGCGGGGTCGAGCTGTGCGTGGCGGAGCTGGGCGACCCGGACCAGCCGACGGTGGTGCTGGTGCACGGCTACCCGGACAGCAAGGAGGTCTGGTCCGAGGTCGCCGCCCGGCTCGCCGACCGCTTCCACGTGGTGCTGTACGACGTGCGCGGCCACGGCCGCTCGACGGCCCCGCGGCCGCTGCGGGATGGCTTCACCCTGGCCAAGCTCACCGACGACTTCCTGGCCGTCGTGGACGCGGTCAGCCCCGGCCGTCCGGTGCATCTGGTGGGGCACGACTGGGGATCGGTGCAGTCCTGGGAGTTCGTCACGGTCCGGCGCACCGAAGGCCGTATCGCGTCCTTCACCTCGATGTCCGGCCCGTCCCTCGACCACTTCGGACACTGGATCAACGCGCGCGTGAAGCGGCCCACGCCCCGCCGGGTGGGCCAACTCCTCAGCCAGGGCGCCAAGTCCTGGTACGTCTACCTGCTGCACACGCCCGTCCTGCCCGAATTGGCCTGGCGCGGCCCGCTCGGCAGGCGCTGGCCGAAGATCCTGGAGCGCGCCGAGCGGCTCCCCGGCGGCGACTATCCGACCACGTCCCTGCCCACGGACGCCGCGCACGGCGCCTGGCTGTACCGGGACAACGTGCGCTCCCGGCTGCGCCGTCCGCGCCCGGACGCGTACGCGCACGCGCCCGTGCAGCTCATCACGCCCCTGGGGGACGCGTTCCTGTCCGAGAATCTCTACGACGATCTGGAGCGGTGGGCTCCGCAGTCGACCCGTCACACGCTCCCGGCCAAGCACTGGATCCCGCGTACCCGCCCCGACCAACTGACTGCCTGGATCAGCGAGTTCGTCACCGGGATCGAGGACGGACGCCCGCGGCCGGCGCGGCCCACCGGCCGGTACGCGGACCGTTTCGGCGGGCAGTTGGTGCTGGTCACCGGCGCGGGCAGCGGCATCGGGCGGGCGACGGCGTTCGCGTTCGCGGAGTCCGGCGCGCGCGTGGTGGCCGTCGACCGGGACACGGAGTCCGCCGCCCGCACCGCCGAGTGGGCCCGGCTGCTCGGCGCCCCGGCCGCCTGGGCGGAGACCACCGACGTCTCCGACGAGCAGGCCATGGAGAAGCTCGCCGAGAAGGTCACCACCGAGTACGGCGTGGTGGACGTGCTGGTCAACAACGCCGGCATCGGCCTGTCGGGATCGTTCTTCGACACCACGCCGGACGACTGGCGCACGGTCCTGGACGTCAACCTGTGGGGTGTCATCCATGGTTGCCGCCTGTTCGGCGGGCGGATGGCCGCGCGCGGCCAGGGCGGCCACATCGTCAACGTCGCCTCGGCGTCGGCCTATCAGCCCTCCCGGGCACTGCCCGCCTACAGCACCTCCAAGGCGGCGGTGCTCATGCTCAGCGAGTGCCTGCGCGCCGAACTCGCGGACCAAGGCATCGGGGTGACCGCGATATGCCCCGGGTTCGTCAACACCGACATCACCTCCACGGCACGCTTCACCGGCGTGGACGACGCGGAGCAGCGCCGCCTGCGGCAGCGCACGGCACGGCTGTACGGGCTGCGCAACTACCCGCCGGAGAAGGTGGCCGCGGCGATCCTGCGGTCGGTGGTGCGCAACGAGGCGGTGGTCCCGGTCACTCCGGAGGCACGCGGTATGCGTCTCATATCCCGTTTCGCACCTGGGGTGTTGCGCCGGATCGCCCGGGTGGTGCCGAGAGTGTGAGGTCGGTGACGGACGGCCTCGCACCGAGTCCACTCTCCGAGATCGCTTGCCGGATCGTGGAGTTGCGGGTCCGGATGGGGCATATCACCGCCCGCATCCTGGAGTTCACGACCAAGCAGGTCCTCGCCCGGTACCTGGGGGATCCACCGCACCCCAGGCAAGGGATGGCGGGCGGAGCCGGTCTCGCCGGTGCGCAGGCGCGGCAGCACGGCCGGCAGACCGTGAGGGCGAACTGCCCAGCGCCCTAGGGCCGTTGGCCACCCGAGCACTTGGACCCGGGAAGGCGTGGACACGCCGTGCGGGAGACGCGCTGTGTGCCGGTTCCGGTCGAGACGATCCGGGCCGTGGGACAGCTCGTTGGCGCTGAGTACGCAGTGGTGTTCGTCTCCCTCGCCGCAGAAAGCCGCGCCACGGATGGGCACTTGGACGCCTGACGACAAGTCACCGCCCAGTCAATGATCTTGGCGAATCACCCTGAACCGCCCACGAGTTGTCCACAGTTTCGCCAATTAGCCTGTGGATAACCGAACTTGGCTGTGGACCAAACCTCAGGGTGAAAATTGTCAGCGTGATCCACGTCTCCCCCGGCATCCTGAGGGAGTGAATACGAGAGACACAAGATCAGAAGACGAGAAGCGCACCGTGAAGGTGTCGAAGTACCTCTCGAAACACCTGCGCCACCAGCCCGAGCGGATCGGCATCACGCTCGACGAGGGCGGCTGGGTCGAGATCGACACGCTGATCGCCGCGGCGGCGGCGCACGGGTTCCGGCTCACCCGCGAGGAACTCGACCACGTCGTGGCCACCAACGACAAACGGCGGTTCGCGATCGAGGGCACCCGGATCCGCGCCAGCCAGGGCCACAGCGTCCAGGTCGACCTCGGCCTGCCACCGGCGACCCCGCCTGCGTACCTCTACCACGGCACCGTCGCCCGGAATCTGGACGCGATCCGCGCCGCCGGCCTCAGGCCCATGAACCGCCACGACGTACACCTGTCGGCAGACCGCGAGACCGCAACCCGCGTCGGCGCCCGTCGCGGACGTCCCGTCGTGCTGTCGGTCGACGCCGCGGCCATGCACCGCGACGGCCACGTCTTCCACCTCAGCGCGAACGGCGTGTGGCTCACCAAGGCCGTACCGCCCCGGTACCTGCGCTTCCCCGAGCCGCACTGACGGCCCCGGACCCTCCCGTGCGGCCCTCCGCTTCCCTGGCCGCAGCGACGTACCCCCCGCCCGCACATGGCCGGACGACCGCGCACCGTGACCGTCCACCCGCTGTCAGTGGCGCCCCTTAGTCTCGAACGCATGAACCTGCGTCTGAGCACCGTGATCCTTCCCCACCGCCCCTGGACCGAGGGCGGCCGCGCGGCATGGACACGCGCCGAGGAACTCGGGTTCCACACCGGGTACACCTACGACCACCTGTCCTGGCGCAGCTTCCGCGACGGCCCGTGGTTCGGCGCGATCCCGACGCTGACCGCGGCGGCCGAGGCCACCGACCGGATGCGCCTGGGCACACTGGTGACCTCGCCCAACTACCGGCATCCGGTGACCCTCGCCAAGGAGCTGATCTCGCTCGACGACATCTCCGGCGGCCGGATCACCCTCGGCATCGGCGCGGGCGGTACCGGCTTCGACGCCACCGCGCTCGGGCAGGAGCCCTGGACCCCGCGCGAGCGGGCCGACCGGTTCGCCGAGTTCGTGCCGCTGCTCGACCGCCTCCTGACCGAGGACTCGGTGTCCTACGAGGGCGTCTTCTACTCGGCGCACGAGGCGCGTGACATCCCCGGCTGTGTGCAGCGCCCCCGGCTGCCCTTCGCGGTGGCCGCCACCGGGCCCCGCGGACTCGCACTCGCCGCGCGGTACGGCCAGGCGTGGGTGACCACCGGCGACCCCACGCTGTACGAGCAGGGCACACCGGAGCAGTCCGTCCAGGCGCTGCGCGGACAGATGGACAAGCTGGCCGCCGCCTGCGCCGTCCTCGGCCGGGACGTGGCCGGGGTGGACAAGATCCTGCTCACCGGCTTCACCCCGGACCGCGGCCGGCCGCTGGAGTCCCTGGACGCCTTCGTGGACTTCGCCGGCCGCCACCGGGAACTGGGGTTCACCGAGATCGTGATCCACTGGCCCATCCCCCATTCGGACTTCGCCGCGGACGAGAAGGTCTTCGAGCAGATCGCCCTGGATGCCGGGGCACAGCTGGGCTGACCTCGGGTGCGGCGCCGCCCGGTCGGCGTCGTGTGCGTCTCATCTGTGCGCACCGGCGCACGGCCGTGCGGGCATATGCGCGAGAATGACCCGGTGACCTCAGCGACCCGACAGCCCGAGACCCCGACTGCCGCCGTCCCGACCCGGCTGATCGCCACCGACCTGGACGGCACGCTGCTGCGTGACGACAAGTCGGTCTCCCCACGGACGGTCGCCGCGCTGGCCGCCGCCGAGGAGGCGGGCATCGAGGTTTTCTTCGTGACCGGCCGCCCGGCCCGCTGGATGGACGTCGTCAGCGACCATGTGCACGGCCACGGCCTGGCGATCTGCGGCAACGGTGCCGCGGTGGTCGACCTGCACGGCGGCCCGGGCACCCACCGGTTCGTGAAGGTGCGGGAACTGGCCCGGGAGAACGCGCTGGACGCCGTACGGCTGCTGCGCGAGGCGGCGCCCGGCACGGTGTACGCGGTCGAGCAGACGTACGGCTTCCACCAGGAGCCGGCCTACCCCAAGCTGCACGTGGAGGTGCCCGACAACCTCCTGCCCGCCGAGCGGCTCCTCGCGGCCGGCGGGCCCGGCGGCGACGAGCCGGTGCTCAAGATCCTCGCCTACCACCCCGACCTCGACCCCGACGCCTTCCTCACCCTGGCCCGGCTCGCCGTGGGCGAGCGCGCCACCGTCACCCGCTCCAGCCCCAGCGCCCTGCTGGAGCTGAGCGGCCCCGGCGTCTCCAAGGCCAGCACGCTCGCCCTGTGCTGCGCCGAGCGCGGCATCTCGCCCGCCGAGGTCGTCGCCTTCGGGGACATGCCCAACGACGTCGAGATGCTGACCTGGGCGGGCCGGTCGTACGCCATGGGCAACGCCCACCCGACCGTGGTGGCGGCCGCGTCGGGGCGCACGGACGCCAACAACGAGGACGGCGTGGCGGCCGTCATCGAGCGGCTGCTGGCCGAGCGGGTGTAGTCACCCGAGCCGCACACCATGCCCGGCCAGCCAGGACACCGGGTCCACCGCCGATCCGGCCTCCGGCGTGACACGCACCTCGAAGTGCAGATGCGGGCCGGTCGAGTTGCCGGTGGTGCCCGACTGGCCGATCCGCTGCCCGGTGTCCACCCGGTCCCCCTCCTCGACGGCGACGGCGGCCAGGTGTGCGTACTGGGTGCAGTAGCCGTCGGGGTGCCGGATCACGATCTGGATGCCGAAGGGGCCCCCGCACGACACCTGCGCCACGTGGCCCGCGCCGACCGCCCGCACCGGCGTCCCGATGGGCACCGCGAAGTCCTGCCCGGTGTGCCGGTGCGCCCACCGCTCACCCCCGCTGCCGAATCCCGCGGACAGCTCGTACGTCCGCACGGGCGCGACCCACGCGCCCTCAACGCGCGGCAGGGGCAGGTCCAGCCGTACGGCGGCGCGGCACCGGCCCGCCGCGGCCGAGCCGTCCGCCCGGTGCTGCAATTGCCCGCGTGCCGCCTCCAGCTTGCGCTCGATGTCCCGCCGCAGCTCGGCGAGTTCGCTGGTCCGCCGGCGTACCGCCCGCCAGGCCGACCTGGCCCTGGCCTCCTCCGCGGCGAGCCGTGCCTCGGCCCGGCGGCTCCTGTCGACGGCGTTGCTCACCGCAAGGCTCGTCCGCGAGAAGACGCGCTGACCGCGCATCAGCTGCTCCGGACCGGTCGCGAGCACCATCTGCGCGGTGAACGGCAGTCCCCCGCCCGTCCGGTACTGGGCGCGGGCGATCCGGCCGAGGTCCGCGTGCAGCACGGACATCTGCCGCCGCTCCCGGCCGAGCAGCCGCTCGGCGCGCAGGGCCCCGGCACGCTGCCGTTCCGCCTCGCGCCGCCCCGTCTCGTACTGCCGTGCCGCCTCGGCCGCCTCCCGGTACAGCCGCGCCACCTTGAGGCTGAGCCCCGGCACGTCGCCGGAGCGGGGCACGGCGTCGGATCCATCCAGGGCCGCGTGCGCGGGCGGCGGCGCGAGGACGGTGAGCGCGCACAGCAGCGCCGGGGCGAACAGCGGATGACAGCGGTATGAGCGCATGCGGGCGATGGTGGCGCGCTGGGGCGGCCCCGGTCACCTCGACGCGTAGGCCCGGGGCCCCGGTTGCCGCCAATGGCCCAGCGGGGCGCGCACCCGCACCCCGTGGCGGACAGCGCCCCGAAGGGGCGCGGGGAACTGCGCGACCAGCCACGACGACGCCGCAGACGACCGACGACATCGCGGCACATCCAAGGGGCGCGGGGAACGCCGCCACCAGCCACGACGGCACCGCAGACGACCGACGACATCGCGGCGCAACCAGCGGAGCGCTAGGCGCCGACCGGCAGTTCCGCCGCCGCCTCCCGCTCGGCCATCGCCCGCAGTGGCCCGTCCACGGCGGCCAGCTCGGCGTACGTCCCGCGCTGCGCCACCCGGCCCTCGTCCAGCACGACCACCTCGTCCACGGCGTCGAGTCCGGCCAGCCGGTGCGTGATCAGCAGCGTCGTACGGCCCTCGGTGGCGGCCAGCAGATCGGCCGTGAGCGCGTCGGCCGTCGGCAGGTCCAGGTGCTCGGCGGGCTCGTCGAGCACGAGGACCGGGAAGTCGGCGAGCAGCGCGCGGGCGAGCGCCAGCCGCTGCCGCTGCCCGCCGGACAGCCGGGCCCCGTGCTCCCCGACGAGCGTGTCCAGCCCGTCGGGCAGCCCGTCCGCCCAGTCGAGCAGCCGGGCCCGGGCGAGCGCGTCCCGCAGGTCGGCCTCGGTGGCGTCCTTCCGCGCGAGCAGCAGGTTCTCCCGGACGGTGCTGTCGAAGAGGTGCGCGTCCTGGGCGCACAGCCCGACGAGGCGCCGTACGTCGTCGCCGTCCAGCGCGCGGGCGTCCACACCAGCCAGTGTGTAGGAGCCCGCGTCCGGGTCGAGGAACCTCAGCAGCACCTGGCCGAGGGTCGTCTTGCCGGACCCGGACGGGCCCACCAGGGCCACCCGGCGCCCCCGCTCCAGCGTCAGGTCCAGCCCGGCGAGCGCGTCCCGGTGCTGCCCGGGATGACGGGCGGCGAGCCCCTTCACGACCAGCGGGAACGGGGAAACGGGTGCCTGCCGGGGCCGTCGCGGCTCCCGTACGGGCTCGGCCGCGTCCAGCACCTCGTACACGCGTTCCGCGCTGCGCCGCACCCGCTGCCGGTAGCGCACGGCGATCGGCAGTCCGAGCACCGCCTCGAAGGCGGCGAGCGGGGTCAGGACGACCACGGCCATGGCCACGCCGTCCAGCCGTCCCCCGGCGACCGCCTGGGCGCCCAGCAGTGCGGTCGCCGCCACGGTCAGGCCGGAGATCAGGGCGGTGAGCCCGTCGCCGAGCGCGGTGGCGGTGGCCGCGCGCGAGGCGATCCGGGTGAGCGTGCCGTCGGCCTCTCGCGCCGCGTCGGTACGGGCGGGCAGCGCGCCGGCGACGGTGAGTTCGGCGGTGCCGGTGAGCAGGTCGGTCACGCGCGTGGCGAGCAGTCCTCGGGCGGGCGCCAGCCGGCGCTCGGCGTGCCGTGCCACGGCGCCGGTCAGCAGCGGTACGCCGACGCCGGCCGCGAGCAGGCCCACCGCGAGCGCGGCCCCCGCCTCGGGCAGCAGCCACGCCGTGAACGCCACGGACCCCGCCGAGACGGCGAGCGCGACCCCGGCGGGCAGCAGCCAGCGCAGCCAGTAGTCCTGCAGCGCGTCCACGTCGGAAACCAGCCGGGACAGCAGGTCGCCTCGGCGGGCGCTGCGCAGACCGGCGGGCGCCAGCCGTTCCAGCCGCCGGTACACCGCGACCCTCGTGTCGGCCAGCATCCGCAGCACGGCGTCGTGCGAGACCAGCCGCTCCGTGTAGCGGAACACCGCCCGCCCGATGCCGAAGGCCCGGGTCGCGGTCACGGCCACCATCAGATACAGCACCGGCGGTTGCTGCGAGGCGCGTGAGATCAGCCAGCCGGAGGTGGCTATGAGCCCGACCGCGCTGCCGAGCGCCAGGCTCCCCAGCAGCAGCGCGAGCGCGAGGCGGCCACGGCGGGGGCCCGACATGGCCCGCACCCGGGCGAGGACACCGGACGCCGGGCGGCCGGACCGGTCACCTTCGGCGATGGAGCCACTGCCCGGCGCGTCCGAGGCCGCACCGCCCGGGACGCCCGTAGCCGGCACGCCTGCGGCCGACGCGCTGTCGGCGGGTCCCGAGTCCTCTCCCACCCACTCGTTCGCGGTGGGCCCGAGGGCGCCATGGGCTTCTCCCGCCCAGGACGAGCGGACGGGCTCGGCCTCGGACAGCCTCACCACCCGGTCCGCCACGCCCAGAAGGGCGGGACGGTGCACGACCAGCAGGACCGTGCGCCCCACGGCCAGCCGTCGCACCGCCGCCACGACCTCGGCCTCGGTCGCCCCGTCGAGCGCGGCCGTCGGCTCGTCCAGCAGCAGCACGGGCCGGTCCGCCAGGAACGCCCGGGCCAGGGCCAGCCGCTGCCGCTGACCGGCGGACAACCCGGCCCCGTCCTCGCCGAGCAGGGTCGCGGCACCGTCGGGCAACGCGTCCACGAACTCCAGCGCGCCGGCGTCGCGCAGCGCCCGGCGCACGGCCTCGTCGTCCGCGTCGGGCCGCGCCAGCCGTATGTTCTCCGCGATCGTCCCGGCGTACAGGTGGGGCCGCTGCGGCACCCAGGCGATCCGTGACCGCCACCGTTCCGGGTCGATGTCCGCGAGGTCCCCTCCCCCGATCCGCACCCGGCCCCCGGTGGGCCGCACGAAGCCCAGCAGCACACTGAGGAGCGTCGTCTTGCCCGCTCCGCTCGGTCCGACGAGGGCGACGGTCTCGCCGGGCTCGACCGTGAAGGACACATCCGTCACGGCGTCCGCGGACCGCCCGGGATAGCGGACGGTGACCTCTTCGAAGGCCAGCGCACCGGCCGGCACCGGGCCCTTACCGGCCTCGGGAAGGGGTGTCTCCAGCACGGCGAAGATCTCCTCGGCCGCCGCCAGGCCCTCCGCCGCCGCATGGAACTGGGCGCCCACCTGACGCAGCGGCAGATAGGCCTCCGGCGCCAGCACCAGGATGACGAGCCCGATGTACAGGTCCATGTCGCCGTGGACAAGCCGCATGCCGATCGTCACGGCGACCAGTGCGACGGACAGGGTGGCGAGCAGTTCCAGGGCGAAGGAGGAGAGGAACGCGATCCGCAGGGTCCGCATGGTCGCCTGGCGGTACTCGCCGGTGATGCGCCGGATGGACTCGGCCTGCGCCTTGGCCCGTCCGAAGACCTTCAGCGTCGGCAGCCCCGCGACCACGTCCAGGAAGTGACCGGACAGCCGGGACAGCAGCCGCCACTGGCGGTCCGTCCGGGACTGTGTGGCCCAGCCGATCAGCACCATGAAGACGGGGATGAGCGGCAGGGTGCCGACGATGATCGCCGCCGACACCCAGTCCTCGGTGACGATCCGGGCGAGCACGGCGGCCGGTACGACCACCGCAAGCCCCAACTGCGGCAGATAGCGGGAGAAGTAGTCGTCGAGGGCATCCACCCCGCGAGTGGCGAGGGTGACCAGCGACCCGGTCCGCTGTCCGCTGAGCCAACCGGGTCCCAGCGCCGCCGCCCGTTCCAGGAGCCGTCCGCGCAGCTCCGACTTCACCGATGCGCTGGCCCGGTGCGCGGCGAGTTCGGTGAGCCAGGAGACGACCGCACGGCCAGCCGCCACGGCCACCAACAGCAGCAGGGGAGTGCGCAGTTCGGTGACCGACAGATGGTGCTGGAAGGCACCGACGACCACCTCGGCGATGAGCATGGCCTGGGCGATGAGCAGGCCGGCCCCCAGTGCGCCCAGGCCGACCACCGCCGCCAGGAAGAGGCGGGTGGCTCGGGCGTACCGGAGAAGACGAGGATCGATCGGTTTCACGTGAAACATGCCCTTCGGTCCGGGGAGGCCTGTTTCACGTGAAACGTTGTGAGACAGGCCTCCCGCCAGACTCAGTGACCAGACTCAGTGACCGGCCTCGGGAGCGAGGTGCTGCGTCCCGATCCGCTTGCGGAACACCCAGTAGGTCCATCCCTGGTAGAGCAGCACGATCGGCGTGGCGATCACCGCGCACCAGGTCATGATCTTCAGGGTGTACGGGCTCGACGAGGCGTTGGTGACCGTGAGGCTCCAGTCCGCGTTGAGCGACGACGGCATGACGTCGGGGAAGAGCGAGAGGAAAAGCATCGCCACGGCCGCCACGATGGTGACGCCCGAGAGCCCGAACGACCATCCCTCGCGCCCCGTCTGGTTCGCCGCGAGGGCGGCCAGCAGCGCGACCACCGCCACGGCCATCGCCACCAGACTCTTGCCGTCACCGTGGTCGATCTGCGTCCACAGCAGGAAGACCAGCGCCAGCACGGCCGTGACGAGACCGACCCTCAGCGCCAGCTTCCTGGCCCGGGCTCGGATGTCCCCGACGGTCTTGAGCGCCGTGAACACCGCACCGTGGAAGGTGAACAGCGTCAGCGTCACCAGGCCGCCGAGCAGCGCATACGGATTGAGCAGATCGCCGACATTGCCGACGTACTCGAAGTGCTGGTCGATCTTCACGCCCCGGACGATGTTGCCGAAGGCCACGCCCCAGAGGAACGCCGGGATCAGCGAGGTCCAGAAGATCGCCGTCTCCCAGTTCCGCTGCCAGTGCTCCTCGGGGCGCTTCGCCCGGTACTCGAAGGCGACGCCCCGGACGATCAGGCACAGCAGGATCACCAGCAGGGGCAGATAGAAACCGGAGAACAGCGTGGCGTACCACTCGGGGAAGGCGGCGAAGGTCGCACCGCCCGCGGTGAGCAGCCACACCTCGTTGCCGTCCCACACCGGGCCGATCGTGTTGATCAGCACCCGGCGCTCGGGCCGGTCACGGGCGAGCAGCTTGGTGAGGATGCCGACCCCGAAGTCGAAGCCCTCCAGGAAGAAGTAGCCGGTCCACAGGACGGCGATCAGGACGAACCAGACGTCGTGAAGTTCCATGACTGCAGCTCCCTGGGCCTAGTACGAGAAGGCCATCGGCTTGTCGGCGTCACGGGAGTCGCCGCCGATCTTCGTGGGCGGGTTGAGGTCGGCCTCGGTCAGCTCGGGCGGGCCGGCCTTGACGTACTTCACCAGCAGCTTGACCTCGATGACGGCGAGGACGGCGTAGAGCGCGGTGAAGATGATCATCGAGGTGAGGACCTCGCCCTGGGAGACCCCGGGGGAGACCGCCTGCCGCGTCTGCAGGACGCCGTAGACGACCCATGGCTGGCGGCCCATCTCCGTGAAGATCCAGCCCCATGAGTTGGCGATCAGCGGGAAGGCCAGGGTCCAGATCGCAATGCGCCAGTACCAGGGGGTGAGCTTCGGTCCGAGCGCCTTGTTCTTGAACAGGACCAGATGCGGCACCTCGTCCTCACCCACCCGCAGATGCTGCGGCAGCATGAACTTCTTGCGGGTCAGCCAGAGCCCGACGATGCCGATGGCGAAGGACGCCATGCCGAACCCGATCATCCAGCGGAACGCCCAGAAGGTGACGGGGATGATGGGCCGGTAGTCGCCAGGACCGTGCTGGGCCTGCTCGGCCTTGTTGGTGTCGTTGATGCCGGGGACGTAGGAGTTGAAGTTGTCGTCGGCGAGGAACGACAGCACCCCCGGGACGGACAGCTCGACGGTGTTGTGCCCCTTGCTGACGTCGCCGTAGGCGAACACCGAGAACGGCGCGCCGTTCTGGCCGTCCCACAGGGCCTCGGCTGCGGCCATCTTCATCGGCTGCTGCTTGAACATGACCTTGCCGAGAGTGTCACCGCTCACCGCGGTGAGCAGGCCGGCGATGACGACGGTGACGAGCCCCAGCCGCAGCGAGGTCTTCATCTCGCGCACGTGCTTCTTGCGGGCCAGATGGAAGGCGGCGATGCCGACCATGAAGGCGCCGCCGGTCAGGAAGGCCGCCGTGAGGGTGTGGAATGCCTGGCTGAGCGCGGTGTTCTGGGTGAGCACCGCCCAGAAGTCGGTCAGCTCGGCACGCCCCCGCGCCTTGTTCATCGTGTAGCCGATGGGGTGCTGCATCCACGAGTTGGCGGCGAGGATGAAGTACGCCGACAGGATCGTGCCGATCGAGACCATCCAGATGCAGGCCAGGTGGATCTTCTTGGGCAGCTTGTCCCAGCCGAAGATCCACAGCCCGATGAAGGTGGACTCGAAGAAGAACGCGATCAGCGCCTCGAAGGCGAGTGGTGCGCCGAAGATGTCACCGACGAAGCGGGAGTAGTCCGACCAGTTCATGCCGAACTGGAACTCCTGCACGATGCCGGTGACGACACCCATCGCGATGTTGATCAGGAAGAGCTTCCCCCAGAACTTCGTCGCTCTCAGATACTTCTCGTTCTCCGTGCGGACCCAGGCGGTCTGCAGTCCGGCCGTGAGAGCGGACAAGGAGATCGTCAGAGGGACGAAGAGGAAGTGGTAGACGGTGGTGATACCGAACTGCCATCGCGCCAGGGTCTCTGGCGCCAGTGCCAATTCCACGTCGTCAGCTCCTTACATCGCCGTGGTACTGCGGCAGTCTGCCCCTTTTGTCACACCCATCAGTGGAGCAAACGGGGCACGCTTGTGAACGCGTTCACATTCACAAGCAATTATGACGCATGACCGTTCGACCCCGTAGGGGTGGGGGGTCCCTTAACGCGGACCGACCGGATCCGGCGGAAGAGGACCGATGGCCCCATGGCGATGCCCGCCTGCGGAAACACGCCCGAGACGGGCGAGACGGGCGAATGGCTCCCCGACGTACGTGTGGCCCGTTTCACGTGAAACGGGCCACACGCAGGGTCATCGCGAGGGGCGGAGGGGACTACAGCTCCTTGCGGAACGCCTCGGTCACCTTCAGGAAGATGTCGTTCGCCTCGTTCTCGCCGACCGTCACCCGCACCCCCTCCCCGGCGAACGGCCGGACCACCACCCCGTGCCGCTCACAGGTCTCCGCGAAGTCGCCGGTGCGCTCCCCCAGCCGCAGCCAGACGAAGTTGGCCTGCGTCTCGGCGACGGTCCAGCCCTGGGCCCGCAGCGCGTCGACCACTCGCGTCCGCTCGCACACCAGCGAGCCGACCCGGCCGAACAGCTCGTCCTCGGCACGCAGCGAGGCGATGGCCGCCTCCTGCGCGAGCTGGCTCACCCCGAACGGCACCGCCGTCTTGCGCAGCGCTGCCGCCACCGGCTCATGGGCGATGGCGAAGCCGACTCGCAGCCCGGCAAGGCCGTACGCCTTGGAGAAGGTCCGCAGGACGCACACGTTCGGCCGGTCCCGGTACAGCTCCACCCCGTCCGGCACCTCGGGGTCGCGGATGAACTCCCGGTATGCCTCGTCGAGCACCACCAGGACGTCGGCGGGCACCCGGTCGAGGAACCGCTCCAGCTCGGCCCGCCGCACGACCGTGCCCGTCGGGTTGTTGGGGTTGCAGACGAAGATCAGGCGCGTCCGGTCGGTGATCGCATCGATCATCGCGTCCAGGTCGTGCACTTCGCCCGGGGTGAGCGGGACCTGCACGGACCGGGCACCGCTGATCTGCGTGATGATCGGGTACGCCTCGAAGGAGCGCCAGGCGTAGATGACCTCATCGCCCGGGCCGCTGGTGGCCTGGAGCAGCTGCTGGGCCACTCCGACGGAACCGGTGCCGGTGGCCAGGTGCGCGAGCGGGACGGCGAACCGCTCCGACAGCTCGTTCATCAGCCCGGTGCACGCCATGTCCGGGTAGCGGTTGAAGGACGAGGCGGCGGCGGTCACGCTCTCCATGACACCGGGCAGCGGCGGATACGGGTTCTCGTTCGAGGAGAGCTTATAGGCGGCCGGGCCGCCTGCCGCCGCGGGCTTGCCCGGCTTGTAGGTGGGGATACCCTCCAGCTCGGCGCGCAGCTTGGGGCTCGTCTCGCTCACCGCAGTCCTCCTCGCGACCACCGGCGGACCGTCAACACCGCCGACATCCAATACTGCTCACCATATGAGGATTCGGCGTCCCTGCGTACAGGCCGGGACCTATGGGAAGCGATGAGGGGCAAACCTCACGAACCTCACCGGCATCAAGGGCATCATGATACGAATCAACATGAAACAGGGGGCGCGTCGCACATATATCTACGCGCCGGTGGCTTACGCCCTGGCGCGCATCCCTCGTGCAGGTGAGTTGAGACCTCTTCGAAACATCGGACACTTGGCAGGCCCATGCGTGTCGACACGTCACGTCCTGCCATTGGATCGCTCAACTACCTTTCTTTCTAAGGAGGTTGACCCGGTATGTCCATGCAGAAACGTGCCTGTCAATGCAGGCATATGCGTCCGCACTACCCCACCGCATGAGCCCTACTATCGGCTCGCCATGACAGCAGCAGGGAAGCACCAGGTGAGCCGCGCGGAAACCTCACGACGAGGCAGCCGGCCGGGTCGGGCGGGCATCAGAGATGTGGCCGCCGCCGCCGGAGTCTCCATCACAACCGTCTCCGATGCCCTGAACGGCAAGGGCAGACTCCCGGACGCCACCCGCCGTCATGTCCGCGAGGTCGCCGACCGATTGGGCTACCGCCCGTCGGCCGCGGCACGCACGCTCCGCACGGGCAAATCGGGCCTCATCGGCCTCACTGTGACGACCTACGGGGATGAACCTTTCACCTTCACCGAGTTCGCGTACTTCGCCGAGATGGCCCGGGCCGCCACCTCCGCCGCGCTCGCCCGCGGCTACGCGCTGGTGATCCTGCCCGCGACCTCACGCCACGACGTGTGGTCCAACGTCGCCCTGGACGGCACCGTCGTCATCGACCCCTCCGACCAGGATCCGGTGGTCAGCGAGCTGGTCCGGCAGGGCTTACCGGTCGTCTCCGACGGCCGCCCGGCGGGCCGGCTCCCGGTCACGGCATGGGTCGACAACGACCACGAGGCCGCCGTACTCGGCATCCTCGACCATCTCGCCGAGGCGGGTGCCCGCCGCATCGGCCTGCTCACCGGGACGACGACGGACACCTACACCCATCTGTCGACCACCGCCTACCTGCACTGGTGCGAACGCGTCGGCCAGGACCCGGTGTACGAGGCCTACCCGGCGCACGACCCCTGCGCCGGCGCCGTCGCCGCGGACCGGCTGCTGGCCCGCCCGGACCGCCCCGACGCCGTCTACGGACTGTTCGACCCCAACGGCACCGATCTGCTGGCCGCCGCCCGCCGCTACGGACTGCGGGTCCCGGACGACCTGCTCCTGGTGTGCTGCAGCGAGTCGACCGTGTACGCGAACACCGAGCCGCCCATCACCACACTCTCGCTGAAGCCGCGCCGCATCGGCACGGCCGTGGTCCAGCTCCTCATCGACGCCATCGAGGGGGTCGAGTCGGACCGACCGGTCGAGCAGGTGATACCGACCGAACTGATCGTGCGCACGTCGTCCCAACGGCGGCCGCCGCGCACAACGGTCAGCCCACCCCGGGTGCCGGAAGAGAACTAGTGGTCCGGGGCCGGCGGCGGACGCGCCCCGCCCCGGCCCCGGTGGTGACAGCAGCGACCAATCGGGGCGAAAGCCGCGATGATCCGAGCCCCTGCCCCGATTCACCACCCCTGGGTCATCACATGGCGCGATCCGCATTCCTATGATGGGCCCACGACACCACGGACCGCTGCGACCAGGCAGTCCGATGTGGTGCAGATGCGGCGCGATGGTGGAGGGGTCGGATGACTCAGGGGGCCGGTCAGGGACCCGAAGCGGAGCGGACGGCGACGTTGCGCGACTTCCGGGTGCCCGCGTACGTCAACGAAACCGGTCCGTACGCCCACAGCGCCCACCCCGGCGGCACCGTCACGCCCGTCGAGGAGGGCTACCCGGAGGGCTACACCCCCACCGAACGCGACCTGCCCGTCATCACCCGCGGCGACGCGCCCCAGGTGTCCGTCGAACCGGCGCCCGCGCCCACCGCGCAGCCCGGGGCCGGCCCCGGTGCGCTGTTCGTGGTCGGCGATGTGCACGGGTACCTCGACGAACTGGTCGCCGCCCTCCAGCACAAGGGCCTGATCGACACCGCGGGCCACTGGTGCGCGGGCACCGCCCGGCTCTGGTTCCTCGGCGACTTCACCGACCGCGGCCCCGACGGCATCGGCGTCATCGACCTCGTGATGCGGCTGTCCGCCGAGGCCGCCGCGGCCGGCGGCTACTGCAAGGCCCTCATGGGCAACCACGAACTGCTCCTGCTGGGCGCCAAGCGGTTCGGCGACACCCCCGTCAACTCCGGCGCGGGCACCGCCACCTTCCAGGCCGCCTGGCTCCTCAACGGCGGCCAGAAGACCGACATGGACCGGCTCCAGGACCACCATCTGCAGTGGATGGCCCGCCTCGACGCCGTCGAGGAGGTCGACGGCTATCTGCTCGTGCACTCCGACACCACCGCCTACCTCGACTACGGCGACTCGATCGAGGCCGTCAACGACACCGTCCGCGAGACCCTCACCCGCAATGACGCGGACGAGTGCTGGGACCTGTTCCGCAAGTTCACCAAACGCTTCTCCTTCCGCGACGAGGGCGGCGCCGAAGCCGTCCGCTCACTGCTCGATACGTACGGCGGCACCCGGATCGTTCACGGTCACAGCCCGATTCCCTATCTGCTCGGGCAAGTCGGCTCCGAGGACGGCGAAGAGGGCGCCGGGCCCGTGGTCAAAGGCCCGCACGTCTACGCCGACGGGCTCGCCATCGCGATGGACGGCGGCGTGACCATGGCCGGAAAGCTGCTGGTCCAGCAACTTCCCCTGGATATCTGAGGGTTCCCGGGGCAGGCGCCCCGCCACGACGTCCGCGCCGGCCGACTGCCAATTTCCGGCAACCCCTGTCACCGCGTACCGTCGCGGCTCTACCATCGGCTTATCCGTAGCAGGCTCCCCTCCGTTTCTGCCCGACGGCTCGCCGGCGTGCGAGCCCCAAGCCCTACGGAGCATCGGGGGATGCACATGAACAGCGTTCCGCAGCACCTGCTGAACGAGGACCGCCAGGACTATGAGCGGATCCTCGATGAGGCGCTGCGCTCCGCAACACACCGCCTTGACCTGGCCGCTGTCGGACAGCGGCTGAACTCCGAACAGCTGCGCACCATGGCGCTGAACGCCACCGCACTCATCGCGGCGGCCGCGGCGACCGAGTACCAGCACTATGTGAAGGTCCGCGAGGAACTGCGCCAGCCGGCGCCGTCCACCCCGCCGTCGTCCACCCGGGAATCCGGTTCCACGGACCCGGGCTCGGGCGCGGTGGGGCTCGCCACCACCCTGGGCGAGGCCGCTGAGACCACCGGCGCGGGCGCCATCGCCGTCGTCGCGGTCCTCGCGCCCGTCCTCGCCGGAACCGCCGCGGCGATATTCCTGCTCGTCGGCTACGTCCTGAAGATGCTCGACCCCGAGCCGGCGTTCGCCCAGACCATGCTCACCGCGGGCTGGGTGTTCGGTGCGGTGACCGCGGCCGCGATCCTCGTCGCCGCCGTCGGCCTGCTGCTCACCGCCCTGCGCAACCGCCCCTCGCTGGAGGTGGGAGCGTACGCGGCGGCGAACACGGAGCTGGTCCGGGCCCGGGAAGCCTGGCAGGAGGCCCTGCTGGAACGGGGCATCCTGCCGTTCCTGCGGGACGCGCTGACGGAACCCGGCAGGACGGCGAACCTGCGTACGCACCCGCCTGCGCCGACCAGCCGCATGCCGCGCCTCGGCTACGGCCGCCCGGGCTTCAGCAGCCCCGAGGACGGCTCCGCATCGGGCTCACGTCCGAGCTTCAGCAGCCCGGACTACACGAGCCCGGACTTCGGCGGCCCGGACCACCAGCCCGAGTGATCCCGGCTTGCGCCCCCGCGGGGGCGCAAGCCGGGCACCCGGTCGAGCCCGTCGACTCCCGAGACGCCCCGACGCCGGGAACGCCGTGATCCGGCCACATTCCTGGTGTTCGGGACGACGCCGCGTTCAGTCGGCGATCGGCAGGTACACCCGGTTTCCGCCGGCCGCGAACTCCTTCGACTTCTGGAGCATTCCCTCGGCGATGTCCTCCGGGAAGGCCCCGTCGGCCGCGTCGCCGCCGAACCGCTCCGTGATGCTGTGGCTGATCTTCATCGAGCAGAACTTCGGTCCGCACATGGAGCAGAAGTGGGCCGTCTTGGCGGGTTCGGCCGGAAGCGTCTCGTCATGGAACTCCCGTGCCGTGTCCGGGTCCAGGGCGAGGTTGAACTGGTCTTCCCACCGGAACTCGAAGCGGGCGTCGGACAGCGCGTCGTCCCACTCCTGCGCACCCGGGTGCCCCTTGGCGAGGTCGGCCGCATGGGCGGCGATCTTGTAGGTGATGACGCCGGTCTTGACGTCGTCCCGGTTGGGCAGACCCAAGTGCTCCTTGGGCGTGACGTAGCAGAGCATGGCCGTGCCCCACCAGGCGATCATCGCGGCGCCGATGCCGGAGGTGATGTGGTCGTAGGCCGGAGCGACGTCCGTCGTCAGCGGGCCGAGCGTATAGAACGGAGCTTCATCGCAGATCTCCTGCTGAAGGTCGATGTTCTCCTTGATCTTGTGCATCGGGACGTGTCCCGGGCCCTCGATCATCGTCTGTACATGGAAACGCCCCGCGATCCGGTTGAGTTCCCCGAGCGTGCGCAGTTCCGCGAACTGCGCCTCGTCGTTGGCGTCCGCGATCGAACCGGGACGCAGGCCGTCGCCGAGCGAGTACGTGACGTCGTAGGCGGCGAGGATCTCGCACAGTTCCTCGAAGTTCTCGTACAGGAACGACTCCTTGTGGTGCGCCAGGCACCAGGCGGCCATGATCGATCCGCCGCGCGAGACGATGCCGGTCTTGCGGTTCGCGGTCAGTGGCACGAACGGCAGCCGAACCCCGGCGTGGACCGTCATGTAGTCCACGCCCTGCTCGGCCTGCTCGATGACCGTGTCCTTGTAGATCTCCCAGCTCAGTTCCTCGGCCCTGCCGTCGACCTTCTCCAGTGCCTGGTACAGCGGCACCGTGCCGATGGGCACGGGGGAGTTGCGCAGCACCCACTCGCGGGTGGTGTGGATATTGCGACCGGTGGACAGGTCCATGACCGTATCGGCGCCCCAGCGGGTCGCCCAGGTCATCTTCTCGACCTCCTCCTCGATGGAGGACGTCACCGCCGAGTTGCCGATGTTGGCATTGACCTTCACCAGGAACTGCTTGCCGATGATCATCGGCTCGATCTCCGGGTGGTTGACATTGGCGGGCAGCACGGCCCGTCCAGCGGCGATCTCCTCGCGGACCACCTCGGGAGAAACGTTCTCCCGGACCGCCACGAACTCCATTTCCGCAGTGATCTCGCCCCGCCGCGCATAGGCGAGTTGGGTGACCGCCCCGCCGTCACGGCTCCGACGCGGTTGGCGCGGGCGGCCGGGGAAAACCGCGTCCAGGTTGCGCAGACCGCCGCGCGGCGCGGTGTGCTTGATCCCGTCGTCCTCGGGGCGGACGGGGCGGCCCGCGTACTCCTCCGTGTCACCACGGGCGATGATCCAGTTCTCGCGCAGCGGCAGCAGGCCCCTGCGGACGTCGGTCTCGACGAGCGGATCGGTGTACGGGCCCGAGGTGTCGTAGAGCGTCACCGACTCCCCGTTGGTCAGGTGCACCTGACGGACCGGCACCCGCAGATCGGGGCGCGAGCCCGCGACATACCCCTTGTGCCAGCCGATGGACCGTCCCGCCCCCGCGTCATCGGCGCCATCGGGCCCGTTGACGGATCCGTTCACCGCGTGCTGTGCGGAGGCAGGCGTGCGTATGTCCTTGTTGGTCATGAGACCTACTCCCTACGCCGGCATTACCCGGTAACAGGTTCGGCGGTCGACGCAGCGGTGTCCGTCCATCGGTGCTTCCTGTGAAACATCACTCGTTCCACGTGAAACATCGCGAAGACGGAGGTCAGCGCCCTCTCAGCCCGGTGCTCCGAGCTCCCGCGTGTGCAAAGGTGCCTCCACGCTAGCGTCAATTCGGGCGCGGTGAACAGAGGGCCCCTGTCGTTCTTGCGATGATCGGTCGGTGACCACGATGCAGCAGTCCCCCCACCCCCCGTCCGGGCCACAGCGCAGGCAGGGCTCCGCACAGGGCGGCGGACACGGCCACGAGGGCCACGATTCCGGTGACGGCCACGGGCACGGCCATGGCCACGCGCACAGTCATGGTCATGGCCCCGCGGCGCCCGTCTCCAAGCATCTGCGCAAGGTCATCGCGGCCGTCCTCATCCCGTTCGCCGCGGCGGTCGTCGTCGGGCTCATGGTGCTCTGGCCCGGTGGCGCACCGTCGCACGAGCGCACCGGGGTCGGCTTCGACCGGCAGACGCAGCAGGCCACGGTCACCCAGGTCGTCGCGGTGAGCTGCAAGTCGGTGAACGCCTCGGGGGACACCCCGACCGGTGACACGTCCACCGCCGAGGGCAGCTCCGCACAGCAGCAGGCAACCGGCACCTGCAAAAAGGCCACGATCCGGGTCGACACCGGCAAGGACAAGGGCCGTACGTTCACGGAGATCGTCCAGCCGGACCAGTCACGGCAGTTGCACCAGGGGGAGAAGGTCGTCGTCGCGTACGAGCCGTCGGCACCGAAGGACCTGCAGTACTCGGTCACCGACGTGAACCGGAAGTTCCCCCTGGTGCTGCTCGCCGGCATCTTCGC
The DNA here is from genome assembly GCF_042873595.1 of Streptomyces sp. NPDC004629. Lineage (NCBI taxonomy): Bacteria > Bacillati > Actinomycetota > Actinomycetes > Kitasatosporales > Streptomycetaceae > Streptomyces > Streptomyces sp. NPDC004629. Next base: position 181,559 of record NZ_JBIALO010000003.1, on the reverse strand, counting down.
GCTCGTCGTCGTGGTGGTGGGCCGGCTGCGTGGCGTGATGGCGCTGGTCTCCCTGGCCATCAGCTTCCTGGTGCTGACCCTCTTCATCCTGCCCGCCATTCTCCAGGGCTCGAACCCGCTGGTCGTGGCGGTGGTCGGATCGAGCGCCATCATGCTGATCGCCCTGTACACCTGTCATGGGCTGTCGGCCCGGACCTCGGTGGCGGTGCTCGGCACGCTGGTCTCGCTCCTGCTGATCGGCGTCCTCGGCTCGGGGTTCATCGGCTGGGCGGCGCTGACGGGCAACACGGACGACAACACCGGCCTCATCCACGGGCTGTATCCGGCGATCGACATGAGCGGTCTGCTCCTGGCCGGCGTCATCATCGGTTCGCTGGGCGTCCTGGACGATGTGACGGTGACCCAGACGTCGGCCGTCTGGGAGTTGCACGAGGCCAATCCCTCGATGGGCTGGCGCGGGCTGTACCGGGCGGGCATCCGCATCGGCCGCGACCACATCGCATCCGTCGTCAACACGCTCGTCCTCGCCTATGCCGGTGCCGCGTTGCCGTTGCTGCTGCTCTTCTCGATCGCGCAGAGCAGTGTCGGCACGGTCGCCAACAGCGAACTGGTGGCGGAGGAGATCGTCCGCACCCTGGTGGGCTCCATCGGCCTCGTCGCCTCGGTGCCCGTCACCACGGCGCTGGCGGCCCTGGTGGTGTCGGCCGACCGGCCGGGGCGGCAGTCAGCGGCCCCCACGGGGGCGGCCCAACCCCCCGCGGGGGCGGGGCAACCCACCGTGGCACGGGGCGGCCGGGGCAGGCGCCGCAAGCGGTGACGCCCCGCACGGCGGACACAGAGGAGCCTGCAGAAAGGAGCCTGCGGAAGGCCGGAACGGACAAGGAGAAGCGTTCCTGCACAATCCGGTGCGGCACGGTCGGGCGGACTCTGCGACGCAGGACGCCTCAGCCGGCGCTCTGCTCCTCGGCCAGGATGCGGTCCAGGGCCTCGTCGAGATGAGCGTCGAAATCGGCCAGCGCCCCCTCCTGGCCCAGCGGCACCAGCTTGTCCGTACGGTCCAGGAACGCCACCAGCGGTGGCGTCGAGGAGCGGAACATGGCCTGATCGCCGCCGACCTGAAGCCGGATCAGCACCTCGCCCAGAACGTCGGGATCGCTGGGCGCGATGTGCACATCCCCGTCCCCGCAGGGTCTGCCCACGCCGTCGACCAGCAACTCCCGCCCGAAGGCCCAGGTCACCGGGGCGTCCCCGGGCAGATGGAAGGTCAGCCGTACGGCATAGGGATCACAGGTCTCGTACCGCAGCTCCACCGGAATGCGGAAAGAGAGCTCCTCGGACACGAGAAAGCTCATCATGACCTCTGCCTGTACGGACTCGCGCATCGCCTACCCCGTCGTGTAACGCCGACCGGCCTCGAATGACCCCACTGCCACTGAGGGCATCTTGCTGAACGTATGCGACAGATCACAAGGAGTGAGTTTTCAGATACTGATAGAGAGCGCGAGCGCCCCGAGATGCCGTCCGATCCCGGCCTGCAGTCGCTCCACCGCGGGCAGCAGCCGGTCGGCCTGGCGGGCGGGCATCGAGAGGGCCATCGTTGCCGCCGTGGTGCCGACCGTGATCGGGACGGCGGCGCAGACCGTGCCCAGTGCGTACTCCTGCCGCTCCGTCACCGGTTCCATCCGCCCCATCCGCTCCAGACGCCGCAGCAGGCTGTGGTCGTCACGCACGGTGTACGGGGTGAGGGACTGCACCGGGTAGCGGTCGAGGTGGTCGCGGCGCGCCGCGTCGTCCATTTGGGACAGCAGGCACTGGCCGATCGCGTGCGCGTGCCCGGTCTCGCGGAAGTCGGCCCACTCCTCGACCGCCGGGTTGCCCGGAGTGTCGGAGACGCACACGACGTCGATCTCACCCCCGCGGTACACGGCGTAGTACACGGGGACACCGATGGAGTCGCGCCAGCGCGCGAGCGTGGAGGCCACCGTGCTGCGACGTTTCTGCTTCGCGCCGCTGCCACTCAGCCGCACGGCCGCCTCACCGAGGAAGAACAGCCCCTTCTCGCGCCGCAGATAGCCCTCGTGCACAAGGGTGCGCAGCAGGTGGTACGCCGTGGGGAGCGCCAGCTTGGTCTCGCGGGCCAACTGCTTGGCGGGGGCTCCGTACTCGTGCCCGGCGACGCACTCCAGCAGGCGCATCGCACGCTGCACGGATCCGATGAGGGTCGCGGAGTGCGACTGCTCGGGGATGGCCGCGGCGGGCGGCCGCTGCACGGGAGGCGCCGCGGGGGGCGCCGGACAGGGAGACGTGGGCGTCTCCGCGGGTGCGGTGTCAACCGTGGCCAAGGTCACTCCCGAAGCGCGAGGGGCAGCCCGTGCGGGGAACCGGGTGGGGCCTGCACCGCCCGGAGGGGCCGGACCCCGCGTGGAGTTCCGGACTCTAACCGTCGGCCACGGCTGGGGGCCGGTCTGCCCGGAAACTTCCCTCGCGCGAGGGAACCGGTGATTCCTGTTACCGTCACCGTTCTCTCAGGGTGCTCACCAGTCGCCGCGCGACGAGGAGCTGGACATGAACTTCCGCACCACGTAGATGAGGCCGCCGACCAGCGCCACGAAGATCAGCGCCTTGAAGAGCAGACCGATCACGAAGCCGACCACGGTCGCGATCAGGCCGCCGAACACGACCAGGGCGATGACCGGCACCGCGACCCACTTCACCCACCACGGCAGTCCCGCGAAGATCTCTCGCATTGCCCTCGTCCTTCTCTGCGTTGCCAGGTGTTCCCGGACACGTTCCACGTGTCCGAGGGTCCTCGACGCCTGTCGATGTCTCGATGGTCGTCGATGTCCCGCTCTCGATGCTAGGGCCGCGGGGCGCCGCCGCGGGGGCCCAGCACCCCTTGTCCGCCCCTGACCGTTCCCCTAGGGATCCCGGGGGGCCGGGGTCACGCCTCGGGCGGAGAGAAGACCACCAGGACCCGCAGATCCTCGCTGATGTGATGGAACTTGTGGGCCACGCCGGCCGGCACGTACACCACGCTGCCGCGCGCCACCTGTGTCGTCTCCGTGCCGACGGTGATCGAGGCACGACCGCTCACGACGAAGTACACCTCGTCCTGCCGGTGCGGCTGCTGCGGGTCGTGCTCGCCCGCATTGAGCGCGTACAGACCGACCGACATGTTCCGTTCGCGCAGAAACTGCAGGTAGGCGCCCTCGTTGGCGGCGCGCTCCGCCTCCAGTTCGTCCAGCCGGAATGCCTTCATCGCCCTTGCCGCCCTCGCCCCACTGCTCGTCGCCGATCTCGTCTGCCACGATCAGACACATGAAGAATTTCGTAGTCAAGACGATCGCCAACGCGGGTGCCCTGGCCGTCGCCGTATGGCTGCTCGACAAGATCACCCTGACAGGTGACAGCACCGCCAAGAAGACCGGTACGCTGATCGTCGTCGCCCTGATCTTCGGCCTGGTGAACTTCCTGGTCAAGCCGGTCGTGCAGGTTCTGACCTTCCCCTTGTTCATCCTGACGCTCGGCCTGATCACCCTGGTGGTCAACGCGCTGATGCTGCTGCTGACCTCATGGCTGTGCGACAAGCTCCAGCTGAGCTTCCACGTGGAGGGGTTCTGGACCGCCGTTCTCGGCGGTCTGATCATCTCGATCGTGTCCTGGGCGCTGAACCTCGTCCTGCCCGAGGGCAAGGACTGAACCCGCGATGACTTACCGCGTCTGCTTCGTCTGCACCGGCAACATCTGCCGCTCCCCGATGGCCGAATCCGTCTTCCGCGCCCGCACGGCGGAGGCGGAACTCGCGGATCTCGTCGAGGTCGACAGCGCGGGCACCGGCGGCTGGCACGAGGGCGAGGGCGCCGATCCGCGCGCCGTCGCCGTCCTGGAAGAACACGGCTATGACATCGACCACACGGCCCGGCGGTTCCAGCTGTCGTGGTTCTCCCGGCTCGACCTGGTGATCGCCCTCGACTCCGGACACCTCAAGGCCCTGCGCCGCCTGGCACACACGGAGGAGGACGCGCGCAAGGTGCGGCTGCTGCGCTCGTACGATGCCGGCGCCGGGGACGACCTGGACGTGCCCGACCCGTACTACGGGGGGCCGGACGGCTTCGCGGAGTGCCTTGAGATGGTGGAGGCGGCGAGCACAGGGCTGCTCGCCGCCGTACGCGACCATCTGGAGGGACGGGCCGCATGAGCGACGCCACCGAGGATGCCGGCCGGCCCGGCGACGGCACACGCGCGGTCCGCGCCGGACTGCCCGATCCGGTCAAGCACGAGCCGACGCTGCCCGGGCCTGTCTTCGCCGCCCATTTCCACCTGCCCGGCGAGGTGACGGGCCCCTACGCCTACGGCCGTGACGACAACCCGACCTGGACGCTGCTGGAAGGCGCCATCGGCGAGCTGGAGGCGCCCGGCCGGGACGGTGTCGAGACGCTGGTGTTCGCCTCCGGTATGGCGGCCATCTCGTCGGTGCTCTTCTCCCAGCTGCGCGCCGGGGACACGGTCGTGCTGCCCTCCGACGGCTACCAGGTGCTGCCGCTGGTACGCGCCCAGCTGGAGGCGTACGGCATCGAGGTGCGCACCGCGCCGACCGCGGGCGACGCCCAGCTCGACGCGCTGGACGGGGCGAAGCTGCTGTGGATCGAGACGCCGTCGAACCCCGGGCTCGACGTGTGCGACATCCGTCGCCTGGCCGAGGCGGCACACGCGCGTGGCGCCCTGGTCGCCGTCGACAACACCCTGGCCACGCCGCTGGGGCAGCGCCCCCTGGAGCTGGGCGCGGACTTCTCGGTGGCGAGCGGCACCAAGCAGCTCACCGGCCACGGGGACGTGCTTCTTGGCTATGTCGCCGGGCGCGATCCGGAGGCGATGGCCGCCGTGCGCCGCTGGCGCAAGATCGTCGGGGCGATCTCGGGGCCCATGGAGGCCTGGCTCGCGCACCGTTCCATCGCCACGCTCCAGCTGCGCGTGGACCGGCAGGACGCCACGGCGCTCACCGTCGCCCGGGCGCTGCGGGACAGACCCGAGGTGGCCGGGCTGCGCTATCCGGGGCTGCCCGACGACCCCTCGCACAAGGTCGCCGCGCAGCAGATGCGGCGCTATGGGTCCGTGGTCTCCTTCACGCTGCCCACACGCGCGCGTGCCGAGCGCTTCCTGGAGGCGCTGCGGCTCGTCGAGGACGCGACGAGCTTCGGCGGAGTCCGGTCCACGGCCGAACGCCGCGGCCGCTGGGGCGGAGATCCGGTCCCGGAGGGGTTCATCCGGCTGTCGGTCGGCGCCGAGGACCCCGAGGACCTGGTGGCCGATCTGCTGCGTGCGCTGGACGAGTCGGCTCCGTGACCGGATGACGGGCCCTGGAAGGTCTCCAGACGTCTCCAGTGGGTCCCGGAGGGTTCCGGAGGTCTATGGACCGGGTTGGCCGCGCGCGACGTCCGGTCGATGCACGGGGGCATGTACAGCGCCGGTCATGCACCGCTTCGGGGCGCGGACGGCGTACCTGTCGCATACGACGGGCGGTCCGAGCCTCCCCCCTCGTGGCTCGGACCGCCGCGGTTCTCCGCGCGCGAAGAACCGCGCCAACAAGGCTAGTTGACTCTCTGTCAGTGTCCAATCACAGTAGCGACAGAGACCTATCGACTTATTTATCGTTGGGCCCTGCCCGGAGGCCCCGCGAGGGACAGGGGAAGGGGAAGGCACGCCATGGATCTGGCCTTGCTGCGTACCTTCGTGACCGTGCACCGGGCCGGTTCCTTCACCCGCGCCGCCGCGCTGCTGGGTCTGTCCCAGCCGGCGGTCACCTCCCAGATCCGGACGCTGGAGCGGCAACTGGGCCGCCCCCTGTTCCTGCGGCAGGCCCGCGGGGTGACCCCGACGACCATCGGCGATGAACTCGCCCACAAGGCCGCCCCGCATCTCGATGCCCTGGTGGAGATCACCGAGACCGGCCTGGACGACGAGTCCTCCCCGCGCACCCTGCATCTGGCCGGCCCGCCCGAGTTCACCGCCGAACGTGCGCTCCCGGCGCTCACGGAACTCACCGGCGACGACGGTCAGGGATTCGCCCTCCGCGCCTCCTTCGGCAACGCCGAGGAGATCCTGGAGGGGCTGGCCGCCGGACATCACGACCTGGCCATCGGCACGGCCCGCCCCCGCGGTGCCCTGCTCACGGCGACCCCACTGTGCGACGAGGAGCATGTCCTGGTCGCCGCCCCGCGCTGGGCCGAGGAGATCGACGCCGGGCAGGTGCGCAGCAAAGGGGCGCCCGCCCTGGAGAACCTGCCCGTCGTCGAGGTCCACGAGTCGCTGCCGTTCGTCTCCCGGTACTGGGCCTCCGTCTTCGACTGCCGCCCGGCCGCCTCGGGCACCGTGATCGTCCCCGATCTGAGAGCGGTCCTCGCGTGTGCGACGGCGGGCGCCGGACTGGCCGTCCTGCCGCGCTATCTGTGCGCTTGCGCCCTCGACCGCGGTGAGGTGATCGCGCTGCACGAGCCCCCGGTGCCGCCGCTGCGTACGTACTTCCTGGTGGTGCGCACCGGCACCCTCGCCATGCCGCACATCGCGCGGGCGCACGAATGGCTCCAGCGGGCGGCCACGGACTGGGGCTGAGCAGCCCATGGCGGGGTCACACCGTGCGGTCGGCCCGTGGCACTTTGCGATGTTTCACGTGGAACCAGCCGGGCCACATTTCCTCCATGACCGTCCGACCCGTGGTCAAGCGCACCGCACGTGCCGTCCTCCTGGACGGCGACGACCTGATTCTGATCAAGCGCACCAAGCCCGGAATCGATCCCTACTGGGTCACCCCCGGTGGCGGGGTCGAGCCGAAGGACACAACCGTCGTCGACGCCCTGCACCGCGAGGTGTACGAGGAACTCGGCGCCAAGATCACCGATGTGGTGCCCTGTTTCGTGGACACCGTGGAGCACATCGGTGAGGACGGCGGCGCGACCGGTGTGAAGGTGCAGCACTTCTTCGTCTGCCGACTGGAGTCCATGGACCCGGCCCTGCGCCACGGCCCCGAAGTGGACGAGCCCATCGGCGAGTACGAGATCGTGCGGGTGCCGTTCACCCGCGTCGGCATCGCCTCCGTCCATCTCGTGCCGCTGTCGCTGCGGCACTATCTGGACGGCAATATCGAAGGCGTGCGCGCCATGCACGCCCCGGATCTCGGCTGACGGCTCAGTCCCCGACGGCGACGAGTTCCTCGACCGAGTCGTGCCGTATGCGCTCCGCCGGGATGCCTGCGTTCCGCAGCATGGTGACCCCGCTGCGGATCATCCCGGGCGGCCCCGAGAGATAGGCGTCGTACTCGTTCCAGGGACCGTACTCCCGGATGGCGTCGGGGAGCCGGAGTTGCGCCTGCTGGTCGATGACCGCCCGGACCGAGAGCCAGGGGTGGGTCTGCTGGAGCCGGAGCATCGTGTCGATGTCGTACAGGTCGTGGTCGGTGCGGGCGCCGTAGAAGACCTCGACCGTGCGGCGCTCGCCGTGTTCGGCGACGTCCTCGATGAGCGCCTTGATGGGCGCTATGCCCGTGCCGCCGCCGAGGCAGAGCAGACCGCTGTCCGTGGTGTGGTCGACCGTCATCGAGCCGGACGGCGGGCCGAGCCGGACGGTGTCGCCCGGGCGGGCGCGGTGCACCAGGGCGTTGGAGACCCAGCCCGCGGGGACGGCCTTCACATGGAACGTCAGCAACCCGTCGGAACGGGGCGCGGAGGCGAAGGAGTAGTGCCGCCAGATCCGCGGCCACCAGGGCGTCTCCAGGCTGGTGTACTGCCCGGCGAGGAAGGGATAGGGCTGGTCCGGGCGGACAGAGACGACCGCCACGTCGGGCGTCCTGAGTTCATGGCTGACGATCTCCGCGTGCCACCAGGCCGGGGAGCGCATTTCGTCCAGGGCCGCCGCGTCGATCATCACCTGCGACATCGTCGTGTACGCCCGCACCCACGCCGCCTCCGTCTCCGCGTCCCAGACGGCGGAGGCGTACTTGCTCAGCGCGCCGATGAGGCACTCGCCGACGGCCGGGTAGTGCTCGGCCCGGGTGCCGTACTTGCGGTGGCCACGGCCGAGGTTCTGCAGATAGTCGATGAGGACGGGGGTGTCGTCGATGTGCTCGGCCGCGGTCAGCAGGGCCTTCAGGAGCCGGTCCCGCTGGGTGTCCATCGCGGCCGGGAACAGCGGCCGCAGATCGGGATGGCGCACAAAGAGGAGCGCATAGAAGTACGAGGTGACCTTGTCGGCGACCGGCCCGACCTCGGCCATGGTGCGACGGATGAGAAGGGCGTCCGGTGAGGCCTGCGGGGAGACGGGCGCGGAACGCTGCGCGGGCACACGCTGTTCGCGCTGCGGCGGGTCGAACGGGGTGGCCGGCGCCTCGGGGGGTGGCGAGGAGGGCTCCGTTATTCGCTCGGCAGCCGGTGGGGTTTCGCCCACAGCCTCCGTGGCCTCGCCCATGGCGGCCAACGAGCCGGGTGGCGACGAGGCGGGTGGCGACGAGCCGGAGGGCAGAGAGCTTGGGGACGATGATCCGGAGGGCGGCGAGCCAGGGGCAGGAACGGCGGGGGCGGGGGCGGACGCGGACGGGTGCTCGCGGGTCTCCTGCGTACGGCGTCCCACCGGTCGCAGCACGGCCGGGCGGCGGCCCTCCCGCGGCTCCTGATCGCCGTCCGACGGTGCGACCGGCGGCATTCGGCGGGGTGTGAACCAACCGCCCCCGTCCGAAGTGCGGTTGTCCGCCGACGTGGTGGTCGGAGCGTCCATGGTGTGCCTCGCCTCGAACATCTTTCGGTCCGTCCGCGCGCTTCCTCGATCGGAAGGTGTGCCTGCTTTGCCCGCGGACGGCTTGCCTTCTCACTTCGCCCCGGCGGCCGGTGAGGGCACCACAGCGTCGCGTTCCGAGCGGTGTGAACCCCACCCCGGACATGAACCGGAGTCGACCATACCGGCAGCCGCCGCGCACACAAGTCCCTCCTTCCTCCCCCACGAATCGAACAACGGGCGAACCATGGAATCCCTCAATTACCGGGCGCGGCGCACCAATTCATCGGCATCCCACAGATCCCACCCGCTGCCGGGGGTCTTGCGTGGGCCCGTCCGGATCCCGATCCCGGTTTCACGTGAAACATCCGTATCGGCCCACCGTGCCGATGACCACGCCATGGCCAAAAGAACGTGTCTCTACCCGAAACAGGTAGACGTCAGGGGTGCTGTTCGGACAGCCTGACCTGCGTGCCAACACCTTCCCTCGCCTCCTTGCCCATCCGTCGCCTGACGCCCCGCGATCTCAGCGCCTGCGCCGACTTGTCAGAGGATCGGGGGTGGCCTCGCGAGGAACACAAGTGGGGCTTCCTCCTCACGGCAGGAAGGGGGCACGGTATCGACGACCCCGACGGCGGTCTCGTCGCCGCCTGTGTCGTCACGGAGTACGGTCCTCAGGACCACCCCGATCTGGCTGCCGTCGGCATGGTCCTGGTCGCCGAGCGGCACGCCCGCCAGGGCGTGGGACGCCGGCTGATGGGTCATGTCGTCTCGACGATGGGAACCACACCCCTGACGCTGTACGCGACGCCGTACGGCCGCCCGCTGTACGAGGAGCTGGGCTTCAAGGTCACCGGTCGCGCGGAGATGGTGCGCGGGCGCTTCAGCCCTCAGGGGCCGCCGTCCCCGGTCGCCACCCGTGCGGCCACCGCCGAGGATCTGACCTCGATCGTCAGGCTCGACGAGGAGGTGTTCGGCGTCGACCGCACCCCCGTCATCACCCGGCTCCCCGCCTTCGCCGACCGGCTGTACGTCGCCGAGGACAACGGCCGGATCATCGGCTACGCGGGCGCCTGGCCCAATATGGACACCCATGTCGTCGGTCCGCTGATCGCCCGCGACACGGAGACCGCGAAGGCTCTGATCACCGCCCTCGCCGCCCACACCGACCGCCCGCTGCGCACCGACATCGACGTACGGCACGAGGAGCTGCTGGCCTGGGTGAGGGAACGCGGGCTGGCGTCCGTCGCCTTCAACGCGGTGATGACGTACGGCAGCACGGATCTGCCCGGCGACTGGACCCGCCGGTTCGCGCCGCTGACCGTGGCGGCGGGCTGAGGAACGCTCGCGGACGACGAACGCCGGCTTCCGCCGCGTGGCGGGAGCCGGCGTCGCCGGGACGGGAGGAGCACTCAGGCGAGCGCGCGGACCGCGGTGAGGGCGAAGCCGTGGTCCTGCTCGGGCGCGCCGCCGCCCACGCCGATCGCACCGATCAGCCGACCGTCGCGGTGCACCGGGATGCCGCCCGCGATGAACAGCAGGGGCCGGTCGAGCGCGGTGGGCAGGGTGTGGAAGAGCCCACCGGGCTGTACGGCGTCGACCAGGTCGGCGGTGGGCGCGTTCAACTGGAGCGCGGTGTACGCCTTGCGGGTGCTGGTCTCTCCGGAGATCAGCACCGCTCGGTCGTCCCGGCGGAAGGCGAGCAGATGGCCGCCCGCGTCCAGGACGGTGACGCTGACAGTGACCCCGGCCGCCTCGGCCGCAGTGCGGGCCGCACTGACCAGGGTCTCGGCCTCCTGGGTGGTGAGCGGGGCGACGGCAGTGGTGCTGCTCATGGGGGGGCTCCTTGAGAGGTGTCGTTGAAGGTGTGTTTCGTTCCCGGCCGAGGTCGGTTCAGTGGTGGACGGCCGTCCGGTGGGTGGTGGACGTGCCGGCCGTCACCACGGTGCCGGCGGCGGAGCCCCGGCGCTCCAGTACGGCCGAGAGGAAGGCGAGCAGCAGCGCGGCCGCGGCGAGGGCGGCGCCGACCCAGTTGGGGGCGGTGTAGCCGAAGCCCGCCGAGATCACGATGCCGCCGAGCCAGGCGGAGAGTGCGTTGCCCAGGTTGAAGGCCCCGATGTTCACGGCCGAGGCCAGCGTGGGAGCACCGTGCGCCTGGTCGAGGACACGCTTCTGCAGGGGCGGCACGGTGGCGAAGCCGAGGGCTCCGATCAGCGCGATGGTCACGGCCGCCGCGATCTTGTGGTGCGCGGTGACCGTGAAGAGGGCGAGCACGACGGCCAGGGCGCCCAGGGAGACATACAGCATGGGCATCAGGGCGCGGTCGGCGAACCTGCCACCGATGAGGTTGCCGGCGACCATGCCGAGGCCGAAGAGCACCAGCAGCCAGGTGACGGAGCCGTCGGCGAAGCCGGCGATGTGGGTCATCATCGGCGCGATGTAGGTGATGGCCGCGAAGACTCCGCCGAAGCCGAGGACGGTCATCGCCATGGCGAGCAGCACCTGGGCGTTTTTGAAGGCGGCCAGTTCGTGGCGCAGGTGCACGCCTTCGAGCCTGGGCATCTCGGGGACCAGCCGGGCGATGCCGGCCAGGCCGACGACACCGAGGGCCGCGACGACAGCGAAGGTGACCCGCCAGCCGATGTGCTGTCCGATGAGCGTGCCCAGCGGGACACCGACCACGTTGGCGACGGTCAGCCCGGTGAACATCATCGCGATGGCCCCGGCCTTCTTGTTCGGGGCGACCAGTTCCGCGGCGACGACCGATCCAATGCCGAAGAACGCGCCGTGGGCCAGGGAGGCGATCACCCGCCCGACCAGCATGACCGCGAAGGCGGGGGCGAGGGCGGACAACAGGTTCCCGGCGATGAACAGGCCCATCAGCAGCATCAGCATCCGCTTGCGCGGGACCTTGGTGCCGAGCACGGTCATCAGCGGGGCGCCGATCACCACGCCGAGCGCGTAGCCGGTCACGAGCAGGCCCGCGGTGGGGATGGAGACGCCGAACTCGCCCGCCACCTCGGGCAGCAGGCCCATGATCACGAATTCGGTCGTTCCGATGCCGAAGGCCCCGATCGCGAGGGCCAGGAGCGCGAGAGGCATAAGGGGCCAACCCTTCCCTGACGATTGCAGATGCGCTTTGCGTGCGTTCACAATAGTTGCAGACGCGGGCTACATGCAAGCGCAGGCAATTGCAGGGCTGCTCTATCCTGGTCTCAGCCGCTCCGGGACGGAGGAAACGCCATGACAGCGACCGACCCCTCGCTCACCGCCCTTGCCCAGGGCTGGTGCGCCCTCTCCCTGCTGCACGGGAGGATCGAGGCGCACATCGAGCGCGCCCTACAGGCCGGGCACGGCCTGAGCGTGCGCGAGTACTCGTTGCTCGACGTGCTCAGCCGACAGCACGACGGCGACGGGGGCCATCTGCAGATGAAGCAGGTCGCCGACGCGGTGGTCCTGAGCCAGAGCGCCACCACCCGGCTGGTCACCCGGCTTGAGGACCGTGGCCTGCTGGAGCGCTATCTGTGTCCGACCGACCGCCGCGGCATCTACACGAACGTCACGGAGGCGGGACTCGCCCTGCTCACGGACGCACGGCCGACCAATGACGCCGCGCTGCGCGAGGCCCTTGACGAGGCGGCCGTCAATCCGGAACTGGCCCCGCTCGTACGGGTCGTCGAGTCACTGAATGTGCCCGCATAGGGTGCGGGTATGGCAGATCTCGCTATACGTGCCGCCGTCGCCGACGACGTTCCCGCCATCGTCGCCATGCTCGCCGACGACCCGCTGGGGGCTCAGCGGGAGTCCCCGGACGATCCCGCCCCGTATCTGGCCGCGCTGAAGCGGCTCGACGCCGATCCGAACCAGCACCTGGTCGTCGCCGTGCAGGAAGGCCGTGTCGTCGGCACGCTCCACCTCACGATCATTCCGGGACTGTCGCGGCGCGGTGCCACCCGTTCGATCATCGAGGCCGTACGCATCCACGCCGACGCGCGCGGCAGCGGACTGGGCACGCGGCTCATCGAGTGGGCGATCGAGGAATCCCGGCGTCAGAACTGCCAGTTGGTACAGCTGACCTCCGACAACAGCCGCACCGATGCGCACCGTTTCTACGAGCGGCTTGGATTCGCCGCCTCGCACACGGGCTTCAAACTTCAGCTCTGACCCACCGGGGTGGCCTGTTTCACGTGAAACAGGCCACCCCGGACAAGGCCGACTAACCGATCCCCCGCCATCCCTCGGGATCCACCCCGCCGGGCGTGGTGGCGCCGTCGTCGTACGGCTGCCGTGTGAACACGAACGAGCCGAGGTCCAGATGGCTCACCGACCCGTCCGGGCGCCGTACGGCCCGCAGAAGCTCCCCGTGGTAGTAGCCCTCCAGCCCGGTCCAGGTGCCGTCACCGTTGGCCCGGAAGCGCGAACTGCGGCCACTGCCGGACAGCGGACCCAGTGAGAGGCGCCCATCGGCCGTCACCCGCAGGCCATAGCCATGTGTGCCCCAGTACCACGGCCCCGCCAACTCCAGCACGGACGGATCGACTTCACGCAACGGCCGCCATGGCTCCGGGATCTTCGGCTCGGCCTCGGCGACGATCCGTACGAGATCGGCTCCCACCGTGCCGAGCAGCGGTCCGGAGGTGCAGTTGGCCAGCACCACGGCGGCCACATCGTCCGCGACGCTGATCGTGAGATTCGCCAGGAAGCCGGGAAGCGACCCGGAGTGCCCCACCAGCAGCCGACCATGACGGTGCTGAATCTGCAGGCCGAGACCATAGGTGGCGCCGTCCATGACATCGGCCGCCTCGGCCGGTGCCGCGGGCGTCCGCATCTCCCGCACGGTGTCCGCGCTCAGCACCCGGTCGTCCCCCTGAGTGAGGAAGACCGCGAACCGCACCAGGTCGCCGGTGGTGGACCACAGTTGGCCGGCCGGCGCCATCCGGCCGAGATCCTCGGCCGGCTCGGGCAGGAGGGCATCGGCCCAGGGGTGGACGGCCCAGCCGCCCGCGTGCGGGGCCCGGGGTTGGGCGCCTGTCCGGTCCAGGCCCAGGGGTGCGAGCACCTCCCGGTGAAGCACCTCCTCCCAGGGGGCGCCGCGCACCTCCTCCACCAGGGCGCCGAGCAGCGTGTAGCCGGGGTTCGAGTAGTGGTGCCGCCGGCCGATCGGATGCAGGAGGGGCTTTTCACCGAGCACATCGCTCAGCTCGGGGCGCAGCGCACCGGGGGTCCGTTCCCACCAAGGGGCCGGCGACTCGGCCGCCAACCCGCCCGTGTGCGCGAGCAGTTCGGCGATGGTGGCCTCCCCCGCGCCGGTGCCCGGCAGATGCTTCTCCAGCGGGTCGCCCAGGTCCAGCACGCCCTCGTCACGCAGCCGCAGCACGAGAACGGCGGTGAACGTCTTGGTGATGGACCCGATCCGGTACTGCACGTTCTCGTCCGGTGCGTGCCCGTCCATCGAGCTTCGGGACCCGTGCCAGACGGTCCGTCCGTCCCGCACGACCGCCGCCACCAGCGAGGGCGCCCGCCCCTCGGCCTGCGCCACGGCGATCCGATGCAGCAGCGCACGCCGCGTGGCAGGGAGCAGTTCTTCTGGAGATGTCGTCATGCCCCCAGTCCATCCGCTCGGGGCACACGCGTCGAGTCCATTTCCGCGCCCTCCCATGGCGCCCGCGGCGGGCCGCTGCAGGTTCCGGTGAGCCCTCTCCTCCGGAGCAGGTCCTGCCGCTAGTCATGAGCCGCGCGCGCCGCAGAGCGGTAGCGACCGGGTGTCTGGCCGACGAGATCGGTGAAGGCTTCGATGAAGCTGCTGGGATTCGCCCAGCCCAGTCGCATCGCCGTGTCAGTGACCGAGGCGCCTTCGCAGAGTTCGAGCAGTGCCCGCTGAATACGCAGCAGCGTGCGCCACTGATGAAAGCTCATCGACAGTTCGCTGCTGAACAGACGGCTGAGGGTTCGTTCGCTTGAGCCTGTTCTGTGCCCCAGCTCCGCCAGTGTCGCCCGGCTGGCCGGGTCGGCCTGCAGCAGGTCGGTAACGGCCTTGAGGCGAGTGTCGCTCGGCTCAGGAAGGCGCAGTGATTCCTGCGGGGCGCGAGCAAGCTCCGCGATGACGACATCGAGCAGCAGACGGGCGCGGGGGCTATCGGCTGGTTCGTGGTCGCTGATCACCGCCAGGTAGGCCTCGCGCATCAGCGCACTGGCCACGAACACTGAGGGCTCCGTCGGCAGTTGCTCGGTCAGTGCCGCCGGAACCCGGAGCAGTCGGACATCGGTCTCGCCGTACGAGCGACTGCTGTGTACGGAGAAAGGCGGCACCCAGGTAATGCGGTTCGCCGGCGCCACCCATGTTCCGACCCGGGTCTCAGTGACCAGTGCCCCGGAGACGGCGTACCTGAGCTGGCCGAAGTCATGGAAGTGCGCGGCGATGTCCTCGCCGTGGGCTATGGGCTCGCAGACCGTCGAATCGTCGGTCCAGAACACTGGCTCGTGGATAGGTTCGGTCATAGGCGCTCACCCTAGCCCCGATGCCACTGGCTCAACGGCGCGCGCAAGCCTTTGACCTGGGACGATGCCCTCACTGGCGGGCCCTGGAAGGCTGCAAAGCCATCGACAGCGTTGGCGGGTTTTCGGAATATTCTGGCGCGACACCGGTGGTACGCCTGCGTTGTGGCGTTCATCGTTGAAGCATGTCGCATCAGACGAATCTTGAGGGACAGTCGCACCCTCGCCCTCCCCAGCCGCGGAAGTCAGCACCCGGCCGGTTCTCGGCTCGCGCATGCTGACGGTCAGCCGTCGGAGCGTCTGGGTGAGCATCTTGCGGTAGATGCCGCCGGAAGACCTAGTCCCGTTCTCACCCCCAAGGCCAGGAGAGTCATGCGAGCCATCACCCAGCACACATTCGGGGGCCCAGAAGTCCTCACCATCGTGGACGCGCCCGAGCCCCAGCCCCTTCCGACCGAGGTTCTCGTCCGCGTCAAGGCGATCGGGCTGAACCCACTGGAGGCACGTCTGCGCGCCGGCGAGTTCCCGCTGATCGGCCGACCGCCGTTCGTCCTCGGCTGGGACATCAGCGGCGTGGTCGAGGAGGCGCCGCAGACGTGGCGGTTCAGGCCCGGCGACGAGGTGTTCGGGATGCCGCTGTTCCCACGGGCGGCGAGCGCATACGCCGAGGTCGTGTCGGCGCCGGCGTTGCACCTGGCGCGCAAGCCGGCGTCGCTCTCACACGTCGAGGCGTCGGCGTTGCCAGTCGTCGGGCTGACGGCGTGGCAGGGCCTCGTCGACCTCGGCGGCGTGACCGAGGGCGACCGCGTCCTGATCCATGGCGGTGGTGGCGGGGTCGGCCACGTCGCGATCCAGATCGCGAAGGCGCTCGGCGCGCACGTGATCGCGACCGCCAGCGGGAGCAAGCGGAAGTTCGTCGAGGGGTTCGGCGCCGACGAGGTGATCGATTACACGGCGGTCGACTTCACCGAGGCGGTCCGCGACATCGACGTCGTGCTCGACACGATCGGCGGTGACACCGTCGAGCGGTCGCTCGACGTGCTCCGCCCAGGCGGTCACCTGGTGACGGCGGTCGCCGAGGAGGATGCGGAGCTGGCCGCCAAGTACGAGGCGGCCGGCGTGCGCTTCAGCGGCATCGCGGTCGACCCCGATCCGGTCGCCCTGCGAGGTCTGGTCGAACTCGTCGAACAGGGCAGGCTCCGGGTCCACGTGCAGGAGACGTTCCCGTTCGAGCGCGTCGCCGACGCGCACCGGCTGCTCGACGGCGGTCACCTCCAGGGCAAACTGGTCCTCACCGTCTGATCCTGTCAGGCCGAGGTCGGGGGCGGTGCCCCGGAAGCGGCCGGGATGGTCGGGGCGGAGCCTCGCCGGAGCATCCACCAAACCCCGGAAGCCCACTTTGCGGGACAGGGCCAGGTGATGCGGCCTCGATCGCCGGAGGCGCCGGCTGTTCGGGAAGTTCCAGGGCGACCTGTTCGCGGGAGAGCCGTAGCGCCATCCGCCGTTCGACTGACCATGTGACGTTCAGAGCGTCGGCAGCAGCGCGGGGGGTGGGGTAGGAAGTCGCGGAGATGTTCACAACCACCCCGGCGTTCGAGGACAGGCCGCAGGAGGGCGGCGCGGTAACGCCATCGGCGAGGGCTCGGAGAGCTGGGTTGTGGCCGGCTCCGCGGCGGGTCAGGATCTGGAGACCTACAGCCGCCGGGATCAGGTCTGGGCCATGTCCACGAAGCGTGAGTAGTGGCCCTGGAAGGCGACCGTGATGGTCGCCGTGGGGCCGTTTCGGTGCTTGGCGACGATCAGGTCCGCCTCGCCCGCGCGGGGTGACTCCTTCTCGTAGGCGTCCTCACGGTGCAGCAGGACGACCATGTCGGCGTCCTGCTCGATGGAGCCGGACTCACGCAGGTCGGAGACCATCGGCTTCTTGTCGGTGCGTTGCTCGGGGCCGCGGTTGAGCTGGGAGAGCGCGATGACGGGAAGCTCCAGTTCCTTGGCGAGCAGCTTGAGGTTACGGGACATGTCTGAGACCTCCTGCTGACGGCTCTCGGCCCGCTTGGAGCCACCGGACTGCATCAGCTGGAGGTAGTCGATGACGACCAGCTTGAGGTCGTTGCGTTGTTTCAGCCGACGGCACTTGGCGCGGATCTCCATCATCGACAGGTTCGGGGAGTCGTCGATGTAAAGGGGGGCGGCCGAGACGTCCGGCATACGGCGGGCCAGCCGGGTCCAGTCCTCGTCGGTCATCGTCCCGGACCGCATATGGTGCAGGGCGACGCGCGCCTCGGCGGACAGCAGACGCATCGCGATCTCGTTGCGGCCCATTTCGAGCGAGAAGATGACACTCGGCAGGTTGTGCTTGATCGAGGCGGCCCGCGCGAAGTCCAGCGCCAGCGTGGACTTGCCCATGGCGGGTCGCGCCGCGATGACGATCATCTGGCCCGGGTGCAGACCGTTCGTCAGGGAGTCGAAGTCCGTGAACCCGGTGGGCACCCCCGTCATCTCGCCGCTGCGCGAGCCGATCGCCTCGATCTCGTCGAGGGCGCCCTCCATGATGTCGCCGAGCGGCAGATAGTCCTCGCTGGTGCGCTGCTCGGTTACCGCGTAGATCTCGGCCTGGGCCCGGTTGACGATCTCGTCGACGTCGCCGTCGGCCGCGTACCCCATCTGGGTGATGCGGGTGCCCGCCTCGACCAGCCGGCGCAGGACCGCCCGCTCGTGGACGATCTCCGCGTAGTACTCGGCGTTCGCCGCCGTCGGCACGGTCTGAACGAGGGTGTGCAGATAGGACGCGCCACCGACCTTGTTGATTTCGCCGCGTTTGGTGAGTTCCGCGGCGATGGTGATGGGGTCGGCCGGTTCACCCTTCGCGTAGACATCGAGGATCGCCTGGTAGATCGTCTCGTGCGCGGGCTTATAGAAGTCGTGGCCCTTGAGGACCTCGACGACATCGGCGATGGCGTCCTTGGACAGCAGCATGCCGCCGAGGACGGACTGCTCGGCGTCGAGGTCCTGCGGCGGCACCCGCTCGAACGACGAACCGCCGCCGTCCCAGCCGCCGCTCTCCCGACCCCGTTCGTGCTGCTCGTCCCGGCTCGGGCCGGCGTCACCGCGACGCCGGGAGGCGGGCAGACGATCGCTGGGTCCGCTGTCGGCCCACGGGTCGTCCAAGGGCTCGGAAATGCTCACCGAGCCACCTCCTCCCGTCCGCCGCGCGGACCTCGCCGTGCCCCTCAGTTCTACGGCACGGCACTGACAAATAGGACGCCCAACTCCGGTTCTGCCGCGTCGGTTTTGTGAGGGTTCCGAGGTCGGTGAGACAAGCGGGCGCCGGACCACGTTAGGCCCCTTGGCACCGTCAGCCAATCTGGTTATCCACAGGCCATGTGGACGACGGCCCCGATGCTGTGGAGAACTCGGCAAAACCTGTGCATGACGCGGTGGACAGCCCTGTGAACAAGCCTTCGCACCCCGCGTGGAAACCGCCCTGACCTGCAACTTTCCCATCCACCGGCTGTGCAGAAGAAAAACTTCCCCAGTCGGACCAAGATCGCCTCGTACCGTGCACGAGAGCACACTCAGTGACATTGAAAGTAAGGACCACAAGGGGTTTGCATCTCTTACCTGTGGACGATTAGATTAGCGCCCATGCCACAGGCTTCCGTCATACCCGGGGACACCCGTCGACAGCACGACCGAGAGATCGTCACACTGGCCGTTCCGGCCTTCGGCGCACTGGTCGCCGAGCCCCTGTTCGTCATGGCGGACAGCGCGATCGTCGGCCATCTGGGCACGGCCCAGCTCGCCGGACTCGGCGTCGCCTCGGCGCTCCTGACGACCGCCGTGAGCATCTTCGTCTTCCTCGCCTACGCCACCACGGCGGCGGTGGCTCGAAGGGTCGGCGCGGGCGACCTCCAGGCTGCCATCCGCCAGGGCGTGGACGGCATCTGGCTTGCACTGCTGCTGGGACTCACCGTCATCGCCGTCGTTCTGCCCCTGGCCCCGGCCATCGTGGACCTCCTCGGCGCCTCGGCCACCGCGGCACCGTATGCGACCACCTACCTCCGCATCTCCTCCCTCGGTATCCCGGCCATGCTGGTCGTGCTCGCCGCCACCGGTGTCCTGCGCGGCCTCCAGGACACAAGGACTCCGCTCTATGTCGCCGTGGCGGGCTTCGTCGCCAACGCGGTCCTCAACGCCGGACTGGTCTACGGCGCCGGGCTCGGCATCGCAGGATCCGCCTGGGGCACGGTCATCGCCCAGTGCGGGATGGCAGCGGTCTACCTTGTCGTGGTCGTCCGGGGCGCGCGTGAGCATGGCGCACCGCTACGGCCCGACGCCACCGGCATCAGAGCCTCCGCCCAAGCCGGCCTCCCCTTGCTCGTCCGTACGCTCTCGCTGCGGGCGATTCTCATGATCGCCACGGCCGTCGCGGCCCGCCTGGGAGATGCCGACATCGCCGCCCACCAGATCGTCCTGTCGCTCTGGAGCCTGCTGGCCTTCGCCCTTGACGCCATAGCGATCGCCGGCCAGGCCATCATCGGTCGCTATCTGGGCGCGGACGATCCCCAAGGAGCACGGGAGGCCTGCCGCCGCATGGTGCGGTGGGGCATAGCGGTCGGCCTGACCCTGGGACTACTGGTGGTCGTGGCGCGCCCGCTCTTTCTGCCCCTGTTCACCGGTGACTCCGTCGTCCGCGACGCCGCGCTGCCCGCGCTGCTCGTCGTGGCGCTGTCCCAGCCGATCTGCGGAGTGGTCTTCGTTCTGGACGGCGTTCTGATGGGAGCGGGGGACGGCCCCTATCTCGCCGGAGCCATGGTGCTCACGCTCGCGGTGTTCACCCCGGTCGCCCTGCTCGTTCCCGTACTCGGCGGTGGGCTCACCGCGATCTGGGCCGCCATGACGCTGATGATGACGGTGCGGATGCTGACGCTCTGGCTGCGTTCCCGTTCGGGCCGCTGGATCGTCACCGGTGCCACCCGCTGACCGTTTCACGTGAAACACAGCGGGTGGCAGTGTTTCACGTGAAACGCGTCCGTCCCGCCGTCGATCGACCAGAGGGAACCACACGGAAGGGGCCGCACCCGTCATGGGTGCAGCCCCTCCGTGACTGCTCCAGCAGAGCGCAGCGATCAGGCCGCGACGACCTCGATGCTGACCTTGGCGGCCACCTCGGGGTGCAGACGCACGGACGTCTCGTGGGCGCCCAGGGTCTTGATCGGGGAGGCCAGCTCGATGCGGCGCTTGTCGACCTCGGGGCCACCGGACGCCTTGATCGCGGAAGCGATGTCGGCCGGGGTGACGGAACCGAAGAGGCGGCCTGCGTCGCCGGAGCGGACGGACAGACGGACCTTCACGCCTTCAAGCTGGGCCTTGACCTGGTTGGCCTGCTCGATGGTCTGGATCTCGTGGATCTTGCGAGCGCGACGGATCTGCTCGACGTCCTTCTCGCCGCCCTTGGTCCAGCGGATCGCGAACTTCCGCGGGATCAGGTAGTTGCGAGCGTAACCGTCCTTGACCTCGACGACGTCGCCCGCGGCACCGAGGCCGGAGACCTCGTGGGTGAGGATGATCTTCATGAGTCGGTCACCCTTCCCTTAGCGCGCGGTGGAGGTGTAGGGCAGCAGCGCCATCTCACGGCTGTTCTTGACGGCCGTGGCGACATCACGCTGGTGCTGCGTGCAGTTGCCGGTCACGCGGCGGGCACGGATCTTGCCGCGGTCGGAAATGAACTTCCGCAGCATGTTCGTGTCCTTGTAGTCCACGTACGTGACCTTGTCCTTGCAGAAAGCGCAGACCTTCTTCTTAGGCTTGCGCACAGGCGGCTTCGCCATGGTGTTTCTCCTGTGTGATCAAGAAGTGTGGGTACGGCCCGTCCCCGGTCCGGAGACCTAGAAGGGGGGCTCGTCCGAGTAGCCGCCTCCGCCGCCGGAGCCTCCGCCCCAGCCGCCGCCACCGCCCTGCTGGCCGCCACCGGCGGGAGCACCGGTCGCCCACGGGTCGTCGGCGGGAGCACCGCCGCCCTGCTGGCCGCCACCGGGGCCGCCGCCCCAGCTGCCGCCACCCTGGCCGCCACCACCACCACCGCCGCCGCCGCCGTAACCACCCTGGCCGCCGCGGCCGCCACCGGAGGTCTTGGTGACCTTGGCCGTGGCGTTGCGGAGACTGGCGCCGACTTCCTCGACGTCCAGCTCGTAGACCGTGCGCTTGACGCCCTCACGGTCCTCGTAGGACCGCTGCTTCAGTCGGCCCTGCACGATGACGCGCATGCCTCGCTGGAGCGACTCGGCGACGTTCTCCGCCGCCTGACGCCAGACCGAGCAGGTCAGGAAGAGGCTCTCGCCGTCCTTCCACTCGTTCGTCTGACGGTCGAAGGTGCGAGGAGTGGACGCGACGCGGAACTTCGCGACCGCCGCACCGGACGGGGTGAAGCGCAGCTCGGGGTCATCGACAAGATTGCCGACGACCGTGATGACGGTCTCGCCTGCCATGGGGAACCTCTCGGCGGGTTTGCTCTGGCTGCTTGCTACTCGAATCCCGAGGTCGACTGAGCCGGGGCTCAGTGCATCTCGGGGCGGAGGACCTTGGTCCGGAGGACCGACTCGTTCAGGTTCATCTGGCGGTCGAGCTCCTTGACGACCGCAGGCTCGGCCTGCAGGTCGATGACCGAGTAGATGCCCTCGGGCTTCTTCTTGATCTCGTACGAGAGACGACGACGACCCCAGGTGTCGACCTTCTCGACCTTGCCGCCGCCGTCACGGACGACGGACAGGAAGTTGTCGATCAGCGGGGAGACAGCACGCTCCTCAAGATCGGGGTCGAGGATGACCATCACCTCGTAGTGACGCATGTGGAACCCACCTCCTTTGGACTCAGCGGCCACGGTCGTTCCGTGGCAGGAGGGTTGTGATGCGTACGCAACGGTATCGGCCGCCACTGACAATCAGGGGGTCCCGCCGGGATTCCCCCCACCGTGGCCCGGGCAGACACCGGTGCAGACGCTACACACTACCCGCAGACCGGCTTCCGGTTGAAATCCGGTCGCGGGGGCCGTCAATCTGTACACATCGGGTGTGTAAGGCGCTACGATGCGCCGCCTTCCGCAGGAGGTGCCCTATGGCACAGGCATTGCGACCCAACACCGCCGGATCCCTCTTCGCCACCGACGACAAGCATCATCCGATCCAAGACGTCCTGCTCGGGGTGACGCTGCTGCTCGGGTTGACGGCCTTCATCACGTCGTTCTTCCACAGCCTGCACCTGCTCAGCTCCTGGACCGGCCTGGTGGGCATCATGACCGGCGCCATCGGACAGTGGATCTCGGAGACCACACGTGAGCGGTTCGGTCTGATCCTGGGTCTCGGTGCCGCGGGCATCGGCTTCTTCATCGGCATGGCGCACGGTGGCCTGTTCGGCGGCCTCCTCTGACCCTGCCGACGCCAGGGGCCCAACTTCACGTGAAGCAACTCCCAACGCACCGGCGGTCCACAGGCCGGGGCGAAGGTCCCGTGCGGCCAGTCGGGGCGCCGGGAAGGCGCAGTAGGCTTCGGCGCGAGAGCCGGAGCCCCTGTACCCAGGGGGACACACCAGCCCGAGGAGCGCCCCGAATGACCCTGACCCTGAGGACCATCAGTCGCGAGCAGCATCTGGCCTACATCCAGAGCCTGCCGGCGGCGAGCCACATGCAGGTCCCGGCCTGGGCCGACGTCAAGGCGGAGTGGCGCTCCGAGAGCCTCGGCTGGTTCGACGAACGCACGGGCGAGCTGGTCGGCGCGGGTCTGGTTCTCTACCGTCAGCTGCCCAAGATCAAGCGCTACCTCGCCTATCTCCCCGAGGGCCCGGTCATCAACTGGTTCGCGCCGAATCTGGACGACTGGATCCAGCCGATGCTCGCCCACCTCAAGCGGCAGGGCGCGTTCTCCGTGAAGATGGGCCCGCCGGTGATCATCCGGCGCTGGGAGGCCACCTCCATCAAGCAGGGCATCCAGAACCCGGACGTGAAGCGTCTGCGGGACATCGAGGCCGACTTCATCGAGCCCCGCGCCTTCGAGGTGGCCGACAAGCTGCGCCGCATGGGCTGGCAGCAGGGCGAGGACGGCGGCGCCGGCTTCGGTGACGTCCAGCCCCGCTATGTCTTCCAGGTACCGCTGGCCAACCGCTCCCTGGAAGAGGTCCACAAGAACTTCAACCAGCTGTGGCGCCGCAACATCAAGAAGGCCGAGAAGGCCGGTGTCGAGGTCGTCCAGGGCGGCTACCACGACCTGGAGGAGTGGCAGCGGCTGTACGAGATCACCGCGGTGCGCGACCACTTCCGGCCCCGCCCGCTGTCGTACTTCCAGCGCATGTGGACCGCCCTCAACACCGAGGACCCCAACCGCATGCGGCTGTACTTCGCCCGGCACAACGGGGTGAATCTGTCGGCGGCGACGATGCTGATCGTCGGCGGACACGTCTGGTACTCCTACGGCGCCTCCGACAACATCGGCCGCGAGGTCCGGCCCTCGAACGCGATGCAGTGGCGGATGCTGCGCGATGCCTACGCGCTCGGCGCGACCGTCTACGACCTGCGCGGGATCTCCGACTCGCTGGACGAGACCGACCACCTCTTCGGCCTGATCCAGTTCAAGGTGGGCACCGGCGGCCAGGCCGCCGAGTACCTCGGCGAGTGGGACTTCCCGCTGAACAAGCTGCTCCACAAGGCGCTGGACATCTACATGTCGCGCCGCTGACCGCGCGCCGGGTGCTTCGATACCGTCGATAGCTCTCATACCTCTGATACACCGCAGCCACGAGAAAGGTTCCAGGTCCGGCCATGGCGCTCACGCTCTACGTCGACACCGCGCGCTGGCGGGCGCATCACAAGCACGTGCAGGAACAATTCCCGGGTCTCGTCCCGGTCTGCAAGGGCAACGGCTACGGCTTCGGGCACGAGCGTCTGGCGGAGGAGGCCACACGGCTGGGCTCCGACGTCCTCGCCGTGGGCACGACGTACGAGGCCGCACGGATCAAGGACTGGTTCGGCGGTGACCTGCTGGTGCTGACGCCCTACCGGCGCGGCGAGGAGCCCGTACCGCTGCCCGACCGGGTCATCCGCTCGGTGTCGTCCGTGGACGGCGTGTACGGCCTCGTGGGCGCCCGCGTGGTCATCGAGGTGATGTCCTCGATGAAGCGGCACGGGATCAGCGAGCAGGAGCTGCCGCAGCTGCACGCCGCCATAGAGAACGTCCGTCTGGAGGGCTTCGCCATCCACCTGCCCCTGGACCGCACCGACGGCTCGGACGCCGTCGAGGAGGTCATCGGCTGGATGGACCGGCTGCGCGCGGCGCGGCTGCCCCTGCACACGATGTTCGTCAGCCACCTGAAGGCCGACGAACTGGCCCGGCTGCAGCAGCAGTTCCCGCAGACCCGTTTCCGTGCCCGCATCGGCACCCGGCTGTGGCTGGGCGACCACGAGGCCACCGAGTACCGCGGCGCGGTCCTGGACGTGACGCGCGTGGCCAAGGGCGAGCGCTTCGGCTACCGCCAGCAGAAGGCGGCCTCCGACGGCTTCCTGGTGGTCGTGGCGGGCGGTACGTCACACGGGGTGGGTCTGGAGGCCCCCAAGGCGCTGCACGGTGTCATGCCGCGCGCCAAGGGCGTCGCACGGGCCGGCCTCGCCACCGTCAACCGGAACCTTTCCCCGTTCGTGTGGGGCGGCAAGCAGCGCTGGTTCGCCGAGCCGCCGCACATGCAGGTGTCGATCCTGTTCGTGCCGTCGGACGCACCCGAGCCGAAGGTCGGCGAGGAACTGGTGGCCCATCTGCGGCACACCACCACGCAGTTCGACCGGCTGATGGACCGCTGAGCCGGCCTCCGCGCCCAACCCCGGACAGCCGAAGGGCCGTACACAGACTTCCGTGTACGGCCCTTGCCACGCCCCGCTGCCGTCCTGTGTCCTGTCAGCGCCCCAGGGGCGTTCGCTCAGAGCGAACGGTCCGCCGAGGCCGGCGGTTCCTGGCTTCCCCACTCCACCTGCGGCGCGCCGAAGTGGGTGGCGTGCCGCGGCGGGCGGGCCGCGCCGCCGAGGACGAAGACGTCCTCCGCTCCGTCGAGCACCCCGCCCGAGGGGTCGTCGTCACCGGCCCGGCGCACCACGTCCCGCTCCGGCATGAGGATGTCCCGCACGACCATGACGCACAGGAACAACGTGCCCAGCAGATGCACCGCGATCGCCCAGTGGTACCCCTGGGTGGGCAGGCCCTTGTGGGCGTCTCCGCTGGTCGTGTAGGCGAGGTACATCCAGATCCCCAGGAAGTACGCCACCTCGCAGGCCTGCCAGATCAGGAAGTCCCGCCACTTGGGCCGGGCCAGCACGGCGAGCGGCACCAGCCACAGGACGTACTGCGGTGAATAGACCTTGTTGGTGAGGATGAACGCGGCCACGATCAGGAAGGCGAGCTGCGCGAAACGGGGCCGGCGCGGGGCGACGAAGGTGAGCGCCGCGATGCCGCCGCAGCACAGCAGCATCAGCACCATGGCGAGCGTGTTGACCGTCTCGGTGGTGGGCGGGTGGGTCGAGTTCTGGGCCCAGATCAGCCAGAAGGAGCCGAAGTCCACGCCCCGTTCCTGGCTGAACGTGTAGAACTTCGACCAGCCCTCGAAGGCGAAGAGCATCACCGGCAGGTTCACGACGAGCCAGGCGACCGCCGCGCCGCCCAGGGCCTTGCCGAAGTCCCGCCACTTGCCGGCGCGCCAGCACAGCAGGAACAGCGGGCCGAGCAGCAGCACGGGATAGAGCTTCGCGGCCGTGGCGAGCCCCAGGAGGACACCGAAGGCGAGGGAGCGGCCCCGGGACCACATCAGCATCGCCGCGGCCGTCAGAGCGACCGCCAGCAGGTCCCAGTTGATGGTGGCGGTCAGCGCGAAGGCGGGCGCCAGGGCGACCAGCAGTCCGTCCCAGGGACGCCGGGCGTGGGTGCGGGTCACACAGACGGCGATGACGGCCGTGCACACCATGAGCATTCCGGCGTTGACGAACCAGTACCACTGCTCCTGGTGCTGGATGCTGCCGCTGCCGGGTGTGAGCCAGGCGGCCACCTCCATGAACACACCGGTGAGCACTGGGTACTCCAGGTAGTCCATGTCGCCCGGGAGCTTGTCGAAGTAGGGCACGAGCCCGTCGGCGAAACCGCGCCCCTGGTAGAGGTGCGGAATGTCCGAGTAGCACGCATGCGTGTACTGCGAACTGGCACCGAAGAACCAGGCCCCGTTGTAGCAGGGTGCCTTCTGGACCAGGCCGAGGGCGAACATGCCGATCGCCACCAGCGCGACCACCCGTACGGGGGTCCACCAGGACGTGCCGAGCAGGGCACGCCGTCCGATGGGGCCGCCGATCAGCTCGCTGCCGGCCGCGGCGACCTCATCCTGTCTGGTCGGCCGCACCGGCTCCGGCTCGTGCACGCGTGTGGGCGTCGTTTCTGCACTGGGCATGGGGCACATCCTGCCGTACGCGCCTCGGAACACGCCGAGGGCCGCCGCACCTCGTGGTGCGGCGGCCCATGTTTCACGTGAAACACCCTTGGCGGGCGATATGACCGCCAACCGGTCAGGCTCCGGCTCTAGCCCGTCGTTCCGGCGAAGATGCCGCCGCTGCCGTTGCCGTTGCCTCTGCTGTTGCCGGTTCCCGTGTCGGACGATTCCGTGGCCGACGGCGACGAGGTCACGCCTCCGTCGGTGCCGCCGCCCGTGTCGGTGCCTCCGTCCGTCGGGCAGTTCCAGTTGAACCGGCAGGACTCCGTGGGCGACGGCGAGGGCTCTTCGAGCGTCTCGCTCGGGGTCGGACTGGGCGAATCGCTCGGGGTCTCGCTCGGCGTCGGACTGGGCGTCGGGGTCGGGGAGGGGGCGCCTTCCTCGTCCTGGATCTCACCGATCTTCTCGGCGTCCGGGAAGCCGGGGTCGTTCTTCCCCTTCAGCGCGGCCTTCATGTACTCGGTCCACACCAGCGTCGGGATGTCACCACCGTGGATGGAGTCCACACCCGCCGTGCCGTTCATGGAGAGCAGCTTGTGGTCCTTCGGGTTCTCACGGAACATCGCGACCGCGGTCGACAGCTGCTGGGTGTAGCCGACGAACCACGCCGACTTGTTCTTGTCGGTGGTACCGGTCTTGCCCGCCGCCGCACGGCCGAGGGCCTTGGCGTTGTAACCCGTACCGTTCTGGATGACGTTCTCCAGGACGTCCGTGACATTGTCCGCGACCTTGGCCGGCATCGCCTGCGAGGGCTTCGGCTTGGTGAAGCCCTCCAGCTCCTTGCCGTCCTTCTTGACCTCGGTCACCGAGTAAGGGTCCGTCTGCTTTCCGGAGGCGGCGAACGTCGCGTAGGCGTCGGCCATGCGGATCGCGCTGGGGGTCGAGGTACCGATGGCGAAGGACGGGTTGAGGTCCGGCGCCATGCTGTCCTGCAGAATGCCGGACGCCTTGGCGACGTCCCGCACCTTCGTCATCCCCACGTCGACGCCCAGCTGCACGAACGGCGTGTTGACGGACTGCTCCATCGCCTTGCGCAGGGGGATGTAGCCCCACGCCTTTTCGCTCTCGTTCTTCTGGAGGAAGACCTGGTTGTCCTTGTCCAGGAAGTAGCTGCCGTCCGGCCTCTTGACCTTGAGCTTGTCGTTGCCGTTGTACTTGCTCAGCGGCGAGAGGCCCACGCCGTCGGTCTTGTAGGTGCCGTATTCCATGGCTGCGGCCAGCACGAACGGCTTCCATGTCGAACCGACGGGGACACCCGAGGTGTCGGCGTTGTTCGTGAAGTGGCCGTTCTCGTAGCCCGCGCCGCCGTAGAGCGCGACGATCGCGCCGTCATCGGGCACCACCGATGCCGCGCCGAACTGGACGTACTTGTCCTCCTCGCGGCTCTTCGGGTCGATCTTCTCCTTCTCGATCTTCTTGACGGCCTTGCTGAGGGCGTCGACCTTGTCCTTGCGGAAGGTCGTGTGGATCTGGTAGCCGCCCTGGTCGAACTGTGCCTCCGTGATGTCGGAGTGGTTCAGGACGTACTTCTTCGCCGTGTCGGCCAGGTAGCTGATCTGGCCCGTCATGCCCTTGGTCGCCTTGCGGTCCTGGGGCGTCGGGTACTTCTTGATCGCCTCTTGGTACTCGGCGTCGGTGATGCGCTGATCCTTGTGCATCTCGCCGAGGATCCAGCCCCAGCGGTCCTTGGAACGCTTGAGGTTGGCCTCGGCCGTCGCCGTCTTGTCGATGTTCTCGTTGCCCGCCGGGTCGAAGTACGTGGGGCCCTTGAGCAGTGCGGCGAGGAAGGCGCACTCGCTCGGCTTGAGATCGACCGCGTCCTTGCCGTAGTAGGTCTGCGCGGCGGCCTGGATGCCGTAGGCGCCTCGGCCGTAGTACGACGTGTTCAGGTAGCCCTGGAGGATCTGCGGCTTGGTCAGCTTCGTGCCCACCTTGATGGAGATGAACATCTCCTTGAACTTACGGGTGACCGTCTGATCCTGGGTCAGGTAGGTGTTCTTCACGTACTGCTGGGTGATGGTCGAACCACCCTGCGTATCGCCGCCCTGGGCCATGTTGACCAGGGCGCGCGCGATGCCCATGTAGTCCAGGCCCGAGTCCTTGTAGAAGCTCTTGTTCTCCGCCGAGATCACGGCCCACTGCATGGCCTCGGGGATCTGGTCGATGGTGACGTTCTGCCGGTTGGCACCCGAGCCCGTGGCGACCATCTGGGTGCCGTCGGCCCAGTAGTAGACGTTGTTCTGCGACTTGGCCGCGACGTTCTCATTGGGGATGGCGACCATGGCGTAGCCGACGCCGACCATGGCCACCAGGCTGCCGAGGAAGCCGATGCACAGCCCGGAGACGAGCTTCCAGGAGGGCACCCAGCGCTGCCATCCGTACTTCCCCGCCCTGGGGTAGTCGATGAACCGCCTCTTGTCGGGTGTGGTCGCCCGGCCCCTGCCACGCCCGGGAGGGCCGTCGCGCCGGCCGCCCGGACCGGTGTTCTCGGCCGCTCTGCGCCGGCCACCTCCGCTTCTCTGGGCTGCCCGGCGGGCCTCTGCCCGCCCGCCGTAGGGGCGCTCCTGGCCTCCGGGGTCCTGGGAACCCGACCCATAGGAACTGGACCCATAGGAGTCGGAAGGAGACCCGGTGGCGCCTCGCGGTGCCGCGCGGCGGCCGGATGACGAGCCGGACTGGCCACGTCGGGCCGCGGCACGTCCGCCTCCCTGCGGCTGCGGCGGTTTGCGACGGTGCTCGCTCATCGAACGATTACTCCTCGGGCAGGCGCACCCTTGCGCGCCTGGAAACGGCGGCTGGTTTCCGGTCCCCCCGAAGTACGGATGCGGTCGTTCCCGCACTCACCCGTACTGCACCGGGGACGAGGACGCCCCCAGGCGTCACATGGTTCCCGGTGGCGTACATGCCGCACAGACTACGCACCACCAAAACCCGCCTAGCGCTGAAGTTCACCCCAAATCAGGCAAGTTGCTTCCTACGAATCGGTGATGTGATCCCGTTCACCGTCATCCCTCTTGTCCCGTGCGAGGCGCCGTTCTATCGTCATGATGTATCGAGTCGATACATCAGAGCGAGATAAGCGTGTGAGACGGACGAGAGGAGGCGATGATGAGCCGGCGTTCCGGCATCCTTGAGTTCGCCGTGCTCGGCCTGCTCCGCGAATCTCCCATGCACGGCTATGAGCTGCGCAAACGACTCAATACGTCACTGGGGGTGTTCCGAGCGTTCAGCTACGGGACGCTCTATCCCTGCCTGAAGACGTTGGTCACCAACGGCTGGTTGATCGAGGAGCCGGGGAACACCCACGAGGACGCCCTCGCCGCGCCCCTCGCGGGCCGGCGCGCCAAGATCGTCTACCGGCTGACGGCGGAAGGCAAGGAACGCTTCGAGGAACTGCTCTCGCAGACAGGTCCGGACGCGTACGAGGACGAGCACTTCGCGGCCCGCTTCGCCTTTTTCGGACAGACGTCACGGGACGTACGCATGCGCGTCCTGGAGGGGCGCCGCAGCCGGCTGGAGGAGCGCCTGGAGAAGATGCGCGCCTCGCTGGCCCGCACCCGGGAGCGCCTCGACGACTACACGCTTGAGCTCCAGCGCCACGGGATGGAGTCCGTGGAGCGCGAAGTGCGCTGGCTGAACGAGCTCATCGAGAGCGAGCGGGCCGGACGGGACCTGAAGGGTTCCGCCTCCGGAGGGTCCGCTCAGCGGAACACCACATCTGGAGCGACGGGCGGCCTGCCCCGTCCCGGGGGCACCCCCGGGACGGATACGCCCGACGACACCGCCACGTGAAGCCCACTCAGGGCCTCACTCATACACACAGGGAGCAACCGGAATGGGTTCGGTTCGCGTAGCCATCGTCGGCGTGGGCAACTGCGCCGCCTCGCTGGTGCAGGGAGTCGAGTACTACAAGGACGCCGACCCGGCGTCCAAGGTCCCCGGACTGATGCATGTGCAGTTCGGTGACTACCACGTGCGTGACATCGAGTTCGTCGCCGCCTTCGACGTCGACGCCAAGAAGGTCGGCCTCGACCTCGCGGACGCCATCGGCGCCTCCGAGAACAACACCATCAAGATCTGCGACGTGCCCACCACCGGTGTCACCGTGCAGCGCGGCCACACCCTCGACGGTCTCGGCAAGTACTACCGGGCCACCATCGAGGAGTCCGACGCCGAACCCGTCGACGTCGTCCAGGTCCTCAAGGACCAGCGGATCGACGTCCTCGTCTGCTACCTGCCCGTCGGTTCCGAGGACGCGGCGAAGTTCTACGCCCAGTGCGCCATCGACGCCAAGGTCGCCTTCGTCAACGCCCTCCCGGTCTTCATCGCCGGCACCAAGGAGTGGGCGGACAAGTTCACCGAGGCGGGCGTGCCGATCGTCGGTGACGACATCAAGTCGCAGGTCGGCGCGACCATCACGCACCGCGTCATGGCGAAGCTGTTCGAAGACCGGGGCGTCGTCCTGGACCGCACGATGCAGCTGAACGTCGGCGGCAACATGGACTTCAAGAACATGCTGGAGCGGGAGCGCCTGGAGTCCAAGAAGATCTCCAAGACGCAGGCCGTCACCTCCCAGATCCCCGACCGGGACCTCGGCGAGAAGAACGTCCACATCGGCCCGTCGGACTACGTGCAGTGGCTCGACGACCGCAAGTGGGCCTACGTCCGCCTCGAAGGCCGCGCCTTCGGTGACGTCCCGCTCAACCTGGAGTACAAGCTGGAGGTCTGGGACTCCCCGAACTCCGCCGGTGTCATCATCGACGCCCTGCGCGCCGCGAAGATCGCCAAGGACCGCGGCATCGGCGGCCCGATCCTCTCGGCGTCCTCCTACTTCATGAAGTCCCCGCCGGTCCAGTACTTCGACGACGAGGCCCGCGAGAACGTGGAGAAGTTCATCCGCGGCGACGTCGAGCGCTAGACCACGCCGAAATCGCTCCTGCCAGGGCTGTGAAGGGGTCCCCGGGTCGCCTGACCCGGGGACCCTGCCGTGTGTGAGGCTGTGCCCCATGCCCGTCGTCCGTGACCTGCGCGTCCTGCTGCGCCTGCGGAACTTCCGCCGCCTGCTCTCCGTACGCCTGCTCTCCCAGGGCGCCGACGGCGTCTACCAGGTCGCGCTCGCCACGTACGTCGTCTTCTCCCCGGAGAAGCAGACCTCGCCCGCCGCGATCGCCTCCGCGATGGCCGTGCTCCTGCTCCCTTACTCCCTGGTCGGCCCGTTCGCGGGCGTCCTGCTGGACCGCTGGCGGCGCCGCCAGGTCTTCGTCCACGGCAATCTGCTGCGTGCCGTCCTCGCGGCGGCCACCGCCGTCCTGATGGTCAGCCAGGTTCCGGACTGGCTGTTCTACGTCTCCGCGCTCTGCGTCACCGCCGTCAACCGCTTCGTCCTCGCCGGCCTGTCCGCGTCGCTGCCCCGCGTGGTGGACGCCGAGCGGCTGGTGATAGCCAACTCCCTGTCGCCGACCGCCGGAACGCTCGCCGCGACCGCGGGCGGCGGTCTCGCCTTCGCGGTGCGGCTGCTGGTGTCGGACTCCGACGCCGCGGTGGTGCTGCTGGGCGCCACGCTCTATCTGTGCTCGGCCCTCGTGTCGCTCACCCTGGCACCCGAACTGCTCGGCCCCGACCGGGGATCACTGCAACCGCACCTCGGCAAGGCGCTCGCGGACACCGCACGCGATCTGCTGGCGGCCGTGCGGCATCTCGCCGAGCCCCGGCGCCGGGAGGCGGCGTGGGCGCTGTCCTCGATGACGCTGATGCGCTTCTGCTACGGCGCGCTGCTGGTCCTGGTGCTGATGTTGTGCCGGTACTCCCTCGCCGCCACCCCCGACGACGGGCTCCGGCTGCTGGGGCTCGCGGTGGGGGTGTCCGGCGCCGGCTTCTTCGCCGCGACCGTGGTGACCCCCGGGGTGGTGGGACGCATCGGACCGGGCCGCTGGATCGTCGTGTGCGCCGGGGCCGCCGCGGTCCTTGAGCCCGCGCTCGGCCTGCCGTTCGCCACGGCGCCCATGCTGGTGGCGGCGTTCACGCTGGGACTGACCACCCAGGGCGCGAAGATCGCCACGGACACGATCGTCCAGTCGTCCGTGGACGACGGCTTCCGGGGACGGATCTTCTCCGTGTACGACGTCCTGTTCAACGTCGCCTTCGTGGGTGCCGCCGGGGTGGCTGCCCTGATGCTCCCGCCGGACGGCCGCTCGATCGCGCTGGTGGTCGTGATCGCCCTTGTCTACGCGACGGTTGCGGCGACTATGGGCCGCTTTGAGCGCCGACGAGTGTCACATCAATGACACAGACTCCCTCTGGATGAGGGGGGTGTCAGTGGCAGCCGCTAACTTACGTGAGTCTTATTTCGCGCCAAGCGCACAAACGTTCCAGGGGGACCCCGTGTCAACTCCACCGCCGCCCCAGGGTCAGGCTCCCTACCCGCCTCAGGGTCAGGCCCCTTACCCGCCCCAGGGCGGCCACCCGCAGCAGGGGCAGGCCCCGCAGCAGCCTTACACCCCGTTCCCCGCTCAGGGTGCTCCCGTCCCCCCGCCGCAGCCCGCTCCGCCCAACCGGATCGGCAAAAAGGCGATACGCATCATCGGCGGCATCGTCGTCGCCGTCATCGTGATCGCGTTGAAGTTCGGTGCCGGCTGGTTCCTGAACCGCGACGACGCGGAGACCACCTCGGTGGGCGCCTGCATGCACAACAAGGGGTCGTACACGAGCCCCGACCTCAATGAGGTCGACTGCTCCTCCAGCGACTCCCAGTACCAGGTCGTCGAGAAGTTCGACGGAACCACCGACGAGAACAAGTGCGAGTCCGTCAAGGGGTCCACGATCTTCTATGTGCAGTCGGGCGGCGGCCATGATGTGGTGCTCTGCCTGAAGGAGACCAAGTAACAGCGCGGGCGATCCGACGACCGAGGGGCGATGTTTCACGTGAAACATCGCCCCTCGGCGGTTCCAGACCCGGTCATGTTTCACGTGAAACATGACCTCGTTTCACAGCCTCAGCTCACGGTCTCAGCCTTGCTCGGCCCACCACTCCTTGAGCGCCGCAACGGCCGCGTCGTACTCCATCGGGCCGTTCTCCAGCCGAAGCTCCAGCAGATGCTTGTACGCCTTGCCGACGACCGGGCCGGGCTCGACTCCCAGGATCTCCATGATCTGGTTGCCATCCAGGTCCGGCCGGATCGCATCGAGCTGCTCCTGCTCCTGAAGCTGCGCGATGCGATCCTCCAGACCGTCGTACGCCCGCGACAGTGCCACCGCTTTCCGCTTGTTCCGGGTGGTGCAGTCGGAACGGGTCAGCTTGTGCAGACGGTCGAGAAGGGGCCCCGCGTCGCGGACATAGCGACGGACCGCCGAGTCGGTCCACTCTCCGGTGCCATAGCCGTGGAAGCGCAGATGCAGCTCGACCAGACGTGAGACATCCTTGACCAGGTCGTTGGAGTACTTCAGCGCCGTCATCCGCTTCTTGGTCATCTTCGCCCCGACCATCTCGTGGTGATGGAACGAGACCCGGCCGTCCTTCTCGAACCGACGGGTGCGGGGCTTGCCGATGTCATGGAGCAGCGCGGCCAGCCGGAGCGTCAGGTCGGGCCCGTCCTCCTCCAGTGCGATCGCCTGCTCCAGGACGATCAGCGTGTGGTCGTAGACGTCCTTGTGCCGGTGGTGCTCGTCGCGCTCCAGGCGAAGAGCCGGCACCTCGGGCAGCACATGGTCGGCAAGGTGGGTGTCGACCAGCAGCGACAGGCCCTTGCGTGGGTTCGCGGACAGGATCAGCTTGTTCAGCTCGTCCCGGACGCGCTCGGCCGAGACGATCTCGATACGGCCGGCCATCTCCTTCATCGCCGTGACGACTTCGGGGGCCACCTCGAAGTCGAGCTGGGCGGCGAAGCGGGCGGCCCGCAACATCCGCAGCGGATCGTCGGAGAAGGAGTCCTCGGGCGTAGCCGGCGTGCGCAGCAGACGGGCCGCGAGATCCGCAAGGCCGCCGTGCGGGTCGATGAACTCCTTCTCCGGCAGGGCCACGGCCATCGCATTGACCGTGAAGTCACGCCGGACGAGATCCGCCTCGATGGAGTCGCCGTAGGACACCTCCGGCTTGCGCGAGGTGCGGTCGTACGCCTCCGACCGGTAGGTGGTCACCTCGATCTGGTAGCCGTCCTTCTGCGCACCGACCGTGCCGAAGGCGATCCCGACCTCCCAGACGGCGTCCGCCCAGCGCCGCACGATCTTGAGTACGTCCTCGGGACGGGCGTCGGTGGTGAAGTCCAGATCATTGCCGAGCCGGCCGAGCAGCGCGTCCCGCACCGAGCCGCCGACCAGGGCGAGCGAGAACCCGGCCTCCTGGAAACGGCGGGCGAGATCGTCGGCGACCGGGGCCACCCGCAGCAGTTCGCTCACCGCGCGCTGCTGCGCCTGGCTCAGGGCAGTAGGAGAGTCTTCGTTGGCGTTCGGCACAACAGAAGAGGGTACGTGGCCCTGACCACCGGAAGCGCCTCCATTAAGCACGGGCGAACATCTCCGTCCGTATCTGTGCAAGCGCTGCCATCACGGTGCACTCGCGCTTTCCGCCCGATACCGAGCATGCCGGACGGACCGTCACCGTCGCCGATCTTGTGAGGCGGACCGCGGCACTTCCCCTCAGCGGGCATCGTTACCATGCGTGGACGCACATTGGGACGACCACTGACGACGACGAGGGACGGGCGAGCGCGTGGCCGAGGCGGCAGACTTCCAGGGGACGGCTCCCTCACCTGCCCGTCGGTGGCTGCGGCGCACCGGGGCGCTGCTCGCCGGTGTGCCCCTGCTGGCGGGTGCGTTCCTGCTGCCCACGGCGGCGCCCGCACAGGCGGCCACCTCGGGCACCGTATCCGTCTCTGTGGACTCCCTCACGCCCAGCGCCCCCGCCGAAGGGGACACACTGACCGTGTCGGGCACGGTGACCAACCAGGGCAAGCAGGCGGTCACCGACGCCCATGTGGGAGTCCGGGTGGGCCCGCTGCTGACCACCCGCTCGGCCGTCGACAGCACCGCCCGGCGGTCCTCCGACCCCCAGGGTGTCTTCGCCGCCGAGGTGGGCGGCAAGTACGTGGAGACCTTCGACAAGCTCTCTCCGGGAGTCTCCGAGCACTTCAGCATCTCCGTACCGGTCGACCAGCTCGACCTCGGTCAGGACGGCGTCTACGAGTTCGACGTCTCGCTCTCGGGTCAGACCTCCGCCCAGCCCTGGGAGCAGGTGCTGGGCATCCGGCGGACCTTCCTGCCCTGGCAGCCGGCGGAGGCCGGCACCCGCACGAAGACGACGTTCCTGTGGCCGCTGATCTCCACCGTCCGTATGACGGCGCAGACCGGTCCCGGTGAACACCAGACGCCGGTCTTCCTCAATGACGACCTCGCCAAGGAGATCTCCCCCGGCGGCCGGCTGTCCCAGATGCTGGCGCTCGGCACGGGACTCGACGTCACCTGGGTGATCGACCCGGACCTGCTGGCCACGGTGGACGCGATGACCCGCAACTACCAGATCCAGGGCGAGGGCGACACGACGACGGCCGGCACGCACCAGGCACTGGCCAAGCAGTTCCTCGCGGACCTGCAGAAGGCGGTGGCCGGCAAGCAGGTCGTCGCCCTGCCCTTCGCCGACCCGGATCTGGCCTCCCTCGCCCACAACGGCACCAGCGTCACGGGCTCGCTCAGCCACCTCAAGGACGCCACGGACGTCGCCGCCACCACGGTCCAGACGGTGCTCCACATCACACCGAGCACCGACTTCGCCTGGCCGGTGGAAGGCGCCGTGGACCCGTCGATCATCAAGGTGGCCACCTCCGCGGGCGCGGACAAGGTGATCGCCCGCAGCGACAGCCTTCAGGAGACCGGTGGGCTGCCCTACACGCCCTCCGCGGCCCGTCCGGTCGGCGGCGGCACCACGGCCGTCGTGGCCGACACACGGCTGTCCACGGCGTTCGAGGGCGACCTGACGGCGGCGGGCCCGACCACCCTCGCCGTGCAGAAGTTCCTCGCGCAGAGCCTCGCGCTCAACACCCAGACCAACCAGCAGCGCAGCATCGTCGTCGCCCCGCAGCGCATGCCGACCGCGAGCCAGGCCCGGGCGATGGCCCAGGCAATCACGGCGCTGGAGGGCGGGAACTGGTCCCAGTCCCAGGACCTCACCGCCGCCGCCAAGGCCAAGCCCGACCCCGCCGCCACCACGAAGATCCCCTCGCGGTCCGGTTATCCCTCCTCGCTCCGCAAGAAGGAACTGCCGCGGACGGTCTTCGAGCAGATCGCGCGGACGCAGGACAAGCTCGACAACTTCCAGGTGGTCCTCTCCGACGAGTCCCGCGCGGTGACCCCCTTCGGGCGGGCCATAAACCGCGAGATGGCCACGTCCTGGCGGGGCAGGGGCCGCGGGGCGGACGGCTTCCGGCAGGGAGTGGAGGGCTGGCTCAACCACCTGACCGAACAGGTCAAACTGATCGACAAGTCGGAGATGAAGCTCTCCGGCCGCAGCGCCACCATCCCGGTCACCGTTCAGAACAACCTGGTGCAGGGCGTCGACCACCTGGTGCTGCGGCTCACCTCGACCATGCCGACCCGCCTCAGCGTCGGCGGCAAGGCCTACGCGGAACAGCCCGTCGACGTCTCCGGCGGGCACAGCCAGTCCGTGAAGTTCACCACCTCGGCCAATGCCAACGGCCGGGTGACCGTCATCGCCCAGCTGTACACGGAGGACGGCCAGGATTACGGCGCCCCGGTCAGCTTCGACGTGAAGGTCACCGAGGTCACGCCCACCGTGATGCTGGTCATCGGCGGCGGCGTGCTGCTCCTCGTCCTCGCCGGCTTCCGGATGTACACGCAGCGCAAGCGCGCCGCCGCCCGGCAGGCCGAGGAGGACGGCCCGGACACCCCGGGGGAGGACCCCGACGGGCCGGACGATCCCGAGGGGCCGGAGAACCCCGAAGGCCCTTCGGAGCGTCTCCAGAAGGAGTCCGAGACCCGTTCCGGGGCATCCGAGCCAGAGCAGCCGAGTGACCCGACACCGGACACCGCATCGGAAAGCGTCGACCCGTCCGCGACGGGTGAGAGAGTGGACCGTTGAGCGATGTCGTGGCCGGTCGGCCCGGGGACGATGAGGTGGGGTAACCATGAACGCGCCGTACGACGGTGACCGCGGCCAGGGCGCGGCCGGCTCGGGCTACCCCGAGCCGCCGCCCGAGCCGGGCCAGGTGCCGCCGCAGCACGCGGCGGACATGTATCTCCAGGACGCCTACGAACAGGACCCCTACCGCGCGCAGGACCTCACCGCCCAGGACCCGGTCGGCGAGGCGCTCTACGACCGGGCCGCGCACCCCCCGCCGCCCCCGGGAACCTATCCGCAGCAGCCGCTGTACGGCCGGCCGGCCCAGTCGCCCTACGCCCCCGACCCGCACGTGTGGGCCCAGACCCCGGCGCCCGAGCCGGCCGGACCCACCCAGCACCTGCCGTACGGCGACGACCCGCGTACGACCCAGTACGTGGGCGTGGACGACCTCGTCACCCACTCTGGCGAGGAGCACCACGAGCCGGACGCCTTCGCTCACCTCTTCCGGGACCAGCAGCAGGGCGGCGGACAGCCGCCCATGGAGTCTTCGGCCGGGCCCGGCCCGGGCGGCGGGCAGGCCCCGGTGGGGCAGTACCCGGAGGCGGCCCCGCACCCCGGGAACCTGAACCCCGGCACCCCGCACCCCGCCGCGCAGTACCCGGCGGGCCCGTACCAGGGGACCCAGTTCCAAGGGACTCAGTTCCAGGAGAACCAATATCAGGGGAACCAATATCAGGGGGCCCAGTCCCCCGCGGATCCCCACCAGGCGGGGCAGTACCAGCAGGCGCCGTACCAACAGGCGCAGTATCAGCAGGCACCGCCCGCGGCCGGCGCGCCCGCGCCGACGGATGCCGCTCCCACCGCGCCCACCCCGGCAGCGGCCCCCGCGCCCGAGCCCGCAGCCGCACCCGCCGCGAAGAAGGGCGGGCGTGCTTCCGGTCTGCTGAAGTCGAGCGCCGTGATGGCGGCGGGCACCATGGTCTCCCGTCTCACCGGATTCATCCGCTCCGCGCTGATCGTGTCCGCGCTGGGCGTCGGTCTGCTCGGCGACACCTTCCAGGTCGCCTACCAGTTGCCGACGATGATCTACATCCTGACCGTCGGCGGCGGCCTCAACTCCGTTTTCGTGCCGCAGCTCGTGCGCGCCATGAAGGAGGACGAGGACGGCGGCGAGTCCTACGCCAACCGTCTGCTGACCCTGGTGATGGTGGCGCTCGGCGCGCTCACGGTGCTCGCGGTCGTCGGCGCTCCGATCCTGATCCGCCTGCTGTCGGACTCGGTGGCGAGCGACCCGGCCGCCAACGAGGTCGGCGTCACCTTC
This sequence comes from Streptomyces sp. NPDC004629, assembly GCF_042873595.1. Classification (NCBI taxonomy): domain Bacteria; kingdom Bacillati; phylum Actinomycetota; class Actinomycetes; order Kitasatosporales; family Streptomycetaceae; genus Streptomyces; species Streptomyces sp. NPDC004629. The sequence continues at coordinate 142,410 of NZ_JBIALO010000003.1, read as the reverse complement.
GTCCGCTACTTCCTGCCCTCGATCTTCTTCATGGGCATCCACGTGGTGATGGGTCAGATCCTCAACGCGCGCGGCAAGTTCGGCGCGATGATGTGGACCCCGGTCCTGAACAACATCGTCATCATCGTGACGCTCGGCATGTTCATCTGGGTGTACGGCACCGCGGCGAACTCCGGAATGAAGGTCACGAACATCCCGCCGGAGGGCGAGCGTCTGCTCGGCATCGGTGTGGTGCTCGGCCTGGTCGTCCAGGCCCTGGCGATGATCCCGTACCTGCGGGAGACCGGTTTCCGGCTGCGGCTGCGGTTCGACTGGCGCGGCCACGGCCTCGGCAAGGCCGCCACGCTCGCCAAGTGGACCATCCTGTTCGTCCTCGCCAACCAGGCGGGCGCGCTCGTCGTCTCCCAGCTGTCCACCGCGGCCGGCAAGAGTTCGCCCGTCGACGGCACCGGTTTTTCCGCCTACGCCAACGCCCAGCTGATCTGGGGCCTGCCGCAGGCCATCATCACCGTCTCGCTGATGGCGGCCCTGCTGCCGCGCATCTCGCGCTCGGCCGCCGAGAACGACGCGGGCGCCGTCCGCGACGACATCTCCCAGGGGCTGCGGACGACGGCCGTGGCGATCGTGCCCGTCGCGTTCGGCTTCCTGGCCCTCGGCATCCCGATGTGCACGTTGATCTTCGGCTCCTCGGGCACCAGTGAGGCCACCAACATGGGGTACATGCTGATGGCCTTCGGCCTCGGCCTGATCCCTTACTCCGTGCAGTACGTCGTCCTGCGCGCCTTCTACGCCTACGAGGACACCCGCACCCCCTTCTACAACACGGTCATCGTGGCCGCGGTCAACGCGGGCGCCTCGGCCGCCTGTTACTTCCTGCTGCCCGCCCGCTGGGCCGTGGCCGGCATGGCCGCCTCCTACGGTCTCGCGTACGCGATCGGCGTGGGCGTCGCCTGGAAGCGGCTGCGCAACCGGCTCGGCGGAGACCTGGACGGGGCCCGGGTCCTGCGGACGTACGCGCGGCTGTGCATCGCCTCCGTACCGGCCGCCGCGCTCAGCGGTGCGGCCTGCTACGGCATCGGCCACTCCCTCGGCCAGGGCGTCATCGGCTCGTTCCTCGCGCTTCTGGCCGGCGGGGCCCTGCTGCTCGGTGTCTTCTTCGTGGCGGCCCGCCGCATGCGCATTGAGGAAATCAACTCCCTCATGGGCATGGTGCGCGGGCGTCTGGGACGCTGAGGCGGGGTGCGCGCACAACCATCACGCGCCCCCGTGTGTCGTGCATAGCGGCAGACTGTGGGCACAATTGGTTTCGGCGTCGGACAGCGTGCAACGGATGGGGAGGCAGGGAACGACGGTGGCGGAACGGAGCACGGCTGCCGTCGACGTGGCAGGCAACAGCGGCGACGAGCCGCTGACCGCCAAGGCGGACCAGTCCACGGCCGACGGGGTGGCCCAGAACCCGGAGCGGGACACGGACAACGACGAGGCGCAGGGGAGCGACGGGACCGTAGGCCCCGGGGAGAAGGCCTCGCCTCCTGAGTTGCACAGCGGTCACAAGCTCGCCAGACGCTACCGTCTCGAAGAGTGCGTCACCCGTCTGGACGGCTTCAGCAGTTGGCGCGCGGTCGACGAGAAGCTCCGCCGGGCCGTCGGCGTGCACATCCTGCCGGCCGGGCATCCGCGGGCCCGTAATGTGCTGGCCGCCGCTCGTTCCTCGGCGCTGCTGGGCGATCCGCGCTTCGTGCAGGTCCTTGACGCCGTCGAGGAGAACGACCTCGTCTACGTCGTGCACGAGTGGCTGCCGGACGCCACCGAGCTGGCCACGCTGCTGTCCGCCACGCCGCTGGATCCGCACGACGCCTACCAGATGGTCAGCCAGGTCGCCTCCGCCATGGCCGCGGCCCACCGCGAGGGCCTTGCCCATCTGCGTCTCAACCCGAACGCGGTGCTGCGCACCTCCAGCGGCCAGTGGCGCATCCGGGGCCTGGCCGTGAACGCCGCGCTGCGCGGCATCGACTCCGACACCCCGCAGCGCACGGACACCGAGTCGATCGGTGCCCTGCTGTACGCCGCGCTCACCCAGCGATGGCCGTACGAGAGCGATGCCTACGGTCTGTCCGGACTGCCCAAGCAGGTGGGTCTGATCGCCCCGGACCAGGTGCGGGCGGGCGTCCACCGCGGCCTGTCCGAGCTGGCCATGCGGGCGCTCGTCAACGACGGCGCCACCGCCTCCCGGCACGAGGCGCCGTGCACCACGCCGGAGGAGTTGGTGAAGGCGATCGGCGAGATGCCCCGCATCCGCCCGCCGGAGCCGGCATTCACCGCGCCGCCCGAGTACCAGCGCACGACGTACCAACAGGGCACCTACGGCCGCCCCGCGCCGCACCCCGGCGTCACCCAGCCCGTCCAGCCCCCGCCGCCCCCGCTGCAGAGCCGCACCGGCAAGGCCCTCAAGTGGGCGGTCTCCGCCCTCCTGATCGCCGCCCTGGGACTGGGCAGCTGGCAGCTCGCGGACGCCCTGATGGACCAGGGCAACCAGTCCGACGACACCAACAACACCCAGACGACGGGCGAGGGCGACAAGAGCAAGGACAAGCCCAAGCCCGCCACGGCGCTCAAGATCCAGGGCGCCCAGGAGTTCGTCGCCAAGGGAGACGCCCAGCACCCCGGTGACGTCGACAAGACATTCGACGGGGACACCTCGACGACCTGGCGGACCAAGACCTTCACCAAGGGGCCGCCCATCGCGCCGTACAAGCCGGGCGTGGGCATCGTCTACGACCTCGGCTCGGTGAAGGAACTCTCCACGGCGTCCCTCGGGCTTCGCTACGCTGGCGATCACACCACCGTCGAGTTGTACGCGTCCGACTCTCCGACGCCGTCGTCGCTCGACGCCATGGACAAGATCGGCAGCGTCAGCACGAACGGCACCAACGCCACGGTGAAGCTCGGCAAGCCGTTGAAGACCCAGTACGTCCTCGTGTGGCTCACCGCGGTGCCCTACTCGGGCCCGGACCCCGCCGAGTACAGCGGCGTCGGATACAAGCAGGCCATCACCGAGGTGAAGTTCGCGGGCTGACGTTCACCGGAGGCGGAGGGGGTCGGATGGCGGACGGCAGCGGATTCGACGGAGTGAGCGATCAGGATCTGCTCGCCCGGCACGTCAAGGGTGATCCCGACGCCTTCGGGGAGCTGGTCCGCCGACACCGGGACCGGCTCTGGGCGGTCGCTCTGCGCACGCTGGGGGACCGCGAGGAGGCCGCCGACGCCGTCCAGGACGCCCTCGTCTCCGCCTATCGGGCCGCCCACACCTTCCGTGGGCACTCGGCCGTCACCACCTGGCTGCACCGGATCACCGTGAACGCCTGCCTGGACCGCGCCCGTAAGGCGGCGTCCAGGAAGACCGCGCCGGTCGACGACACCGAGCGGCTGGAACAACTGCTGGAGCCGCATGAATCGGCCTCGGCGCCCGCCGAGCGCAACGATCTGCACCGGCAGCTCCTGGAGGCTCTGGGAACGCTTCCGTACGACCAGCGTGCCGCCCTCGTCCTGGTGGACATGCAGGGCTACCCCGTCGCCGAGGCCGCCCGGATCCTCGATGTGCCCATAGGGACCGTGAAGAGCCGCTGCGCGCGTGGCAGAGCCAGACTCCTTCCCCTGGTCTCCCATTTACGGGGGGAAAAGGCCGGGGACGACAGGGAACCGGATCCGGCACGGAACCGGTCGGAGGGGACATCCGTCCCACCGGCAGCGGGCCCTGGGGACAGCGGTCCACAGCCATCGGGATCCAGCGATTCAGCCGCAGTGAAGGGCGGAGGTGGGCGAGCATGACTTCCTTGACGGATACGACCGGGCACCCGGACGTCGCCGAGATCTCCGACTTCAGTGAAGGTCTGCTCCCCCCGTTCCGGACCACGGAGGTACGGCGGCACCTGGATGCCTGCGACCTGTGCGCGGATGTTCACCGTTCCTTGGAGGAGATCCGCGGGCTGTTGGGCACCCTGCCGGGCCCGCCGCAGATGCCCGCCGACGTGGCCGACCGGATCGACGCCTCCCTCGCCGCGGAGGCGCTGCTCGCCGCCACGGCTCCCGGCGATCCCCTGCCCCGCCCGGTCCCGGCGAGCGCATCCCCGAGCGGGTCCGACGAGAGCACCGAGACGCATGTTTCACGTGAAACATCGGCTCCGGTGGACCGGCCAGCCGGGCGTCCCCATGGGGCGACCGGTCCGGGGCGCAAGGCTCGCCGCCGGGGGCGCCGTGGGACCGTCGTCATGGGCGCCGTCCTCACGGCTGCGGTCCTGGGCGCCGGCTCGTTGCTGTACCAGACCCTCGGTACCGACAGGCCCGATACAACCGCTCAGGGGAGGCAGACCCCCACCGCCGACGCCTTCTCCGAGAAGAGCCTTCAGAGCCAGGTGAGCGACCTCCTCACCACACAGCAGGACTCCCCGCACGGCTCCGGCAGCCAGCGGCCACGGCTGGAACTCGGGCCGGAGTCCCGTACCCCGGGTACCGGCGAAAGCGCGGACACCCTGCTCCACACATCGGCCCCGGTCCCGGACTGTATCCGGCAAGGCATCAACAGCAACGCGGACATCCTCGGCGCCAAGCAGGGGACGTACGACGGGAAGGACGCCTATCTCGTCGTGCTGCCCGACGCCGACGACAGCACACGGGTCAACGCGTATGTCGTCGACGCGGCCTGTGTCGACCGGGAACCCGTGGCGCCGGGCACCGTCCTGTGGAAGCAGTCCTTCACCCGTTCCTGAGCGCCTGCGGTTCGTCTTCCTCGGCGGCTGGGGTTCGTCCCGGTCCACCGAGGCAACCCTCCTGCGGGACATCCCGTGTGCCCGGCCACAGTGGGAATGCGGGCCCCGTAGGATCCGTTGGGTGGGGTGAGAGTTCTGAGAGGGGCTCCCACCGGTCGAACTGACGTAGACCAGAGACGAGGAATGCAGCCGTGAGCGACGTCCGTAACGTGATCATCATCGGCTCCGGGCCCGCCGGTTACACGGCGGCGCTTTACACCGCGCGCGCGTCGCTGAAGCCCCTGGTGTTCGAGGGCGCCGTCACCGCCGGCGGCGCGCTGATGAACACCACCGACGTGGAGAACTTTCCGGGTTTCCGCGACGGCATCATGGGTCCCGAGCTGATGGACAACATGCGGGCCCAGGCGGAGCGCTTCGGCGCCGAGCTGGTGCCGGATGATGTCGTCTCCGTCGACCTCACGGGTGAGATCAAGACCGTCACGGACACCGCGGGCGCCGTCCACCGGGCGAAGGCCGTCATCGTCACCACCGGCTCCCAGCACCGCAAGCTGGGCCTGCCGAGCGAGGACGCGCTCTCCGGCCGGGGTGTCTCCTGGTGCGCCACCTGTGACGGGTTCTTCTTCAAGGACCAGGACATCGCCGTGATCGGCGGCGGTGACACCGCGATGGAGGAGGCCACCTTCCTCTCCCGGTTCGCCAGGTCGGTGACGATCGTCCACCGCCGGGACACTCTGCGGGCCTCCAAGGCGATGCAGGAGCGTGCCTTCGCCGACTCGAAGATCAAGTTCGTCTGGGACAGCGAGGTCGCCGAGATCCAGGGCGGCCAGAAGCTCTCCGGTCTGAAGCTGCGCAACGTCAAGACGGGCGAGCTGTCCGACCTGCCCGTGACGGGTCTGTTCATTGCCATCGGACATGACCCGCGCACCGAGCTGTTCAAGGGCCAGCTCGACCTGGACGGAGAGGGCTATCTGAAGGTCGACGCCCCCTCCACCCGGACCAACCTGACCGGTGTCTTCGGCGCCGGTGACGTCGTCGACCACACCTACCGACAGGCGATCACCGCGGCCGGTACCGGCTGCTCCGCCGCTCTCGACGCCGAGCGCTTCCTCGCCGCCCTTGCGGACGAGGAGAAGGCCGAGCCCGAGAAGACCTCCGTCTGACCCCTTCCGCCCCACCGCACGATCAAGTTAAGGAGCCCGCCGTGGCCGGCACCCTGAAGAATGTGACCGACTCCTCCTTCGATGAGGATGTCCTCAAGAGCGACAAGCCCGTTCTGGTGGACTTCTGGGCGGCCTGGTGCGGTCCGTGCCGCCAGATCGCTCCGTCTCTTGAGGCCATTGCCGCCGAGTACGGCGACAAGATCGAGATCGTCAAGCTCAACATCGACGAGAACCCGGCTACGGCCGCCAAGTACGGCGTCATGTCGATCCCGACCCTGAACGTCTACCAGGGCGGCGAGGTCGCCAAGACCATCGTCGGCGCCAAGCCGAAGGCCGCGATCGTCCGCGACCTTGAGGACTTCATCGCCGAGTAGTCGGCTGAGCCGTCGCACCGACGGGGCATGTTTCACGTGAAACACGAATGGGCCAACCCGGAAGGGTTGGCCCATTCGCATGAGAGCGTCCGCATCAGCGACGGCATGCAGAGAACGGCTGGAGCGGCTAGAGCGGCCGAAGCGCTGGTTCCTTCTGTACGGCCCCCAGGAGCCGGTCGATGGCCATCTCCACGTCTTCCTTCCACGACAGCGTTGTACGCAGCTCCAGACGCATTCTCGGGTAGGCGGGGTGGGGCCGTACCGTCTTGAAGCCCACCGCCAGCAGATGATCGGCGGGCAGGACGCAGGAGGGTTCCTTCCAGCGGGCGTCCCCGAAGGCCTCGATCGCCTTGAACCCTCGGCGCAGCAGATCCTTGGCGACCGTCTGCACCATCACTCGGCCCAGTCCCTGTCCCTGATAGCCGGGCATGATGAACGCGGTCATCAGCTGCACCGCATCGGGGGAGACGGGACTCGTCGGAAACGCCGTGGAGCGGGGGACATAGGCCGGAGGCGCATAGAGCACGAAGCCGACCGGCACCTCGTCGACATAGACCACCCGGCCACAGGATCCCCAGTCCAGGAGGACAGCGGAGATCCAGCCCTCCTTCTCCGCCGTGGCCGTGCCCGCCCTTACCGCGGCCTCGCCACTGACCGGGTCGAGTTCCCAGAAGACACACGAGCGACAGCGCTTGGGAAGATCCTGAAGATTGTCCAGCGTGAGCGGTACGAGCCGGCGCCCCATGAAGGCTGTTCCTCGCTTCCTTCGCCCGCCGCGTCGCGAGCGGCTGTCAAAGCGCTCCGTTCCCTGAGCAGACTGCCGACGAAGCCGCCGAACGCGCCCAGTCCGAGGCCCGCGCTCACCAGTCCGGTCCGGCTCACCGTTCGCATGGCCCCCGCCTCCCATCGAGAGGTGCTGCCAGGTGAATGCGCCATACCCGAACGCATCGTATCCATGATGCGTTTGCATCGATACCGACAAAAAGCAAAGAGCGGAACGTGTTCCGGTACACACCGGACACGATCCGCTCCTCGTCCGACGCCATCCGCTCCGTCGTCCGGCAAAGGCAGGGACGCCCGTGCTGTCAGTCCTCCGCAGCCTCGGGGTCCCCGTCGTGCAGACCCTGCTGGAAGACCGGCCCCTCACCCGGAGCGAGCGTGCCGAGGATCCGCTCAAGGTCTTCCATGGAGGCGAACTCGACTGTGATCTTGCCCTTCTTCTGACCGAGGTCGACCTTCACCCGTGTCTCGAAACGGTCCGAGAGACGGGTGGCCAGCTCGTTCAGTGCCGGCGAGACACGGGCCCCGGCCCGGGGCCCCTTGGACCGCTGAGTCGTCTGGGGACGGGAGCCCATCAGGGTCACGATCTCCTCGACGGCACGTACGGAAAGCCCCTCGGCCACGATCCGGTGGGCGAGTCGGTCCTGCTCCTCGGAGTCCTCCACGGACAGCAGCGCCCGGGCGTGTCCGGCGGAGAGCACACCGGCGGCGACCCGTCGCTGGACGGCCGGCGACAGCTTCAGCAGCCGCAAGGTGTTGGAGACCTGAGGGCGGGAACGCCCGATCCGGTCGGCCAGTTGGTCGTGCGTGCAGTTGAAGTCCTTGAGCAACTGGTCGTAGGCGGCGGCTTCTTCCAGGGGGTTCAGCTGGGCACGATGCAGATTCTCAAGGAGGGCATCCAGGAGAAGTTTCTCGTCCTCCGTCGCCCGCACGATCGCGGGGATCGCCTCAAGGCCTGCCTCCCGGCAGGCGCGCCAACGCCGCTCACCCATGATGAGTTCGTAGCGGGCGGGTCCCAGCTGCCGTACAACGACAGGCTGGAGGAGACCGACCTCCTTGATGGAGGTGACCAGTTCTTGCAGCGCGTCCTCGTCGAAGACCTCACGTGGCTGGCGCGGGTTCGGCGTGATGGAGTCGAGGGGGATCTCGGCGAAGTGAGCACCCATCGGCGGGGCGGGCGTCTCCGTGACGCTGAAGACCGACGGCTCCTCGGTTTCCTGTGAAACAGGCGGCAGCGTGGTCACCTTCGCCGCGGCCACCCCCCGGTCCGTCGTCAGCACCGGGGCCGGGGCGGGGGACGGCGATGGCGCTCCCCCCACCGCGGCCGAGGCCGGGTTCTTCTCGGTCGGGGCAGCAGGGATCAGTGCGCCCAGTCCGCGGCCCAACCCCCTCCGTCGCTCGCTCACTGGATCCCCTCCACCATGTTCGGGTTGCTCTGTGGCCCGATATGGGCCTGCGTCGGGTCGTAGGTGACGCCGACGCCCTTCAGCGCGATCTCTCGTGCCGCCTCAAGATAGGAGAGGGCACCGCTCGATCCGGGATCGTAGGTCAGCACCGTCTGCCCATAGCTCGGCGCCTCGGAGATACGGACGGAGCGGGGAATGCTCGTCCGCAGTACCTCGTCGCCGAAGTGGCTGCGCACCTCTTCCGCGACCTGGGAGGCAAGACGCGTCCGGCCGTCGTACATGGTGAGCAGGATGGTCGACACATGCAGGGCGGGGTTGAGGTGGCCGCGCACCAGGTCGACGTTGCGCAGCAGTTGCCCCAGTCCCTCCAACGCGTAGTACTCGCACTGGATGGGGATGAGGACTTCGGCCCCGGCCACCAAGGCGTTGACGGTCAACAGGCCGAGGGACGGCGGGCAGTCGATGAGGATGTAGTCCAGCGGCTGCTCGTACGCCTGGATGGCCCGCTGGAGCCGGCTCTCCCGGGCCACCAGCGACACCAGCTCGATCTCCGCACCGGCGAGATCGATCGTGGCGGGGGCACAGAAGAGGCCCTCGACGTCGGGGACCGGCTGCACCACCTCCGCCAGCGGCTTACTCTCGACCAACACGTCGTAGATGGAAGGCACTTCGGCGTGATGGTCGATGCCCAGCGCGGTCGAGGCATTGCCCTGGGGGTCGAGGTCGACCACCAGGACACGGGCGCCGTGCAGAGCGAGTGAAGCGGCAAGGTTGACCGTCGTCGTCGTCTTACCGACGCCACCCTTCTGGTTGGCGACCACGATGACTCGGGTCTGCTCGGGCCGTGGCAGCCCTTCGCCGGTGCGGCCCAGAGCCTCCACCGCCAATTGGGCAGCACGACCGATGGGAGTGTCGTCCATCGGGGGCGGTGTTTCACGTGAAACATCCACCCCCATCGACTCGGTACGGGGACCGGGGACCGGATCGGTCATCGGTCCCGCGATGTTGGCGTCGGACCGCAAGGATTCACTCTCCTCGACTTCAGGCTCGCGATGAACAGAGCCTCCCATGCCTTCGGGGTCGTGAACCAGTGAGGCCTGGTGTTCTGTGGAGAAATCCACCTCTGTGGACAACTCCGTGCCCCCACCGGGGGACGGAGCGTCCTTCGAGGGGGGCGTTTCCCCGAGTGACCCCAGAGGCTTGCGGTCGCGGGGTTCGGCCGCGGCCCGGCCGCGACTGATGATGCCGTGCAGGAGTGAGCGACGTTTCACGTGAAACACGATGCACAGCGGCTGCGGCCGTTATCTTCGCGACACTCCGGGTTGCGTAGGTTTGGAGGCTTGTGTGGAGTACGGGTGGTCGTCAGGACGGATCAGCATCACTCATCCGTTCTGACATCCTCAACGACGTCTGCGGGCCCGCCCGGTACGGGCTGCCTTCGCTCGCTTGGCCGCGAAACGCACACCGCCGGGACTCTCCCCGACCTCGACCCGCACGACGGTGGACAGCGGGTCCACGAGGCCCTCGCCCACGCGCAGGATGGAGGTCGACACCGCTCCCAGCTTGCTCAGCGCGGCACCTGTGGCCTTCAGCTCCTCCTCGGCCGTGTCCCCCTTCAGCGCGAGCATCTGGCCGTACGGGCGCAGCAGGGGGATCCCCCAGGTGGCGAGCCGGTCCAGCGGGGCGACCGCCCTGGCCGTCACCACATGGACCGGCGGCAGCTTCCCCATGACCTCCTCGGCCCGGCCACGGACGACGGTCACATGGTCCAGCCCCAGCAGTTCGACGACCTCGGCAAGGAAGTTGGTACGGCGGAGCAACGGCTCCAGCAGCGTGATCTTCAGGTCCTCCCGGACGAGCGCGAGGGGAATGCCGGGCAGGCCGGCGCCGGAGCCCACGTCGCACACCGTGACCCCTTCGGGGACGACCTCGGAGAGCACCGCACAGTTGAGCAGGTGTCGCTCCCACAGGCGGGGCACTTCCCGTGGGCCGATCAGACCACGCTGCACGCCGGCCTCGGCCAGCAGCTCCGCGTAGCGGACCGCATCGGCGAAGCGATCGCCAAACACTTCCCGCGCCTGTTCGGGCGCAGGGGGGAGATCCGCTGCCTCCGTCACGGGGACCGTCCTTCCGTACAGCGTCGACGCCGTGCGCCGACCACAGAACCAGGCTGACAAAGTTCGGCCCCGTCTGGGCAACAGACGGGGCCGAGGGAACGTAGGGGCCGATCAGGCGGGCAGCACGACGACGAACCGCTGTGGTTCCTCGCCCTCGGACTCGCTGCGCAGCCCTGCGGCCTTGACCGCGTCATGCACGACCTTGCGCTCGAAGGGCGTCATCGGCTTGAGCTTGACGGGCTCGCCGGTGTTCTTGACGTCGGCGGCGGCCTTGGCGCCCAGCTCGGAGAGTTCGGCGCGCTTCTTGGCGCGGTAGCCCGCGATGTCCAGCATCAGCCGACTGCGGTCCCCGGTCTCCCGGTGCACGGCCAGGCGGGTCAGCTCCTGCAGGGCTTCCAGCACCTCGCCGTCACGGCCGACCAGCTTCTGCAGATCGCGGCTGCTCGTTTCGCTGATGATCGACACGGAGGCGCGGTCCGCCTCGACGTCCATGTCGATGTCGCCGTCGAGGTCGGCGATGTCGAGCAGACCCTCAAGATAGTCCGCCGCGATCTCACCCTCCTGCTCCAGGCGGGTCAGGGTGTCTGCACCCTCGGCAGCGGCGGAGGTGGTGCCTTCCGTCACGGGATGGGCTCCTTCTTACTTCTTGGACGGGGACTTGGGCCGCTGTGAACCCTTGCGCTGACCGGACTGGGCCTTGCTGCGGCCGCCGGCGCCCGACTGAGGGGCCTGCTTGGCTGCGGGCTTGGCGTCCTGCGGCTGTTCGGACTTGGTCAGCGACGTGGTCGGCGCGGTGTCGCCGGCCTGCTTCGGATTGCCGGACTGGCGCTGGGCCTTGCTCTGACGCTTGGGCTGCTGGCGTTTGGGAGCGGTGGTGGTCGCGCCGCCCTCGGCCTCGGCGACGACCTGGCTCTCGCTCTTGATGACAGAGCCGTCGCTCTGCGCGGCGAGGCCCGCCTTGCTCAGGCCGTTGATGAACTTGCGCTCGTGCTCGTTGCGGTCGCGGCCCTTGGTGACGATCGCCTTGACGATGGCCTTCTCGCTGCGCCGACGGATCTTGCCGTGCTGCGTGACGTGCTTGGTCAGGCGCTCCAGGTAGGCGGCCTGGGCCTTGGAACCCGGGGTCGGGTTGTTGTGGATGACGTACATCTGCTGGCCCATGGTCCACACGTTGGTGGTCAGCCAGTAGACGAGGACACCGACGGGGAAGTTGATACCGAAGACGGCGAACATGACCGGGAAGATGTACATCAGCATCTTCTGCTGCTGCATGAACGGCGTCTTCACCGTGGTGTCGACGTTCTTCGTCATCAGCTGGCGCTGCGTGTAGAACTGCGACGCCGACATGAGGACGATCATGATCGCGGTGACGACGCGGACGTCGGTCAGCGAGGCACCGAGCGCGGCGACCTTGTCCGAGCTGTCGGTGAACTTCGCGGCCAGCGGGGCGCCGACGATATGCGCCTTCTGGGCGCTGGCGAGCAGCTGGTCGTTGATGACGCCGATGGTCTTGCCCGACGCGATGCCGTTGAGCACGTGGTACAGGGCGAAGAAGAACGGGGACTGCGCCAGGATGGGAAGGCACGAGGAGAGCGGGTTGGTGCCCGACTCCTTGTACAGCTTCATCATCTCTTCGGACTGGCGCTGCTTGTCGTTCTTGTAGCGCTCCTGGATCTTCTTCATCTCGGGCTGCAGCGTCTGCATGGCCCGGGTCGCCTTGATCTGCTTCACGAAGAGCGGGATCAGGCAGATACGGATCAGAATCACCAAGGACACGATCGACAGGCCCCAGGCCCACCCGGTGTCAGGGCCGAAAATGGCGCCGTACACCGTGTGGAACTGGACGATGACCCAGGAAACGGGTGTGGTGATGAAGCTGAAGAGGCTGGCAATCGTGTCCACTAATCATGCTCCTTGGGCATGGGACGAGGTCTCTGCGGCCGGGCTTGAGGGAAGTCCGGAGGGGAGCTTCGCCTCGGTGGCCGGTTCGGCGGCGGAGGGCCCGCCCTTGCGTGCGCGCCAGGCGCTGCGCAGCATTTCGTGCCACCGCGGGCGCTTGCGCGGCGGAACATGGTCCACACCGCCGAGCGACCACGGATTGCACCGCAGGATGCGCCAGGCGGTCAGTGCCGTGCCCTTGATCGCACCGTGCCGGTCGATGGCCGTGTAGCCGTAGTGGGAACACGACGGGTAGTACTTGCACACCGGCCCGAGCAGCGGACTGATCGTCCACTGGTAGAGCTTGATCAGAGCCAGTAGCGGGTACTTCATCGCGCGCCCCCTCCCAGCAGCCGCCCCACGGCGGCATCCAGGTCTCGGGCCAGCTGTGCATGGTCTGCGTCACCCGATCCGGGCAGCGCTCGTACGACTACCAGGCTACCGGGGGGGAACAGGGCGACTCGCTCGCGCATCAAATGGCGAAGTCTGCGCTTCACTTTGTTGCGTACGACGGCACCGCCCACGGCTTTGCTGACGACGAAACCCGCACGCGTCGGGGAAGCGCTCTCCCCGGGCGCGTGCGGGTCCGTGGCACCGCTACGAAAGTGGACGACGAGGAGCGGGCGTCCGGCCCGGCGCCCCCGTCGTACCGCGGTCGCGAAGTCCTCGCGCCGCCTCAGCCGGTTCTCGGTGGGCAGCACGACGTCATGACCTGATCGGGATCAGGCGGACAGACGGGCGCGACCCTTGCTACGGCGGGACGCGAGAATCGCGCGGCCGGCACGGGTGCGCATACGCAGCCGGAAGCCGTGGGTCTTCGCGCGACGACGGTTGTTCGGCTGGAAGGTGCGCTTGCTCACTCGGGGGCTCCAGAAAGAATCGGTAGTGGCGGGGTGCCGTCCTGGCTGTCACCGTGCGCCTACGAGTAGCTCGCAGTGACGCCCGAGTGCACCGCTTACCGATCACCTGACGTGACCTGTGCCCATCGGAGGCAGGCGGCAGCAGCCATCGACAACTCGACCTGGTTACGGTACGCGCGGCTACGCCATCCGGTCAAACCCGGGGTCACGCAGAGACACTATCCACAGGCTGGGGACAACAACTTGAACCGCACCCGCCGCGCTGACTACCGTGACGGGACTCCGATTCGTTCCCTTGTCCCCCGCACCACCCCTTTTAGATCTCGATCAGATCCCGACCCGTCCCACAACCACACGTTCGTGGGACCTGCGAGAGAGCGTGCCCTGTGGCTGACGTACCTGCCGATCTTGCCGCAGTGTGGCCACGCGTGCTGGAGCAACTCCTCGGGGAGGGCCGTGGTCAGGGCGTCGAGGCGAAGGACGAGCACTGGATCCGGCGGTGCCAGCCGCTCGCCCTGGTCGCGGACACCGCGCTGCTCGCCGTGCCGAACGAATTCGCCAAGGGCGTGCTGGAGGGCCGGCTGGCGCCGATCGTCAGCGAGACCCTGAGCCGGGAGTGCGGCCGCCCGATCCGCATCGCCATCACCGTCGACGAGTCCGCGGGCGAACCTCCGGGGCCCCCCGCCCCCAGGCGCGCGCCTGGTTCCGAGGAGACCGCGCCGACGGTGCCGAAGTCCCGCTACGAGGAGCCCGAGCTGCCGTCGGCCCCGTACGAGGGGTACGGCCAGCACCGCGCCGAGCAGTTGCCGGGCACCGAGACCGCCACCAGGCCGGACAGGCTGCCCGCCCCCCGCCCCGCCTATCCGTCCGAGTACCAGCGGCCCGAACCCGGCGCCTGGCCGCGGCCGGGCCAGGACGAGTACGGCTGGCAGCAGCCGCGGCTCGGCTTCCCGGAGCGTGACCCGTACGCGTCGCCGCCGCAGGACTCCTATGGTTCGTCCGCGCGTGACGCCTATGCGTCGCCGGACTCCTACACCTCGGGGCAGGACGCGTACGGCTCCGGGCAGGACTACCGCCCGCAGGGCAGGGAGCGCCCGCCGTACGAGCGGCAGCGCTCGGGCTACGAAGGATCACGCCCCGACTACGACCAGCGGGACCCGGCCCGGCGCGATCTGCCCGAGCCGTCGGCCGGCGCCGGCCAGGTGCACCGCGGCGGTCCCGTGGGCCCGAACCTGCCGACGACGGGTGCCCCCGGGCCGCTGGCCGCGCAGCCCGCGCCGGCGACCGGTCCGGGCGAGCCGACCGCACGGCTGAACCCGAAGTACCTCTTCGACACGTTCGTCATCGGCGCGTCCAACCGCTTCGCGCACGCGGCCGCGGTCGCCGTCGCCGAGGCACCGGCGAAGGCGTACAACCCCCTTTTCATCTACGGGGAGTCGGGGCTCGGCAAGACGCACCTGCTGCACGCCATCGGGCACTACGCGCGCAGCCTCTACCCGGGTACGCGCGTGCGGTACGTCAGCTCGGAGGAGTTCACCAACGAGTTCATCAACTCCATCCGCGACGGCAAGGGCGACAGTTTCCGCAAGCGCTACCGCGAGATGGACATCCTTCTTGTGGACGACATCCAGTTCCTCGCGGACAAGGAGTCGACGCAGGAGGAGTTCTTCCACACCTTCAACACGCTCCACAACGCGAACAAGCAGATCGTGCTCTCCAGCGACCGGCCGCCCAAGCAGTTGGTCACCCTGGAGGACCGGCTGCGCAACCGCTTCGAGTGGGGTCTGATCACCGACGTCCAGCCGCCCGAGCTGGAGACCCGCATCGCGATCCTGCGCAAGAAGGCGGTGCAGGAGCAGCTGAACGCCCCGCCCGAGGTGCTGGAGTTCATCGCCTCCCGTATCTCCCGCAACATCCGCGAGCTGGAGGGCGCGCTGATCCGGGTGACGGCGTTCGCCTCGCTCAACCGGCAGCCGGTCGACCTGGGCCTGACGGAGATCGTCCTCAAGGACCTGATTCCCGGCGGCGAGGACACCGCCCCCGAGATCACCGCGACGGCCATCATGGCGGCGACCGCCGACTACTTCGGTCTGACGGTCGAGGACCTGTGCGGCACCTCGCGCGGTCGTGCCCTGGTCACCGCCCGGCAGATCGCCATGTACCTGTGCCGGGAGCTGACCGATCTGTCGCTGCCGAAGATCGGCGCCCAGTTCGGCGGGCGCGACCACACCACGGTGATGCACGCCGACCGCAAGATCCGCGCGCTGATGGCGGAGCGTCGCTCCATCTACAACCAGGTCACGGAGCTGACCAACCGCATCAAGAACGGCTGACGTCGGCCGCAGCACGGCACGGGGCGCCCTCGGGAGAGATCCCGGGGGCGCCCTTTGCGTGACTCCGGCACGCGGCTGGAGCGCGGGAGGCACGCGGCGGAACGCGGCCGGGGCCACGGCCGCGCACGCGGCGGGACGCGGCCGGAGGCCGTCGGAACGCCGTCGGTGCCCGTCCACAGGCCCGGCTCGGCAGCGCGCGCAGGCGGCCACCCGATGCCCGCCGGTCACCGCGTGTTCGATTACCCGCCGGGTTACGGCCCCTCTCCACAGATTCGGTGACTTTCTTCCGTCCACATCCTGGGGACCGCCGAGTTGTCCAGAACGTATCCACAGCCCGGCCAGGTGAGGGAACATCGAGGCAGGTCACCCGGCTGTGGATCAGTGGACAAAAGATTTCCACAGGCTGTGGACAAAGTAGAGATCCACAGGCTGTGCACGGAGTTGTCCACCGCCGACCCACAGGCTGGGGCCGGTTGTCCCCAGTGATCCCGGGCTTCTCCACATCTCTGTCCACTGTTCGGCAACACGACGCACCCGATCACCGCGTCGAGTGAAAGGCGTCACACCAAGCTGCCGGATTGGGCTGTGGGAAACCCGGGTAAACCTGGGGACGCAGCTGGGGAGAAGTGGCCCCAGGCTGTGGGTGGGGTGTGCAGAACTTCTTGTTCTCCACAGAGACCCCGGGTTGTCCACCGCCTCCGCCCACAGGGCCGGTGGACAAAATTTCCGCGCTGAGCAGGGCAAACGTGGTTATCCACGGTATCCACAGGCCCTACTACTACTCCCAATCAGAGAGAGAGCGGAATCCGTTTCGAAGCGGGGCCTGTGCACAACTCGCCCTCTCGTGCCCGACCGCCCCCCGGCACGACTTGACCCCGACGGGCACCTACTGTCAGTGCGGTGCGTCAGACTGGTCGTCGGTGTTCTTCCCCACCGATGGGGCAGTGACACCGGGTCGTAGGACTCAGTAGCAACAGCAGGAGGCGGCTTACGGTGAAGATCCGGGTGGAACGCGACGTACTCGCGGAGGCAGTGGCCTGGGCGGCACGCAGCCTCCCGGCCCGTCCGCCGGCGCCTGTCCTCGCCGGCCTCCTCCTGAAGGCCGAGGACGGCCAGCTGAGCCTGTCCAGCTTCGACTACGAGGTCTCCGCGCGCGTGAGCGTCGAGACGGAGGTCGAGGAGGAGGGCACGGTCCTCGTCTCGGGCCGCCTGCTCGCCGACATCTGCCGCGCCCTGCCCAACCGCCCGGTGGAGATTTCCACAGACGGTGTACGGGCGACGGTGGTCTGCGGTTCCTCGCGGTTCACCCTCCACACCCTGCCTGTGGAGGAGTACCCGGCCCTGCCGCAGATGCCGAACGCCACGGGCACGGTCCCCGGCGAGGTCTTCGCCTCCGCCGCCGCACAGGTCGCCATCGCGGCCGGACGCGACGACACGCTGCCCGTCCTGACCGGTGTGCGCATCGAGATCGAGGGCGACACCGTCACGCTGGCCTCAACCGACCGCTACCGCTTCGCGGTCCGCGAGTTCCTGTGGAAGCCCGAGAACCCGGACGCCTCCGCGGTCGCCCTGGTGCCCGCCAAGACCCTCCTGGACACCGCCAAGGCGCTGACCAGCGGCGACAGCGTGACCCTCGCCCTGTCCGGCTCCGGTGCCGGCGAGGGCCTGATCGGCTTCGAGGGCGCGGGCCGGCGGACGACCACACGCCTGCTGGAGGGCGACCTCCCGAAGTACCGCACGCTGTTCCCGACGGAGTTCAACTCGGTCGCCGTGATCGAGACCGCCCCCTTCGTGGAGGCCGTCAAGCGCGTGGCCCTGGTCGCCGAGCGCAACACCCCGGTGCGGCTCAGTTTCGAGCAGGGCGTGCTCATCCTGGAGGCCGGCTCCAGCGACGACGCACAGGCTGTGGAAAGGGTCGACGCGCAGCTGGAGGGCGACGACATCTCCATCGCCTTCAACCCGACGTTCCTGCTCGACGGCCTGAGCGCCATCGACTCGCCGGTGGCGCAGCTGTCGTTCACGACGTCCACAAAGCCTGCGCTGCTCAGCGGCAGGCCCGCGGTGGACGCCGAGGCGGATGAGGCCTACAAGTACCTGATCATGCCGGTGCGCCTCAGCGGCTGACCGTCCGTACCGGCAAAGCCCCAGGTGAGGGGCGTACGCATGAGCGCGTATGCCCACAGCTGTGCATGGCGGCCCGGGTTTAGGCTCGGACGCGGGTACGAACGTGCCCCATACGTCACACAGCAACCGAAGGACAGCAACTGATGGAGCTCGGTCTCGTCGGCCTCGGCAAGATGGGCGGCAACATGCGCGAGCGGATCCGCCGCGCGGGCCACACCGTCATCGGATTCGACCGCAACGCGGACCTCGCGGATGTCCACAGCCTGGAAGAGCTTGTGGGTAAGCTCTCCGGCCCGCGCGTGGTCTGGGTGATGGTCCCGGCCGGCGAGCCCACCCAGTCCACCATCGACGAGCTGGCCGGTCTGCTGGAGCCCGGTGACGTCGTCGTGGACGGCGGCAACTCCCGCTGGACGGACGACGAGAAGCACGCCGAGGAACTGGCCGCCAAGGGCATAGGCTTCGTCGACTGCGGTGTCTCCGGCGGGGTCTGGGGCCTGGAGAACGGCTACGCGCTGATGTACGGCGGCGACGCGGAGCACGTCGCCAAGGCGCAGCCGGTCTTCGACGCGCTCAAGCCGGAGGGCGACTTCGGTTCGGTGCACGCCGGCAGGGTCGGCGCGGGCCACTTCGCGAAGATGGTCCACAACGGCATCGAATACGCGATGATGCAGGCGTACGCGGAAGGCTGGGAGCTTCTTGAGAAGGTCGACTCCGTCACGGACGTGCGCGAGGTCTTCCGCTCCTGGCAGCAGGGGACGGTCATCCGTTCCTGGCTCCTGGACCTCGCGGTGAACGCCCTCGACGAGGACGAGCACCTGGCCGGGCTCAAGGGTTATGCACAGGACTCCGGCGAGGGCCGGTGGACCGTGGAAGCCGCCATAGACAACGCGGTGCCGCTGCCCGCGATCACCGCGTCGCTGTTCGCCCGGTTCGCCTCGCGGCAGGACGACTCGCCGCAGATGAAGATGATCGCGGCGCTGCGGAACCAGTTCGGCGGCCACGCGGTCGAGAAGAAGTAATCCACAGGGCCGCCCGTCGGTCCACAACGTTGGGGGAGGTCGGCGAACGACCATGCACGTCACGCATCTCTCGCTGGCCGACTTCCGCTCGTACGCCCGGGTCGAGGTCCCGCTGGACCCGGGCGTCACCGCCTTCGTCGGCCCCAACGGGCAGGGCAAGACGAACCTCGTCGAGGCGGTCGGCTATCTCGCCACCCTGGGCAGCCACCGCGTCGCCTCGGACGCCCCCCTGGTCCGCGTGGGGGCCGAACGCGCGATCATCCGGGCCCAGGTCAGACAGGACGAGCGGCAGCAACTGGTCGAGCTGGAGCTGAACCCCGGCAAGGCCAACCGCGCCCGCGTCAACCGGTCCGCGCAGGTCCGGCCCCGGGACGTGCTGGGCATCGTACGGACCGTGCTGTTCGCGCCCGAGGACCTGGCGCTGGTCAAGGGCGACCCCGGGGAGCGGCGCCGCTTCCTGGACGAGCTGATCACCGCCCGCGTGCCGCGGATGGCCGGCGTGCGCTCCGACTACGAGCGGGTCCTCAAGCAGCGCAACACCCTGTTGAAATCGGCCGCGCTGGCCCGCAGGCACGGCGGCCGGGCCATGGATCTGTCCACGCTCGACGTCTGGGACCAGCACCTCGCGCGCGCGGGCGCCGAACTGCTCGCCCAGCGCCTCGACCTGATCGCCGCGATCGAGCCGCTGGCCGACAAGGCGTACGAGCAACTGGCCCCTGGGGGCGGTCCCGTGGCCCTGGAGTACAAGCCGTCCGCGCCCGGCGAGGCCCACACGCGCGAGGAGCTGTACGGCCAGCTGACGGCCGCGCTCGCCGAGGCGCGCAAGCAGGAGATCGAGCGTGGCGTCACCCTCGTCGGCCCGCACCGGGACGACGTGATCCTCAAACTCGGCCGGCTGCCCGCCAAGGGATACGCCTCGCACGGCGAGTCCTGGTCCTGTGCGCTGGCGCTGCGCCTGGCCTCGTACGACCTGCTCCGCTCGGAGGGCAACGAACCGGTGCTGGTCCTGGACGACGTCTTCGCCGAGTTGGACGCCCGGCGGCGGGAGCGGCTGGCCGAACTGGTTGCGCCGGGCGAGCAGGTCCTGGTGACCGCTGCGGTCGACGACGACGTACCGGACGTCCTGGCCGGGGCCCGGTACGCGGTGTCCGACGGGAGGGTGGAGCGCGCATGAGCACCGACGAGCCGGCCCCGGCGCGGCCCGAGCGGTCTCCCGAGCCCTCGGGCGTCGACCTCGCGCGCGTGGCGCTGCGCGCGGCGAAGGAGGCGGCACGCGCGCGTGGGGACGCGGCGCGGCAGAAGAAGCAGGCGCGGCGCGGGGGGCTGCGCTCCGGCGCGCGGGCCGACGGCCGCGACCCGATGGCGCTGGGCGCCGCCATCAACCGGCTGATCACCGAGCGCGGTTGGGAGGCGCCCGCCGCGGTGGGCGGGGTGATGGGCCGCTGGCCGCAGATCGTCGGCGACGACCTCGCCAAGCACTGCGTGCCGCAGCGCTACGACGAGGACGAGCGCGTCCTGTCCGTGCAGTGCGACTCCACGGCGTGGGCGACCCAGCTGCGGCTGCTCGCGCCGACGCTGGTCGCCCGCCTGAACGAAGACCTGGGGCACGGCACCGTGAAGCTGATCAAGGTGCACGGTCCGGGTGGCACCACCCGTCGCTACGGCCCCCTGCGCGCCCCGGGCAGCACGGGCCCCGGCGACACCTATGGGTGACCGGCACCTCACCGAGAGGGGCGCTCACGGGGCCGTGGAGCGGCGTTGCGACGGGCGGGCCGATCAGGTGACCGACCTCACATCTTTGCTGGTCGGGCGCCTGTGTCGGACCGTCGCGGGCGGGTCCGCCGGGGGATCGCGCGCGGTCGCCCGGCGCGAGCTGACCCTGGAGTAGCCAGGGGTTGACAGCCGGAAGCGCTGAGTGGCGCTGTGAGCCTCTTGGAGCCCCCTTCCGTATATCGGGACCCGGCCGAGACCGGTTGAGGGCGGCACATGGGGACTCAGGTACCGGCAAACCCCCATCACTGTCGGCGCTACCGGTAGACTGAAGCCAATCCCGCCCCGAACGTGGGGACCGTCCGGGAAAAGCTGAGCAACGCTGATCAAGGCTTACCAACGCAACATGCCGCAGCCGCTCCGGCAACCCGCCGACGAGCCTGGCTCGTGCTGTGCCAGAAAGGGCGCTTCGTGGCCGATTCCGGCAACCCCAACGAGAACATCCCGTCCACTGACGCCGGCGCGAACGGCGAGGTCACCGCCTCGTACGACGCCAGCGCGATCACCGTGCTTGAGGGTCTGGACGCGGTTCGCAAGCGACCCGGTATGTACATCGGCTCGACCGGCGAGCGCGGTCTGCACCACCTGGTGTACGAGGTCGTCGACAACTCGGTCGACGAGGCGCTGGCCGGGCACGCGGACACGATCGACGTGACGATCCTCGCCGACGGCGGCGTCCGCGTCGTCGACAACGGCCGTGGCATCCCGGTCGGCATCGTCCCCTCCGAGGGCAAGCCGGCCGTCGAGGTCGTGCTGACCGTGCTGCACGCGGGCGGCAAGTTCGGCGGCGGCGGCTACGCGGTCTCCGGCGGTCTGCACGGCGTCGGCGTCTCCGTCGTCAACGCCCTGTCGAGCAAGGTGTCGGTCGAGGTCAGGACCGACGGCCGGCGGTGGACGCAGGACTACAAGATGGGCGTGCCGACGGCTCCACTCGCCGAGCACGAGGTGACCGAGGAGACCGGCACCTCGGTCACCTTCTGGGCCGACCCGGACATCTTCGAGACCACCGACTACTCCTTCGAGACGCTCTCGCGGCGCTTCCAGGAGATGGCGTTCCTCAACAAGGGCCTGACCATCCGGCTCACCGACGAGCGCGAGTCGGCGAAGGCCACCTCGGGCGCCGATGAGGCGGGCGCCGACGAGAAGGACGAGGTCAAGTCGGTCACGTACCACTACGAGGGCGGCATCGTCGACTTCGTGAAGTACCTCAACTCCCGTAAGGGAGACGTGGTGCACCCCACCGTCATCGACCTGGAGGCGGAGGACAAGGACAAGAGCCTGTCCCTTGAGGTCGCGATGCAGTGGAACAGCGGCTACAGCGAGGGCGTGTACTCCTTCGCCAACATCATCCACACGCACGAGGGCGGCACGCACGAGGAGGGCTTCCGGGCGGCTCTGACCTCGCTGATCAACAAGTACGCGCGCGACAAGAAGCTGCTGCGCGAGAAGGACGACAACCTCACGGGCGACGACATCCGCGAGGGTCTGACCGCGATCATCTCGGTCAAGCTGAGCGAGCCGCAGTTCGAGGGCCAGACGAAGACCAAGCTGGGCAACACGGAGGCCAAGACCTTTGTGCAGAAGGCCGTCTACGAGCACCTCAACGACTGGCTGGACCGCAACCCGAACGAGGCCTCGGACATCATCCGCAAGGGCATCCAGGCGGCCACCGCGCGCGTGGCGGCCCGCAAGGCCCGCGACCTGACCCGTCGTAAGGGCCTGCTGGAGACCGCGTCCCTGCCGGGCAAGCTGGCGGACTGTCAGTCCAACGACCCGGCCAAGTGCGAGATCTTCATCGTCGAGGGCGACTCCGCCGGCGGTTCGGCCAAGTCCGGCCGCAACCCGCAGTACCAGGCGATCCTTCCGATCCGCGGCAAGATCCTCAATGTCGAGAAGGCCAGGATCGACAAGATCCTGCAGAACCAGGAGATCCAGGCGCTGATCTCCGCCTTCGGCACGGGCGTGCACGAGGACTTCGACATCGACAAGCTCCGCTATCACAAGATCATCCTGATGGCGGACGCCGACGTCGACGGCCAGCACATCAACACCCTGCTGCTGACCTTCCTCTTCCGCTTCATGCGGGACCTCGTGGAGCGGGGCCATGTGTACCTCTCCCGGCCCCCGCTCTACAAGATCAAGTGGGGCCGGGAGGACGCCGAGTACGCGTACTCCGACCGCGAGCGCGACGCCCTCATCGAGTTGGGCCGCCAGCGCGGCAAGCGCATCAGGGAGGACTCGATCCAGCGCTTCAAGGGCCTCGGCGAGATGAACGCCGAGGAACTGCGTGTGACGACGATGGACGTCGACCACCGGGTCCTCGGCAAGGTCACCCTCGACGACGCCGCCCAGGCCGACGACCTGTTCTCGGTCCTGATGGGCGAGGACGTCGAGGCCCGCCGCCAGTTCATCCAGCGCAACGCCAAGGACGTCCGCTTCCTCGACATCTGAGTCGGTCTCAGCTGACCGCACCGGGAAGGATCTTCACCAGCAATGGCCGACGACAACACCCCAGTCACGCCCGAGGCCGAGGGCGGCGACACCACCATGCGCATCGAGCCCGTCGGGCTTGAGACGGAGATGCAGCGCTCGTACCTGGACTACGCGATGTCCGTCATCGTGTCCCGCGCGCTGCCCGATGTCCGTGACGGTCTCAAGCCCGTCCACCGCCGCGTCCTGTACGCCATGTACGACGGCGGCTACCGGCCCGAACGCGGCTTCTACAAGTGCGCCCGCGTCGTCGGCGACGTCATGGGCAACTACCACCCGCACGGCGACAGTTCGATCTACGACGCGCTGGTCCGCCTGGCCCAGCCGTGGGCGATGCGCATGCCGCTCGTCGACTCCAACGGCAACTTCGGCTCCCCGGGCAACGACCCGGCGGCCGCCATGCGCTACACCGAGTGCAAGATGGCGCCGCTGTCGATGGAGATGGTCCGCGACATCGACGAGGAGACCGTCGACTTCACGGACAACTACGACGGCCGCTCCCAGGAGCCGACCGTCCTGCCCTCCCGCTTCCCGAACCTGCTGATCAACGGCTCGGCGGGCATCGCGGTCGGCATGGCGACCAACATCCCGTCGCACAACCTGCGCGAGGTCGCGGCCGGCGCCCAGTGGTGCCTGGAGAATCCGGACGCCTCGCACGAGGAGCTCCTCGACGCGCTCATCGAGCGCATCAAGGGCCCGGACTTCCCGACCGGCGCCCTGGTGGTGGGCCGCAAGGGCATCGAGGAGGCCTACCGCACCGGGCGCGGCTCGATCACCATGCGCGCGGTCGTCGAGGTCGAGGAGATCCAGAACCGCCAGTGCCTGGTGGTCACCGAGCTGCCGTACCAGGTCAACCCGGACAACCTGGCGCAGAAGATCGCCGACCTGGTGAAGGACGGCAGGATCGGCGGCATCGCGGACGTCCGCGACGAGACGTCCTCGCGCACCGGCCAGCGCCTGGTGATCGTCCTCAAGCGGGACGCGGTCGCCAAGGTCGTCCTGAACAATCTGTACAAGCACACCGACCTGCAGACGAACTTCGGCGCCAACATGCTGGCGCTGGTCGACGGGGTGCCGCGGACCCTCTCCCTGGACGCGTTCATCCGGCACTGGGTGACGCACCAGATCGAGGTCGTCGTCCGCCGTACCCGCTTCAGGCTGCGCAAGGCCGAGGAGCGGGCGCACATCCTGCGCGGCCTGCTGAAGGCCCTGGACGCCATCGACGAGGTCATCGCGCTGATCCGGCGCAGTGCGACCGTCGACGTGGCCCGCACCGGCCTGATGGACCTCCTGGAGATCGACGAGATCCAGGCGAACGCCATCCTTGAGATGCAGCTGCGCCGACTGGCCGCCCTGGAGCGCCAGAAGATCGTCCAGGAGCACGACGAACTCCAGGCGAAGATCAACGAGTACAACGCGATCCTCGCCTCGCCGGTCCGCCAGCGCGGCATCGTCAGCGAGGAACTGGCGGCGATCGTCGAGAAGTACGGCGACGACCGCAAGACCATGCTGGTGCCCTACGACGGCGACATGTCCATCGAGGACCTGATCGCCGAGGAGGACATCGTCGTCACCGTCTCGCGCGGCGGCTATGTGAAGCGGACGAAGACGGACGACTACCGGGCGCAGAAGCGCGGCGGCAAGGGCGTGCGCGGCACGAAGCTGAAGGAAGACGACATCGTCGACCACTTCTTCGTCTCCACCACGCACCACTGGCTGCTGTTCTTCACCAACAAGGGCCGGGTGTACCGGGCCAAGGCGTACGAGCTGCCGGACGCCGGCCGGGACGCGCGCGGGCAGCACGTCGCGAACCTGCTCGCCTTCCAGCCGGACGAGTCGATCGCCGAGATCCTCGCGATCCGCGACTACGAGGCGGCGCCGTACCTGGTCCTCGCCACCAAGGCGGGCCTGGTCAAGAAGACGCCTCTGAAGGATTACGATTCGCCCCGCTCCGGCGGTGTCATCGCGATCAACCTGCGGGAGCGGGAGGACGGTTCCGATGACGAACTGATCGGGGCCGAGCTGGTGTCGTCGGACGACGATCTGCTTCTGATCAGCAAGAAGGCGCAATCGATCAGGTTTACCGCCTCGGACGACACCCTGCGGCCGATGGGCCGGGCCACCTCGGGCGTCAAGGGCATGAGCTTCCGCGAGGGCGATGAGCTTCTGTCGATGAATGTTGTTCGAACCGGTACGTTCGTGTTCACTGCCACGGACGGTGGGTACGCGAAGCGGACCGCCGTCGACGAGTACCGCGTCCAGGGTCGCGGCGGCCTCGGCATCAAGGCCGCCAAGATCGTGGAGGACCGCGGCTCGCTCGTCGGCGCGCTGATCGTCGAGGAGAGTGACGAGATCCTCGCCATCACCCTGTCCGGCGGTGTGATTCGTACGCGAGTCAGCGAGGTCAGGGAGACGGGCCGTGACACCATGGGCGTCCAACTGATCAACCTGGGCAAGCGCGATGCCGTCGTCGGTATCGCACGTAACGCCGAGGCGGGGCGCGAGGCGGAGGAAGTCGACGGTGACGTGGCCGTGGACGAGATCGCCGAGGAAGCCGCGACCGCCGGCACGGACGAGGGTGAGGCGCCCTCGGCCGAGTAGCACGAGGAGTGTGTCATCGTGAGCGGAGCCACGGGCGCCGGTTCGGTCGGTACCCCGACCGGCAACGATTCCGGTAAGGGAACGGGCGGCGGCGGCCGTGGCTCCGCCGCGGGCGCCGCGCACACGACGGATCCGCACACGACCAATCTGAAGCCGGTCAAGTCGCCCGCGACCGACCCGCACTCGCCCGACTCTCATGGATCCCAGGGGGGAACTGTGACGGACACCCGAGGCTCGCAGACCCAGCATTACGGCGCTGGAGCGGGCCCGGCCGCTCCCGGCGCCCAGCAGTCGGCCCAGCCCCCGGCAGGGGAGGCGCACGGTGCCTCGCCGCTGCCGGGCGAGCGACGGCAGCAGCAGGCCGCCGGGCCCTACCACCCGCCGCAGGCCTACCCGGCGCAGACCGCGTCCGGGTCGGAAGCCGGAGCCGTGCGCCGGGCGCGCACCGGCGCACGCACCACGCCCCGCACCCGCAAGGCGCGGCTGCGGGTGGCCAAGGCCGACCCGTGGTCGGTGATGAAGGTCAGCTTCCTGCTCTCCATCGCGCTCGGCATCTGCACCATCGTCGCGTCCGCGGTGCTGTGGATGGTCCTGGACGCGATGGGCGTCTTCTCGACCGTCGGCGGCACCATCTCGGAGGCGACCGGCTCGAACGAGGCGAACGGCTTTGACCTGCAGGCCTTCCTGTCGCTTCCGCACGTGCTGATGTTCACGGCGATCATCGCGGTCATCGACGTCGTCCTCGCGACGGCGCTCGCCACGCTCGGCGCGTTCATCTACAACCTCTCCGCGGGCTTCGTCGGGGGCGTGGAACTGACGCTGGCGGAGGACGAGTAGCGCGGGCGGTACCGCGTCGCGGCGCCCGCCAAACCTCTGCCGTGCGGCCTGCGACAACCGATTTTGGGACTGCCCCGGTCGTGCGCTAATCTTCAGGAGTCAGCGCGCGGGAAACACACCGCAGAGCGCGGCGGGGCTATAGCTCAGTTGGTTAGAGCGCATCCCTGATAAGGATGAGGCCACAGGTTCAAATCCTGTTAGCCCCACCAGCATGAAGGCCCCTGACCGGTCGTGGTCGGGGGTCTTTGGCGTCTTCCGGGCTGGGGGGCCTGGGGGTATGGGGCTAGCGTGGGAGAGGGGCATCGAGCGGATGCCCGGCACCGGCCGTTGAAACGGAACACGCCATGACCGCGCAAGCAAGCAGGACAGATCCCGGCACCGCGCATGCCGGCGCGCCGGTTCCGATCAAGAGGTCCCGCGGGCCCCGCGCCGCAGCCGAACACGTCGTCTCCGACAATGCGGTGATCGTCCGCGTGGGCGACCTGCGGATCGAACTGCCGCCCAAGGAGCAGCTCGCGTTCCTCGCGGGCCTCGGCTTCCTCACGGCGCTCGAACTCATCGAATGGCCGGTCGCGCTCGCCATAGGTGTCGGGCACGAACTGGCCCGCAGCCGCCACGGCAAAGTGCTGCGTGAGTTCGGGCAAGCCCTGGAAGAAGCATGATCCGCGCTTCGGGTGTCTGCCCACGCGGGCTGGAAGCGCTCGACCGCTGGCGACGGGGGATGCACCAGCGGTCGAGCTATGGCCAAGGGTAACAAGGGTGGTCGGGCGGCGGGAGCCAACTGTCGGACAGCGGGCGGGACTTGTGATCTGGATCACGGTTCCCCGCCGGGTTGTCAGCGGCCGCACGGGGGGTCGTACGAGAGCCGGGGCAGGTACTCGTGCCACTTCTCCCGTGTCAGCACCCCCCGGGTCGTCGCACAGATGTGGCGGATGGCCTGGTCGACGTCCAGGTTCCACAGCCGTACGGTGTCGGCGCCGCTCGACACCCCGAGCATGCGGCTGTTGGGGCTGAACGCCAGGAAGTTGCCGGTCTTGGCGTTCGGGCTCAGCGACTGGCCGATCGGGGACGCCTTGGACGGGTGGGCGACGTCCCACAGCCGTACGGTGTTGTCGTTGCCACCGCTGGCCAGGGTGTCGCCGTTCTGGCTGAACGTCAGCGAGACGACCGCCTCGGTGTGCCCGGTGAGCGGCGCATCCAGCGCGGTGGGCCCGGCCGGGTCGCTGATGTCCCACAGTCGTACCGTGTCGTCGTCGCTGCCGCTGGCCAGTGTCCGGCCGTCCGGGCGGTAGGCGAGCGTGTTGACCGGTCCGAGGTGCCCCGTGAGGGGGCTGCCGACGGGTGTGGCGCGGCGCGGGTCGGCCACGTTCCACAGCCGTACGGTGCCGTCCGCGCTGCCGCTCGCCAGACTGCGGCCGTCGGGGGCGAACACGAGGGAGTTGACGTAGCCCTTGTGGCCGGCGAGGGGCTTGCCGAGCGGCACCGGGTCGGCCGGGTCGCTGACGTCCCACAGACGGATGGTGCGGTCGTCGTAGGCGGTGGCCAGGGTGCGTCCGTCCGGTGCGAAGGCGAGGGCGTTGGGGCCCGTGAAACGCGTCCGCAGGGTGAGCGGCGCGCCGTAGGGGACGGGCCGGTAGGGATCGGAGACGTTCCACAGCTGTAGCGAGCGGTTTCCCATCCGCACCGCGAGGACACGGCCGTCGGAGGAGAACGCCAGGGTCCGTACGTCGCCGTCCCCCGGCATGAAGGGTTCGGACAGCAGCGTGGGCCGGCCCGGGTCGGCGATGTTCCACAGCCGGACCTTTCCGTCGCGTGCGGCGGTGGCGAGCACATGCCCGTCGCGCCGGAACGCGCCGATGCGGCCGATCATGTCCGAGGTCGGAAGCGCCCACAGCCGGACCTTGCTGTCACCGCTGCCGGTGGCGAGGGTGCGCCCGTCCGGGCTGAAACCCAGCGCGTACATCTCGCCGCTGCCGCCGGACAGGGGCTCGCCGACCTGGGACGGATAGGCCGGGTCGCTGACGTTCCACAGGGTCGCGGTGCTGTCCGCGCTGGCCGCGGCGAGCACGTTGCCGTCCGGGCTGAAGGCCACCGACCACACGGGGCCGGTGTGCCCGGTGAGCGGGGTGCCGAGCGGTGCCGCGCGGCGCGGATCGGCCACGTCCCAAAGGCGTACGGTGTCGTCCGCGCTGCCGCTGGCGAGGGTGCGCCCGTCCGGGCTGAACGCCACGGAGTGCACCGTCGTGGTGTGCCCGGTCAGCGGCGTGCCGAGCCGGGCCGGCCGGTGCGGATCGGTCATGTCCCACAGCCTGATCGAGCCGTCGTCCGCGCCCGCGGCCAGCGTCCGTCCGCTGGGGTCGAAGGCCACGGAACGGACGGCGTGGGTGTGTCCCGTCAGGGCGCCGAGCGGTTTCGGCCGGCCCGGGTCGCGTACGTCCCACAGCCGTACGACGTGCCGGTCGGTGGCCGCGGCCAGGGTGCGGCCGTCCGGGCTGAAGGCGAGCAGGTAGACGGTGCCGTCGTGCCCGTTCAGCGGGGTGCCGAGCGCCCGGGGGCGGCTGGGGGAGGCGACGTTCCACAGGCGTACGGTGCCGTCGTCGGAGGCGCTGGCGAGGGTGCGGCCGTCCGGGCTGAAGACGGCGCTGCTCACCCAGCTGGAGTGGCCGGTGAGGGGCTTGCCGAGCGGCTTGGGGCGGGTCCGGTCCGTCACGTCCCACAGCCGTACGGTCCGGTCGTAGCTGGCGGTGGCCAGGACGTTGCCCTTCGGGCTGAACGACGTGAGGTAGACGGCGCCGGTGTGGCCGAGCAGCGGCGTGGCCAGCGGGGCGTTCACGATCGAGATCAGCCGGTTGCTGGCGCCCTCGTCGCCCGGCCGGAGGCGGTGCGCGACGAGATCGAGCTGGGCGGACAGCGACGGATCCGTGTACTGGACGCGATCGGCCTCGGCGACCACCTGCTCGAACACCGCGTCGTTGCGCTGCTGCCAGGCGATCACCGCCGAGCCGACGGCCAGGACCGCGAGCACCACGAGGGCCGACACCGCGCCCCGGCTGATCCGAACCGTGCGCTTGCGCAGCCTGACCGAGGCGGCCAGGAACTCCGCGGCGCTCCGGGTCAGGGAGGTGTCACCGGCGGACGCCGCCCAGGCGCGGGCCTGTTCCAGCCGGGAACCCCGGTAGAGTAGCGACGCGTCGCGGTTCGAGCCCTCCCAGGCCCGGCCGTCCTCCTCCAGGCGCTGGCGCAGCAGGTTGCCCTGCCGGTCCTCGTCGATCCAGTCCCGCAGCCGCGGCCAGGCGTGCAGCAGCGCCTCATGGGTGATCTCGACGGTGTCCGCGTCGAGCGTCACCAGCCGGGCGCGGACGAGGGCTTCGAGCGACTCCTCCGTACCGTCCGGGTCCGTCGACTCCTCGGCCAGCTGGCGCCGCGTGCCCCGTCTGCGGGTGGCCTGGGTGTCCTCGCCCAGCCGGACCAGCCTGAGCAGCAGCAGCCGGGCCGCCGTGCGCGCCTCCGGGTCGAGGCCGGACCAGGCGCGCTCGGCGGTCGCCGCCACCGCGCCCTGGATGCCGCCCGCCGCGCGGTAGCCGGCCAGCGTGAGTCTGCCCGCCTTGCGCCGCTGCCACGTGGCGAGCAGCGCGTGGGAGAGGAGCGGGAGCACGCCCGCGTCGTGCGCGCCGCGCGGGCCGTCCGCGCTGACCTCGCGGAGGATCAGCTCGGCGAGTCCCGGTTCGAGCTCCAGGCCCACCGCTTTGGCCGGTCCGGTCACGGCCTCGCGCAGCTCGGTGGCGGTCAGCGGGCCGAGCACCATGTGCCGGTGCTGGAGCGCGTCGGCCAGTTCGGGATAGCCGAGGCACTGCTCGTAGAAGTCGGCGCGTATGCCGAGGACGACGAGTACGGGGGCCGGGGCGTCCGGTCCGGCGGGCGTGCAGGCGGCGTGCAGGATGCGGATGAAGGCGCGTCGGTCCGCCTCGTGGGCGCAGAGGGTGAACGCCTCCTCGAACTGGTCCACGACGACCACCGGGCGGGCCGTTCCGGGCGCCTCACGCCCCGCCCAGGCGGCGACGGCCTCGCCGACCGCGCGGGCGAACCGGGGGTCAACGGGCTCCTCGGGCGCCGGCGCCGGGTGCGCCGCGGCCGGGAGGAGCGGGGCCAGCTCGGGGATCCGGCGGGTCAGTTCCGCGAGCGGGTCGCTTCCCGGCACGAGCGAGAGCACCAGCCGCCGCGGGCGGTCGCCTCCGCGGGGGTGGTCTTGGGCGGGGGGCTGGGTTTCCGTGCGTGGGTGGTCTTGGGCGGGGGGTTGGGTCTGCCCGCGGGGTTGGTCTTGGGCAAGGGGGTGGGTTTCCCGGCGGGGGTGGTCTTGGGCAGGGGGTTGGGTCTGCCCGTGGGGTTGGTTTTCGCCGGGTGGTTGGGTCTCCGTGCGCGGTTGGTCTTCGTCTCGCGATCGGGTCTCCGCGCGTGGTTGGTCTTCGCCGGGCGGTGGGGTCTCCCCACGGGGTTGGCCTAGGCCGCGTGGGTGGCCTGCCCAGCTCGGACGGAAGTCTGCGTCGTCCGGGGCTGGTGTGCCCGTGGCGTTTGCGGCGGAGTCGCTTCCGCCCGCGGTGCCGTGTTCGCGGGGGCGGCCTTCGCCTTCCCCGCGGGGCCGGAAGTCTCCGTCGCCCGCGCCGCTTCCGCCTGAGCCGCTTGCGCCTGGGGCGTTCGTGCCCGCCGTACTTCCGTCCGAGCCGCCTGCGCCTGGGGCGTTTGTGCCAGCAGGGGCTCCGTCCGAGCCGCTTGCGGCCGCGGTGCTTACGGTCGCGCCGCTTCCGCTTGAGCCGCTTGCGCCTGGGGCGTTTGTGCCCGCCGTACTTCCGCCCGAGTCGCCTGCGCCTGGGGCGTTTGCGCCAGCCGGGGCTCCGTCCGAGCCGCTTGCGCTGGAGGCGTTTGTGTCCGGGGTGACTGCGACTGGGCCGCTTCCGGCCGATCCGCCGTCGTCCGGCGTGCTCTCGCGCAGGGCCGGGGCGAGGCCCGCGTTCAGGAGGGAGGACTTTCCCGCCCCCGAGGCGCCGACGAGCATGACCAGGCCGCCGGTCCGTTCCGCCGCGCGGAGCTGGTCGATGAGGGCTTGCGTGCTCCGCGCCCGGCCGAAGAACCAGCGGGCGTCCTCCCGGCGGTAGGCGGCGAGCCCCCGGTACGGGCAGACTCCGGGCACGGCCGGGGCCTGCCCCGAGGTGCCCTCCGTCTCGTCCGGGGACGCCGGGCGGTCGGCGACCGGGTCGGCCACGGCGCGCTCCCACAGGCGCTGCCACTCGGTCAGGTCGTACAGGCCCGGGTAGACCGGAACCGGTCGCGCGCGCCGGGCGTCGGGGACCAGCACCTGTAGCACCGCGGCGAGGGCACCGAACTGGGCGGGCACGTTCTTGGCCCGCCGCCAGTCGCTGATGCGCTGCGCGGACACCCGGACGGGCCGGCCGCGTTCGTCGACCCGCTGCAACCGGACGACGGCCTCGGCCACGCGCTTGAGGGGAGGATTGCCCGCTTCCTTGTACAGCAGCGCGAGACGTTCTGCGAAGGCTGTGCGTGCCCCTGAGTCGGAACTCAAGGCTCCACCCCTTACTCCCCGCTTTTGGACGTCCGGACCGGAAAACTCACCCTATATGGCTGACCTGCGGCGATGCCCTGGGCCGGGCTCCGGAGCCTCGTCGCTGGGCGCCGCAGATGGCAGGATCGCGACGCAGTAGCGGACCGGTTACGCGCCGTCCGCACGTCGTCCGGACAGGTCAGCACCCCAGAGCTTCGGAGAGTCGGCTCATGGCGCCGCATGTTCTCGGTCAGCTTCCGTCGGAGTCAGAAAACGAGGGCGAAGGCCCGGACGGGTAGGCCCAACGTCCGGACCCGAAAGCCCGGAAGACGCGTGTCGCGAGCCTTCTTCCGGCAGCCGTCGCGGTGATCTCGGGGCCGCGACGCTTCTCCTGCGATCCGCGCCGCCGACGCCGATGCGGTACGGATCCACACCGCCCGCGACGTCCGGCACTGGTCTCCACGTGGGGAGGGACCAGTGCCGGGCGGCGGGTCCCGGGCCCGGCGCCGGGAACCCCCGGTGCGACCCTCGCTACGACCCTGTAAATCTGATGGTACGTCAGTTATGGTCGCCGTCGGGTCGCTTCCGAAGGGGTGAGTGCGGTGGACACACGTCTGCGGAGCCCGGAGCCTCCGGGTACGCCACGCTGGGTCGCGATGTTCTACGAACCGGACTCGGCGTCATGGCGGGTCGGCGCCGAGTCGTCCCACCGCTCCCCCGTGGTGCATGCCGTCGGCGAGATGACGCAGACGGTGCGGGCGCGCGGGGGCGAGCCGACCGTCGCCCTGTGGGGGCCGCGGGACGGCGCCTGGCATCGCTTCGAACGCTCTGCGGACCCGACGACGCCCGGTCCGGTCGGTACGGCCGCACGGTCGCCCGCCGGAACCGCCGAGGAGCAGCCGGCCGAGTCTGCGGAGCCGGGCAAGCTCACGGAGCCGAGCAAGCTCGCCGAGCGCATGGACGACCGGCGGCACCAGGTGCTCATGGCGGGCCTCGGCCGGGCGGGCCTCTACGACCTCACGCCGGACGACCTGACCGCCGTCCAGGCTCTGGTGGAGCGACTTGACGAGACCACCCTGCGCAGGGTCGCCCACTGGCTCGCGACCGCGGGTACCGAGAGGTAGCCGCGTCACCGGGTGCCGCACGGGCCGCCCGTCCCGAGGCCGGTTCGCCGTGCCGTTCGCGGGGCAGTGACGTCGTGTGAGTCATCAGCTCCGCACCGGCCCGGCGATCGCGTTCGGGCGGTGCCCCTCCGCGACCGGAGTGCGCATGACCGTCTCCTTCGGCCCAGATCACTGTCACGGCTCCGGCGCGTGCGCCCACCGGGTCCCGTCCGTCGTCGCGTGCGAGGACGGATACGGCCTCGTGCGGTCCGCCGCTCGCGAGCACAGCGGGGGCGATGCGCTCGTCCAGGAGGCGGTCGAGCGGTGCCCCTCCCCGGCGACAGCGGTCACCGGATGACGGGGCCCGGCGGAGCGGCGGATCGGATGCGCGGTCCCCTGTCGGAGCTCCTGGTCACGCTCGGCCGCCGGTATGTCCGCGACGCCCCGGGTTCGTTCGGCAAGGCGGCCCTCGCCGCTCGCTGGCTGAACCCCTATCTGCGGGACCATCCACGCCGGCGCGTCGTGATGACCCGTTCCGGCGCACGGTTCGCGGTGGACACCCAGGACCTCATCCAGCGCTACGTGTACCTGTTCGGGGTGTGGGAGCCGCACATGACGAGCTGGCTACGGCGCCGGCTGAAACCGGGGGACGGCTTTGTCGACGTCGGGGCGAACGTGGGGGTGTTCAGCGTCCTGGCGTCACGGCTCGTCGGTGACCGGGGGAGGGTCGTGGCGATCGAGGCGTCGCCCGCGTTCCACCGCCGCCTGCTGCACCAGCGCGCGCTGAACGACTGCCGGAACATCCGTGCCGTCAACGCCGCGGTCTCCGACGGCCACAAGACCCTGACCTTCGTGCTCGCCAGTTCCCGCAACATGGGGGCGAACAGCATCGTTCCCTACGACGGCCCCGCCGAGTCCACCTTCGAGATCGAGGCCCGACCGCTGCCGGAACTGCTCGAACCGGCGGAGATCGCGAGCGCCCGGGTGATCAAGGTCGATGTCGAGGGCGCGGAAGGTGGCGTCGTCCGCGGCCTCGCGCCCCTGCTGGACAGGCTGCGGCCCGACGCGGAGATCAGCGTCGAGGTGACCCCCGAGCGCATGGCCCGGCTCGGGGACTCGGCCGACGAACTGCTCGGGACGATGACCGACGCGGGCTTTCACGTCTATCGGCTGGCCAACGACTACGCGCCCGGGAGCTACCCGTCGGCACTGAGCGGCACGGCGGGCGTGCCCGTTCGCTGGCGCGGGCCCGTGGAGGGCGAATGCGATCTGATCTTCTCCCGGGTGGATGCGGAGACGCTGCCCTGACCCTTGCGGTGACGCTGCCCTGACCCTCGCGGTGACGCTGCCTTGGCCCTTGCGGAGACGCTGCCTGACCCTTGCGGTGACTTGCCGTGACGATGACGCTGTCCGATGCGTGGCGGCCGAGGGGGGCGGGGGCAGGGGCGTCAGTCGGTCGCCGGCGTGGGTGAGCCGGTCAGCGGTGCGTGCCATCCGAAGCCTGCCAGCGCCCGCGCCCTGGCCGCGACGACGGCCATCCGCGCGTCCCGCTCGGCCGGGTCGACGTGTGGGGCCTGGCCCGTCACCTGGCCCTCCCACTTGCGGTAGAGGAGCCCCACCCGCCGGGAGAACCAGCCGCGGCTCACCGAGTTCAGGGCCAGCAGGAGCCCGGTGTCCTCGGAGGCCGGCAGCGCCATCCAGCCGCCGAGCGCGACCAGGAGGTCACGTCGTACGCACAGCGTCGCCGGGTGGACCTGGGCGCGGAAGCCGTTGCGCACCCAGTACTCCGTCACGACACCGCGCTCGATCGGCCCGTCGTCGGGGTCGGTGGGAAAGCCCACGGTGGAGCCGTCCGGCATCAGGTCCAGCACCCGCGAGGTCGTCCAGCCGATGCCGGGGTCCCCTTCGAGGACGGTCAGGTCGCGGGCGAGGGCGCCCGGGGTGAGCTGGTCGTCGGCGTCCAGGACCTTGACGTACGCGCCGTCGGCGTGCGCGAGCGCCATCGTGCGGGCCACTCCGGGGCCGCCCGGCCGTCCCTGCCGGAAGGTCACCCGCGCGTCGTCGGGGACGTACGGACGGACGTCGTCCGTCTCCCCGTCCTGCTGGATCACCCACTGCCAGGTCCAGCCGTCGGGCAGTTCCTGCGCGCACAGCGACTCGTGGGCCTCCGCCAGGAACGGGGCCGAAGGCGCGTGAACCGCGGTGACGATGCTGACGCGCCGGCGCACGACGGCCCTCACCACCTTTCCAGGGATGTCGTGAAGAGGATTTCCGTGCGGTCGCCGGGGAGGGTGACGTGGGTGATGTCCACGACGCGGTCCTCGATGTCGTACGACGTCTTCCGCAGCAGGATCACCGACGTACCCGGCGGCAGCTCCAGCTCCTCGGCCTCCTCCGGCGTCGGCGGGCGGGCGGTGAAGCGCTCCTCGACCCGGTCCACCTCGATGCCCGCGGTGTACAGCTGATGCTGCGTGCCGCCCGGCCAGGGCTCGTTGCGGTCGTCCAGCAGATCCGGGTTCACGGCGATCATGTCCCGGACGAGATAGGAGGTGACGAGGTTGAACGGGGCGGTCTCGGCGGCGTGGCGGGTCCGGTAGGTGCGTTCCAGGAGGACGGTGTGTTCGGGGACGCCGAACGCGTCCGCGAGGTCCTGCGGCGCCTTGATCTCCCGGTATCGGGCGTAGAAGACGAGATCCCGCAGTTCAAGACCGGTGTCGTGCTCGGTCGCGCCGGTCAGGGCACGCTCGGCCTCCGGTTCGCGGGCCCGGCGCTTCTCCCACTGGTGCCGGCGGTTGTCACGGACCGCCCGGGTGCGTGGACACCGGACGAAGGTGCCGCTGCCGTGCCGTTTGTCGATCAGACCTTCCTCGTTCAGAACGCGGAGCGCGTTCTGGATCGTGGGCACGCTGCGCCTGTAGTGCCGGGCCAGGTCCGCCTCCGACGGCAGGCGTTGGCCGGGCTCGCGCCCGCCCTCGCGGATGGACCGGCGGATGTCGTCCGCGATCACTTCGTACGCTTTGGGCACAGGAGTCACCTCGCCATCAGGCTACGACTCCTGAAGAGGTCCTGACGACTTGGGGCCGGGCGGCACAGCGGGCATGCGAAGGCCCCCGGCCGGGGGGAGGCCGGGGGAATCGCGCTGATGCGGAGCTGTACGCAAGTTCGCCATCAGGTGTTGCTGTGGTGCTCTTACCGGGTCGTGGGTGCCGCACATCCTGTGTGCTGCTGCCGCTGTACCGCTGGGTGTCGGGTTCCGTTCGGGCGCGCCGGCCGGATTCCGTCTGTTTCGGTCGGGTTCCGGCAGGTTCCGGCAGGTTCCGGTGTCAGTGGTGGAGGGGCGTCGGGTCAGCAGGTGAGCGGCGCCGGGGCTGCCAGGCCCCTCAGGATGTCCGCTGCGGTGTCTTCGAGGGGGCTGTGGCGGCAACTGGGGGATGTGCCGTGGGCCTCGGCCCGGATCCGTTGCTTCATCGTGGGGGGCAGCGCTCTGGCTTCGGACCAGGACCAGGAGCGTGTCCAGGACCAGTGGTGCGTCGCCGGCGTCGGAGCGGGTGCGCTGCTCTTCTGCGGGGCCTCGGTCTGCGGGGCGGCTGCGGCCGTGGCCGAGGAGGCGAGTCCGAGCGCCGCGAACAGGGCGAGGAAGGCGGTGACGATGACGGTCCACAGATTCATGACCTTGTTGTTCCTGGCCATGACCCCTCACTTTCAGGTTGGGCGATTTGCGTACTTTCCTCATGATGTGTATGAGCGTCGCGAAGTGGTGGACCCACGCACGTGGCGCGGCGATGTTCAGATGAACACCACTCGGATGGGTGCAAAGCGGAAGAAAATCTCCTAAACGCGGATCTTGAGTGGTGAAGAGGGAGCAAAGTAACTGTGTGTGCGGGTGTGACAACCGTCCGGCCAGGACGCCGTCCCCCGCGGCTAATGCGCTCTTGAGGGCGGGAGTTGGGGGCCCGGCGCAGGTCACCGACCGATATCGGGCGGTGTGTATAGTCGGGCGCCAGAGGTCCCCTACGTCAAGGAAAGACGAGGTCGCGCGGTGAAGAAGCTGCTCCTGGTCGCACTGGCCGCCATCGGCGGGCTCCTCGTGTACCGCCAGATCCAGGCGGATCGCGCCGAGCAGGATCTGTGGACGGAGGCGACTGACTCCGTGCCCACGGGTTCGTGAGTACAGACAACGGAAACCGATCAGGCCCCGACCGCCCCTGCGGTCGGGGTTTTGTGTTGCCCGGGCGCCGATGAGGGGGTAGGGCCGCGCGCGAGCGGGGCGTTTCGGACGGCCGCACGGATTGCCGGGACGACCCGGGCGCGGGCGGGGCAGGATGGGCCACGATCCGGTACGACGCGACGACATGCGGTGCAGGGCCGTGGTGGTCACGGCCACCGTTGACGCAGGGCGGCTGTCGGTGGGTCTCGCCGGGCAAAACGCGGTGTCGGGCTGTACAGGGCGGCGGGCGGTCTTCTCCGTGAGGTGCCTGCGTGGGGTGCCTGCGTGGGGCGCGGGCGTGGGGCGCGGGCGTGAGGTGCCTGCGTGGGGTGCCTGCGCGGTTCTCCGTGAGGTTCCTCCACGGGGTGCCTCCGTGGGTTCCTCTATGAGGTCCCTCCGTGAGATGCCCCGCCGCATCGCCGTGGGACGAGGAGGGGTGGCACGGGATGGTGCGGCGCACGGGGTGGCGTACAGAGGGGTGGCGTACGGCGAGGGGGTGGCGGCCCGGGGCGACCCGGCGGATCCGTCGGCCGCCCGTCGCGGTCGCGGGGACGGCGGTGGTGCTGTGCGCCCTGCTGGTGCCGGGCCGGTCGGCGGTGGCCGTGGGCTCACAGGGCGGGGCCGTTGGCTCGGCCGCCTCGGCTTCCGCTGGGTACGCCTTCGCGGAAGGGGCCAGGACCGTCGCCGGTGCTGCGGGCACCGTGGACGCCCAGGGGCTGAACCCGGGCGAGACGTACCGGAGTTCCCTCCCCCGCAACGGCAGGCTCTACTACCGCGTGGAGCTCCGGGCGACGACGACCGCGTACGTCCCCGTGACCGCCGTACCCCCCGCCGGTGCCGCAGTCTCCGCCAGCGACGGCATCAGGGTGTCGGTGCAGGACGCCAACGGCGGCTCCTGTTCCTATGCGTCCGCGCGGTTCGGGGCGGGACTGAGCCCGCGGCCGGTCACGGCCCTGGGAATGCGCCAGGTGGGCGGCTCCCTGTGCCAGGGAGCGGGCACCTATTACGTCCTGGTCGAGCGCCTCGAACCGGCGGGCACGGCGGACGTGCCGGGTTCGGGTGGCGGGTCCGCGTCGGATGCCTGGGATCTGGAGCTGGCACCGGTCGCCGAGCCGCGTCCGCGGCGGGCCGGGGCCACGAGCGCGCCCGAGGTCTGGGACTCCGCCTCGCCCGAGCCGGTCACCGGTGAGCCCCGGCGCCGCGCCGGCGGAGCGGGCTTCGCCACGGCACGCGCGCTCGGACAAGGGGTCTGGCAGACGGACGTGAAACCCGGGCAGACCCTCTTCTACAAGGTGCCGGTCGACTGGGGCCAGCAGGTGCACGCCACCGCCGAACTGGGCAGTTCGAGCGGGTCCGGCGGCTATGTCAGCGGGGCCCTCGACCTGGCGCTGCACAATCCCGTCCGCGGTTACGTCGACGACGCGGCCCTCAGCTACAACGGCAGCCAGAAGGCCGCCGTCCTCAGCCCCCTGCCGCCCGTCGAGTACCGCAACCGGTACGCCGTGCTCGACGCGGTACGCGCCATGCGCTTCGCCGGGGCGTACTACCTCGTCGTGCACCTCAGCCAGGGGATGGCCGGAACGTTCGGCCATGGACCCTTCGGGGTGACGCTGCGGGTACGCGTCACCGGCACCCCGCACGCCGGGCCCGGGTACGCCGGGCAGTCCGAGCCGCGCAACCTGTTCGAGGTCACGGCCCAGGACCGGGAGGCGGCCGTGACGGGGCGGAGCGGTGGAGGTGGGGACACCGCGATGCGGGTGCTGGCGGCGGGCGGCATCGGCGCGGGGAGCGCGCTGCTGCTGGCGCTCGGGGTATGGATGGTGGCCGCCCGGCGGCGGGCCGGCGCTCAGATGCGGGTCAGCGCCCAGAAACCCACGGCGTAGCAGGCCAGCGCCAGGAGCAGGATCGGTATCGCGGCCTTCGCCGGAGGGCCGGGGTGGCGGGGGCGGTGGGCGCGGTGGGTGCGACGCGCGGTTCGGCGGGGTGGAGGCGGGGCCGACGGTGAATTCGCCTGTGCGGGATGCGGAACCTGCGGGCTTTGAGCGGTGTATGAAGCAGTAGAGGCGTCAACGCGCTGCGGTCGCATCGGAGGAAGCGGCGCCTGTGCGGGGTTCCAGGGGGTCTGCGGACGGGGGGAGGACAGGGCGTGGGTGGGGTCGTGGGAGGGGTCGTGGGGGGAGACATGCCTGTGGGTGGGCGCGGTCGCGGTGGGGGGTTGGTCGGGGTGGTGGGGGTGGGGGGCGTGCAGTGGTTGATGTGGGTCTTGGTGCAGGTCGTGCTGTGGGTTGTGCCGAGGGCCGTCGGTCTGGTGGGTCCGCGGGGGGTGACCCTGGGAAATCGGTGTCCCGGATGTGTCCGACTCCGTGTCGTGCGACCGAGCGGGCTGCGGAGGCGGCAGATGGAAGCTGCCGGTGTCCGACATGGTGAGGGGCCGCAGACCGTCGCCCTCCTGCGGATCCACGGGTACGGCGGCTTCCTGAGCGCGAGAGGCGGCGGAAGCAGAGGCGGCCGAAGCGGGAGTTGCGGAACGGGCAGAGGTGGAGGGGGAGCTGTCGGAGAGGGCGGGCTCGGAAGGAGACTTGCCGGAAGGGGAGTAGCCGGAGGGGGAGTTGCCGGAGGGGCGGGGGACGGAGGCCGTGGGACCGAGGGCCGTGGGACCGGGCGCTGTGGAGCCGGGGGCGGCCCGACCGGAACCACCGGGGCCGGAACCACCGGGTCCGGATTCGCTGGGGCCGGATTCGCCGGGGCCGGAACCACCGGGGCCGGACCAACCAGGGCCGGATTCGCCGGGGCCGGAACCACCGGGGCGGGAATCGCCAGGGCCGTAACCACCGGGACCGGAATCGCCGGGGCGGGAATGGCCAGGGCGGGAGTCGGAGGGGAGAAAAGGCGGGCCGGCGGGGGCGGCCGGTGCGCCGGGGACCGAATCCGTGTCGCTCGGCCCGGACCGAGCGGAGACCTGGGGCGGAACCTGCTTGGGGAAGCCGTTCGCCGGCGAAGAGACGTCCTGCGCGCCCGACGCGCCGTCGGACCCGGCAACGCCCGGCCGCGCAACCCCTGCCGCCGCGACCCCGGTCACCCACGCTCCGGACACGGTGCCCGTTCCGGCCGACCCCGGTGGGCCGGGTCGCGCCGCCGAGTCCACCTGGGTGTCCACGCCCGAGGCCGGTCGGAAAGGTCCATCGGGGCCGAATCCCGGCGGGAGCGGGCCGAGTTGGTCGAAGACCTCGATCACCTCGTCGTCGAGGCCTGGCTCCGGCAGGAGTTCCGTGGCCGAGACGAGCGCCTTGCGGGCCCCCGTGGCCGTGCGGAAACGGGCCTCCGGATCCGGTTGCAGCAGCGTGGACACGACCTGCCAGAGCGGCTCGGGGATGCCCTTGGGCGCCCCCGGAGTCCCGTGTTCGGCGAAGTGCTGGACGAGGGCCTTCGCGTCGGGTTTGGCTCCCTCCAGCAGATACAGGGCGACCAGGCCCACGGCGAACAGGTCGGCCGGGAAGTCGGGTTCCGCGCCCAGCATCTGCTCGGGCGCGAGATAACCCGGCGTTCCCACCACGAGATTGGTCTCGGTCAGCCGCGGTTCGCCCAGCCGCATCGCGATGCCGAAGTCGGACAGGCGCAGCCGTGGACGGCCGGTGCCGGTGGCCTCCAGCAGGATGTTGGCGGGCTTGATGTCACGGTGCACGACACCTTCCTCGTGCACCGCGGCGAGTCCGGACAGGAGTTGGTCGAGCAGCGTGCAGACGAACGAGGGCGGCAAGGGGCCGTAGTCGCCTACCAGATGGACCAGCGAGCCGCCGGCGACCAGGTCCATGGTGAACAGGACCTTGTCGTCGTCCGCGGCCCAGCTGGCCGGCGCGAGCACATGGGGGTGATCGATC
This sequence comes from Streptomyces sp. NPDC004629, assembly GCF_042873595.1. Classification (NCBI taxonomy): domain Bacteria; kingdom Bacillati; phylum Actinomycetota; class Actinomycetes; order Kitasatosporales; family Streptomycetaceae; genus Streptomyces; species Streptomyces sp. NPDC004629. The sequence continues at coordinate 101,093 of NZ_JBIALO010000003.1, read as the reverse complement.
CGCAGGGCCTGTTCCCGTACGAACCGCAGGAGTGAGTGGGCGTCGCGCTGTTGGAGCACCTTGGCGGCGACATAACGGCGGCGACGGTGATCCCATGCGCGCCAGACGGCGCCGACGCCTCCGCGTCCGATCGGGTCGGCCAGTTCGTACCGGCCGGCGAAGACCTCACCCATGGCTGTCCGTCGCTCCTCCCCTGCGGCTGACCCCTGGCCCCCTTACCCCCGGCCCTCTACCCCTTGTCCCCTACCCCTTGTCCCCCTTGCCTCCCCCGAGATGAGTGATACGACCCCTTGTCATGCCCTCAGGCACGCCCCTCAAGCGTCGGCCCGTCCGTCGGACCCCCTCCGTCGGACGGGCCGGGGAGTCAGCTCTGGTGGGACTGGTAGTGCGCGACGGCGTCGGAGGTGCGGCCCGCGCCGTACACCCGGAGGAACTCTGCCAGTTCCGGGTGGGTCGGGGCGAGGGTGTCGGCGGCCTCGATGATGTCCCCGGCGGCGGCCACCGAGCGCAGCAGCGACTGGATCTCGCGGACCACCCGCTTGACCGTCGGCGCGCCCGAACTGCTCGTCGTCTGCGTGGTGTTGCTGAGCACGGAGCCCCCCTGCGACTTCTTGATCTCGTCCATGCGGTCGGTCGCCTCGGCCGCGCTGACACTGCCGTCCGCGACCTGCGCCGCCAGGTCCTGCAGCAACTGCACCCGTTGGACCACCGCGGGATTGCCGATCTTCGCGCGCTGGCCGCTCATCAGCTGCGACAGCATCGGCGCGGACAGTCCCAGTACCGCGGCGAGCCGGGCCTGGTTGAGCCCGAGATCATCTATGAGCTTACGGAAGAGTGCCCCCAACGGCTCCCCGTACCAGTTCCGCTGCAGCTCCCGCGCTCTTGCGGTGGCTTCCTGCTGTGCGGCGTCCATGTTGCGTCTCCCCATCGCTTCCCCAAGAACGTGGTTCGCTGTCGCGAACCACGCCGAGCATCTTACGGAGCGTGGTCGTTTCGAGGGACCCCCAGGTTTTTTGCGAGATCCCCGGGGTGACCCGGTACTCTGGTCTGCGGCGCCCACCCGAGTGCGATGCTCAGGCAGGCCGTCGCTCGCAAGGGGCCTTAGCTCAGTTGGTAGAGCGCTGTCTTTGCATGGCAGATGTCAGGGGTTCGACTCCCCTAGGCTCCACCGCAGGTCAGATGCCCTCCGAGGTCAGTCCTCGGAGGGCATTTCCATGATCAGAGCCCGCATGGGGTCCACGACCCCGAACGATCATGGGTTGTCCATCACCTGTGCGGCCCCCGCGGCGGTTCGCCCTCGCCGACGCCGGAGGCTCTACTCCACCCAAGTGGTGCCCTGGGTGTCGGTCACGGATTTCCGGCCGCGGTAGTGGTCCACGTGCTCCCGGTCATCGTGCGGGCGCCGGGAGCAGAACCGGTTGCCCTTGGGGTGCTCCAGCCAGCAGTAGCCCGCGGCCCGGCCGCCCGACTGCTGCGCTTCGGCCATCCGCTCGGCCGTGCTCTTCGGGGGCATCGGCGTTCTCCCTGGGCGGGCTGGTCGGCGAGTGGGACCAGGCGGCGCGCCTCGCGGCACGGGGCGCAGGCGAACTTGTTCCCGGCCGCGCACGGTCCGGAGCCCGCTTCCACGGCCTGGCTGAGCCGGGTGTCGTCGGCGAGTTCCTTGCACCAGGAGCACAGGCCGTATCTGCCGGTCATCGCCGGTTGTCCCTGACAAGCCGGTACAGGCCCCGGCCGACCACACAGTCTGCGGCCGTCTCCTTCGCCGGGCACAGCTCGCACGCCGGCGCGTGGTCGAGCAGCCCGCGGTGCGCGCGGTCCGCGGTGCACTTCCGGCAGGCGCGGGGGAAGCACGTACCATCCGCGGCCTTCTGCTCGCCGAGATCCACGGCCGTCTCGATCGTCAGCAGCTTGCCGCACCAGACGCACACGCGGCCGGCCGCCCGGTCCTCGTCCAGGTCGGGCAGCGCCAGAACGTTTCAGTACCTCGGGCGGGATCTCTGCGGCTGTTCAGCTCATACGGCTGCTCCTCGCTGGAGTGTTTCGGCCAGTCGCATGGTGAACGGATCGACGTCGTCCCATTCGCGTGCTGTGACCATGGGCAGGACCGTAGGTACCGGGCCTGCCCACGAACTACAGACGTTGCGCAAAGTTGCCTGACGCACCAAGGGAGTTGCGCGATGTTGCTGACAAGGCCCCTGTGAGCCGGTGACGGATGATGCAGACCTCCGACAGGCTGAGCTGATCAGTCCTCAGGCGAAAGAGAACTGGTCGCGGGCTGTGCTTCGCCACCCAGCCGGGCACGAAAGTGAGTGAACCCGGAGGCGAGTCGGAAGGGGTGGTGGCTGGGCGTTTCCGGGTGCCGTGACCGGTTCGCCTCCTGCCCGTACGTGGTCGGCATGTCGGAGGTCGACGGGCAGGACCGCGTGGGGGCATGTGGGAGGCGGGAGTTCGTGTGATTGGGCGCGGCGTGGGACTTCTTTGGCTCGGGCGAGTCTCGTGGGCGTCCTGGCTGAAGTGCCGCGAGCGGGCAGTGGCTTGCTGAGAGTCAGGTTGTCGGTGGTGTCTTAGGGCAGGGCTCACTCAGGGGCGTCGTGGGAAAGACGCGGGCGGAGGGTGGTCTTCTTCGCGATGCTCGGCGGGAGTTCGCTCGTAGGCGACGCACAGGGCGGCCGCGGTGATCGCCAGGAGGGCCGCGGCGTAGGAGCAGGCCGTGGTGACGGTGCCGGGTGCCGCGGCCAGGCGGGGTGCGACACCGGCCAGCAGGGCGGCGTGCCCGGTCGAGGCGGCCATGGCCAGCAGCCGGGCCGAACCGTCACTGCGGTGCGGCAGGGGCGGTTCCCAGCCCAGCAGCGTGGCCAGCACGGGCGGCCATACGAGCACGGTGCACATCCCGAGCAGGGCGCAGCCGATGGTGGTGTTCATACGGGCACTCCGTAGGCGTGGCGGCAGCGCGCCAGACGGACGTCCGGGCTCACCCCGTGGGGGATCCTAGCCGTCGCGTGCCCGTATTGTGGCGGAGATGTGAACCTTGGGTACCGATGGGGCCAAGTGTGACGATATGGCGGCGCTCGGCGGCCGGGTCAGTCGTCGTCCTCGTCGTGCTTCGGTTCCGGCTTCTTCGGTTCCGGCTTCTTCTCGGGTTGTTGGTCTGGGCTGCCGTCGCCGTCCGGGGTGCCGACGGACACGGAATCGGAGGAGTCCGTCTCGGTGGATAGGGAGTCGGCGGGGGCGGACTCGGTGGCGGACGACGGGGCCGGAGCCGAGTTGTGCGGTGCGTCGGGTCCTGAGGTCTCCGCCGATCCGGAGTCCGGGGCGAACAAGGCCATGCCGATCAGCAGGGCGGCCACGAAGAGCACCGTCGCGGCGACGGCGCCCACCAGTTTCGGGCTGCGGGCGACGAGGTGGCGCAGTGCGGGTCTGCGGCGGGCGCGTCCCCGGTGCGGCGGGGAGGCGTGTGCGCCGGAGTTCGGCAGCGCGTAGGTGGTCGCCGGGCCCGGCTCGCCGGGCAGATACCGCGCCTGTGCCGCGCCGCGGGCGCCCGCCCGTCCGACCGTTCCTGCGCCGCTCCGTCCGGCCGCTCCGGCGTCGCCCTGTCCTACTGCCCCACCGCCGCTGCGTCCGGCCGGGCCGGGCGCCGTCTGCCCGATCGCGCTCGCGGGTCCTCGTCCGGCTGCGGCCGGGGGTCTCGGTCCGGCCGCTCCGCCGGAGCCGACGCCGGTGCCGGAACCGAAACCGGGCCCGGGTGCCGGCCTGCCCCGGCCGGATGCGCGCCCGCCGGCATCCCCGGGCGCGGCGGGCGGGAGCGGTTCGCGGTGCCCGCGCCAGGAGTCGACGGCGAACCACTCGGCGACCTGGGACGCGGCCGGCCGTGCCTCGGGCTGCTTGGCGAGCATGCCGAGCAGGTAGTTCTCCAGCGCGGGCGGCATGTCGACGCCGAGCTGACGGGGCGGGGTGGGTGCGCTGTCGAGATGGTGGTGGAGGATCGCGACCGCCGTGTCGGCCTCGAACGGCGGCCGTCCGATGAGGAGTTGGTAGAGCACACAGCCCAGCGAGTACACGTCCGACGGCGGCCCGGCGGGCCGGCCGAGGGCGCGTTCCGGGGCCAGGTACAGGCTGGTGCCGACGATCTGGCCGGTCGCGGTGAGCCCCGCCGCCGGGTCGTCCATGAAGCGGGCGATGCCGAAGTCGCCGATCTTCAGGCTGCCGTCGGCGGCGAGCAGGAGGTTCCCGGGCTTGATGTCCCGGTGCACGATGCCCTGTTGATGGGCGGCGGCCAGGCCGGCCGCGGCCTCGGCGGCGATACGGGCCACCCGCTCCGGGGGCAGTGTGCCCTCGGTGGACAGCACGTGCGCGAGGCTGTCGCCGTCGACCAGTTCCATCACCAGGAACAGCCGTCCGTCATGGGCACCGAAGTCCAGGACGCCCACTACGTGGGGGTGGTCGAGCCGGCCCGCGGTCTGTGCCTCCAGCCGGAAACGGGCGGTGGCGGTGGCGTCGGAGCTCTGGGCCAGCAGGAACTTGATCGCCACGTCCGTCCCGAGCACCTCGTCCCGTGCCCGCCAGACCTCGCCCATCGCTCCCCGCCCGAGGGCGGTGTGCGGCCGATACCGACCCGCTATCAGCACCTGTCCTTCATCCTCACGCCGTTGGCCAACTCCTGATCGCCGCAGGCCAACACCCTGTGCGTGGGGCGGTGTTGGTGGGGGTGCCGCAGCGGCTTCAGCCTACTTGCCAGGGCCGGCCGTCCGGTCCCGGCTCCGCCGCGGGCGGCATCCGGCGGACCGCTCCGGTGCCGCCCGGGGTCCGGTCGGGGGCTGCCGGGGGTTCGGTCGGGGGCTGCCGGGGGTTCGGTCGGGGGCTGCCTGGGGTCCGGTCGGGGGCTGCCGGGGGTTCGGTCGGGGGCTGCCGGGGGTTCGGTCGGGGGCTGCCTGGGGTCCGGTCCGGCCGTACGGCATGGACGATCTATACGATGGCATCTGGAATGGGTGACGGGGGGTCATTACGGGTGGGGGCGAACCGATCATGACGGGCCGCAGGCCTTCGTGAGCGAGGACGGGCACCGGCGACCGCGGGCCCCGCTGCTGCGCGCGGCGGCGTTCATGGGCCGTACGCTGCGCGGCGAGTGGCAGGGCATCGTCGTCGAACCGCTGCGGCAGCTTCGGCGGCGCGGGCCCTTCGCGCTCTCGCTGGCGTTCCTGGCCGCGTTCGGTGTGATCTTCTTCCATGACCTCGCGCAGCGGCCGACGGGTGCGCTGGTGGTGTGGCGGCTGGGCGGCGTCACCGCCGACCTGCCGCTGTGGCTGGCCCTGCTTCGTACACCCGTTTCCTTGTACGTACCGGCCCTGGACCTGCCGGTCTGGGCGGGCATCACCCAGCTGTTCCTCGCGTTCGCACTGGCCGAACTCGCGCTGGGGCGGGCCCGCACCCTGGCGGTGGCGTACGCGACGACGCTGGCCGGCACCCTGACGGTACGGGTGATGATCGCGCTGGGGCCGGGCTGGTGGGGGCTGGGGCTGCCGCCCGAGGCCGGGCAGGTGCTCGACACCGGGCCGTCCGCCGCGGTGGTGGGCCTGTTCACCTACCTCTGGGTCGTCCGGCGCGCCCCGGTGGTGTTCACGCTGACCGGCGGGTCGATGGTGTGGGAGTCGATCGCCGTACCCAACCTGGCGGGCCGCGAGCACCTGATCGCGGTCGCCGCGGCGATCGTCCTCGGCCTCCTGCACGGCCATCGACCGCACTGGCTCGTCCCCCGTTTCCCCCACCGGCGCCCGTCGGGCCGACCCGGGCCCGCCGCGTCGGATGCGATCGCTGAGGCCGGGGGTGTTGTGGGTGATGTGGCTGCTGGGGACCGGTCCGCCGCGCCCCCCAGTGGTGCTGCCGGGGTGGGCGCGGAGACGTCCTGCGGGGGCGGGGGCGCGTTCGCGGATGTGGCCGCGTGCAGCGGCAGCGGCGAAGTGCGCTCGCGTACCCCCGATGGCTCCCCTACGCCCCCGTCTGCCCCCGAACAGAATCCATCCGCTGCTTCCGCGCCCCCACCGGACGCTGATGCGCCCCCTGCGATGTCCCCCACGAGCGCACCCTCATCCCCTGCTTCCCCAGCGGCCCCCGCTGCTTCAGCGGAAGCGCCCGCGCCTTCCGGCTCTGCGAGCGACGGGCGGTGCGGGCCGATCCTGAATTGACTTCTGCACCCTGGAGGCGGATGCACAGGTCTGTCACGATGATCCTGCTCGGCGTCAAGTGTGGAGGGGGAGCGCCCGGTGCCGGAGAAGGACGAGCCCGCGCAGAGCCGCCGTCTGACGGTGCTGGCCGTGCTGCCGTTCGCCACGATGGCGGCGGTCGCCGTCGCCGACCTCGCCACCAGCCCGTCACTGGGTTTCCTGCCGCTGATCTCGGTGGGACCCGCCTTCGCACCGCTCGTGGGCGGCTGGCGGCGCACCGCCTGCATCGGCGTGATGGCCCTGCTCCTCTCCGCCGGCCTGGGCTGGTACAACGACCTGATCGACGCCCGGCGCGGCTATATGGCCATCGCCTCCGTCATCGGGGTCACGGTGGCCGGGCTGGTCGCCGTGTCCATGCGGGAGCGGCGCGAGGCACAACTGGACAGCTTCCGGTCGATCGCGGAGGCGGCCCAGCGGGTGCTGCTCAAGCCGGTGCCGCGGCTGGCCGGGCATCTGCGGGTGGCGGTCTCGTACATGTCCGCGGTCGCCGAGGCCCGTATCGGCGGCGATCTGTACGAGGTGGTCGCCTTCCCCGGCGGGGTCCGGGTGATCGTGGGGGACGTGCAGGGCAAGGGGCTGGAGGCGGTGGAGACCGCCGCCGTGGTCCTGGGCGCGTTCCGTGAGGCCGCGCCGGACGAGACGGACCTGGTGCAGGTGGGACGGCGGCTTGAGCGGGCCGTCGACCGGCAGTTGGACGGTGAGAAGTTCGTCACCGCGATCCTGGCCGAGGTGAGCGACGAGCGGGTCACGTTCCTGAACTTCGGGCACCCGGCCCCCATGCTGATCCGCGTCGAGGGCACGGTGGACCTCCCCGAGCCGCCCGCGTACGCGCTGCCGCTGGGCCTCGGCGCACACGGTGCGGAGCCGCCGGAGCCCTTCCACGCGGACTTCCTCCCGGGGGACCAACTGCTGCTCTACACCGACGGGGTGACCGAGGCACGGGACGCCGACGGGCGCTTCTATCCGCTGCCGGACCGGGCCCACCTGCTCAAGGAGCGGGATGCCGAGGCCGCCCTTGAGACCCTGCGGCAGGACTTGTTGCAGCATGTCAGCGGTCCCCTTCAGGACGACGCCGCCATGCTGCTGCTGCGCTACCGGTGACGCGGTCGCGGGCCGGCCGCGCGAGGACCGGCGGTCGGGGCGGCGGGCCTGACCGGGGGCGGGTCCGGCCGGCGGGCGGGCAGCGCCCTGTGGCGGGGTTGTCTCTGTGGCGGGTTGGTGTTCGGTGGCGGGGCTGTGTCTGCGGCCGGTCAGTGTTCTGCGGCGGGGTGGCGGGCTCGGGCCGTGGCGCGGGCCTTTCTGAGGGCGGGCTCCGGCTGCCGGGCGGGCTCCGAGAACGCGGGCTCCGGGAACGCGGGCTCCGGATGCTTGGCGGGCTCCGGGAACGCGGTGGTGTCAGCGAGGGCGGCCTCGTCGGCCGCGAGGACCGCGCTCTCCAGGAGCGCCCGCACCCGTGGCCCGGTGGCCCGGTAGTAGATGCGCGTGCCCTCGCGCCGGGAGGCCACCAGGCCCAGCGTGCGCAGCTTCGCCAGGTGCTGGGAGGTGGCCGCGACCTGGGCCCCGATGAGCTCGGCGAGACGGCCGACCGGCAGTTCCCGCTCGCTCAGCGCCCACAGCAGCCGGTAGCGGGACGGGTCGGCGACGGCCTTGAGCACGGCCACCGACCGTTCGGCCCGCTCCTCGTCCCAGGACGCTACTTGCGCTCTCATGCAAGTATGCTAACCGCTGCCGCGCATCGACGGCGTTGGAGAGGTACCCGCACATCGGAGCCTATACGTGACCACTGAGCAGCCGGGCGGCGACGGGGCGTCCGAGGATCCCGCCGGCCTGCCGTCCGTTCCGGACGAGGTGTGGGACAAGTTCCTCCGGGACAGCGAGGGCGCGATCCATGTCTCCGGCGCGCCCAAGGAGCCGTCCGCGCGGGAGCGGATGACCTCGCCGGCAGCGTCACCGTCCCGGGAGCCCGCGTCGGCGTCGGCGGTCGGTGAGCTGTGGCAGCGGGACGAGGCGCGTCCCGGTCCGGCGTGGCAGGAACTGGGCGGACGGGCCAAGGCCCGCCGTGTGGGCCGCGTGCTCGGCGCCGTCGCGGTGACCGCCCTGATCCTGGTGGCGGTCCGCCCCGGCGCCGCGGGCGGGCCGTCCGGAGAGCCGGGGACGACGGTGGAGCAGTCGGTCGACCTCCCGGACGGACTCCCCTCGGCCACCAGCAGCCCCACCTCACCGCCCCCGGCCAACGAGGAAATCCGCGACGACGCTGCATACCCCGACGACGCTGCGTACCCCGACGACGCTGCGTACCCCGACGGCGAGGTGGGCCCGCGGCGCGAGATGGACCCGGACGGCGAGCCCGGCCCGTACCTCCGCCCCGGACGAGACACCTGACCGCCGCGCCCCCGCGCCCCGGGCCTTGCCGTCCCGCGCCCCTGCCTCTGCAGCCCAGTCCCCGCTGCTCCGGCCGCTGCCGCCCGCGCCCCTGCCCACCCGGCGGGGTGCCGTCCGCCCCTGCGCCTCCGCGCCGTCCGCCTCCGCGCCCCCGCGCCCCGGGCCTTGCCGTCCCGCGCCCCTGCCTCTGCAGCCCAGTCCCCGCTGCTCCGGCCGCTGCCGCCCGCGCCCCTGCCCAC
>NZ_JBIALO010000003.1:0-92157 GCF_042873595.1 Streptomyces sp. NPDC004629 | reverse complement strand
CACCCGGCGGGGTGCCGTTCGTCGTGCGCGTCGGCGCCGTCCGCCTCCGCGCCCCCGCGCCCCGGGCCCTGGCGTCCCGCGTCCCTGCCTTCGCAGCCCCGTCCCGGCCGCCCCTGCCGTTGTCGCTCCCCGTGCCCCTGCCCATCCGGCGGTGTGCCGTTCGTCGTGCGCGTCGGCGTCCTCCGTCCCCGCGCCTGCCACCCCCGCGGCCCTCGCCGCGCCCTTGACCCTCGGGGCCTCGGCACCCCTTGGCTCCCTGGCCTCCGCGCCGTTGGCCCCGGGGACTTGGCGCCCTTGGCTCCCGGGCCCCCGCGTCCCGCGCCCGGCCCCCGGCCCCCGCCCTCCGCGATCCCGGGCCCGCCTTCCTGCACTTCGGGGCTTCCGCCCCCCGGGCCCCCGGGACTCCGGGTCGCTGTCCGTGCGGCTGCTGACCCCCAGTAGGTCGCTGCTGCCGGCGCAGCACTCCTGCTGCCGCCGACCCCCGCCCGCCCTCCGTCAAGCCGTGCGCAGTGTTTCGGCGGGGGCGTGGCGCAGGGTGCGGCGGGTGGGGAGTTCCACGGTGATGAAGGCTGTGACCGTGACCGTGACCGCGGTTGCGGGCAGCAGCCACAGCGGGCCCGCCGGCCAGGGGCGGCCGAGGAAGCCCTGGCCCAGCAGGGCGAGCGGAACGGCCGAGAGCAGCACACCGGCGGCGAGCGCCGCCGCGGCGATCACCGCGGCCTCACGGCGCATCATCGCCCGGATCTGCCGGGGCGTCGTACCGACCAGGCGCAGCGCGGCGATCTCGGTGCGCCGCTGCGCGGTGGCGGCGACGAGCTTGTTCGCGATGCTGAGCAGCAGGTAGCCGAGCAGGACGATGATGGTCGCCAGGTTGATCCACACCTCCGGCGGGGTGCCGTCGCCGCCCTCCGCCGAGCCACTGCCGGTGAGCATCAGTCCGGGCCGGGAGGCCGCGAACGCCGTGAGAGTGCGGTCGGCCTCGGCCGTGCCGTCCGTGCGGACCAGGATGCTCTGCTGCGGCCCCGTCGTGGTGTGCCCGGCGGCCAGGTCCCGGGAGAGGACCACCGAGCCGAAGCCGAGCCCGCGGTCGTACACGGCGGCCACCCGGGCGTCGACCGGCGTGCCGTCACCGAGCACCAGCCGCACCCGCTCGCCGCGCCCGGCCCCGTGGTAGCGGGCCGCCTCGGAGCTGACGGCGACGGTCCGGCCGGTGAGCGCGGACAGGTCACCCTCTGTCACGTCGAGATCCAGTACGCCGGCCGCGTCCGGGGCCAGGACCAGCGCCGCCTCGGACTCGGCCGCCGGGTCACCGAACTGCTGGAACTGCCACACCACCGTGGTCGAGCCGACCGGTGCCGCCGCCCGAACCCCCGGCAGCCGGCGTACGGCGTCGAGCGTTCCGTCCGCCACCGGGCCCTGGCCCGGCGCGCTCAGCCGGTGCTGGCCGAGGGTGCCGTCACGGGTGTCGGCGTCAGTGGCGGCGAGCACGGTGGTCTGCGCCAGGGTGTACGTCAGCACGAACACGACCGCCATGGCGAGCGGGCTGACCACACCGGCGACCCGCTGGGCGTAGGCGCGGATGTTGGCCAGTGCCAGCCAGGTGGGCGCGGCGGTGCCCGGCCGCAGCAGCCGCACCGCCGCCGACCCGGCACGGGCCACCAGGGCGGGACCGGCCAGCGCCAGGCCGATCGCCGAGACGATGCCCGCGAGGGAGGTCGCGCTGGCGCCGAGCACGCTCCGCGACAGCAAGGGCAGCGCCGACAGCCCGCACGCGGCGACGATCAGCAGCAGACCGGTGTGGGTCCGCGCCCGCGAGGGCCGGCGCGGTTCGCTGCGCGACTCGGCGACCGCCTCCGTGGCCGCCATCCGCGAGGTCCGCCAGGCCGCGGCCCAGGCGGAGAGCCGGACCACCGCGAGCATCAGCAGCACCGTGGCGAGGGCGGGCAGCGGGCCGACGGTGAGCGGGAGGTCCGCGGCCAGCACGCCGCGGTCCGTCAGCAGGTCCCGGAACTGCCCGGCCAGCAGATAGCCGAGACCCACTCCGGGCGCCAGGGCCACGGCCGCGACCACCGTCGACTGGGCGGCGGCCAGCCGGCGGATCTGCTTCGGGGTGGCTCCCACCGCCCGCATCAGCGCCAGGTCACGGCGCTGCCCGGCGATGCACACGCCCAGCGCGCCCGCCGTGACGAACCCGGTGACCAGCAGCACGATCCCGGAGAGCGAGCCGGCGAGCACGATCAGCAGCGAGCGTGACGCGTCCGCGCCCGGCGACACGGCAGCGCCCACATCCGCCCCCGAACGGACCTTCAGCCCGCTGCCCGCGACCCGTTCGCGCACGGCGTCGGCGACCCGGTCGCGCGCGCCGGGCTCGGTGGTCAGACCGACCAGGTCCACGCTTCCCGTACGGCCCGACAGCCGTACGGCCGTGGTGTCGGCGACGTAGACCCCGGCGCCCGGCGCGGTCACCACCGCCGAGACCCGGTAGGCGGCGGCGGGCCGGTCGCCCGCGAGGACCCGCACCCGGTCACCGACGCCGACCCCGGCCGCCGTGGCCAGTTCGGCAGAGACGGCGACTTCGGCGGAGCCGGTCGGCGCCCGGCCCTCGACCCGCGCGTTCGCGAGCAGCCCGGTCGAGGACCAGCCGTGCCCGGCGGGTCCGGGGTCCGCGGCCGGCAGGACCCCGCCATGGGCGTCGACGAGGGAGACGGGGAAGGCCACGTCCCCGACCGTCTTCGTGACGCCCGGCAGCCCGGCCAGCCGGTCCACGAGCGCCGCCGGGACCCTGGCCCGCTCGGGCAGGGCGATCGGCAGGTCCTGCTGCGGGTGGAACTCCTGGTCGGCGCCGACCACCAGGTCGGCGCCGGCGAGCCGGCCCGGGGGCAGATGCGAGCGCACACCGGTCTCGGCCAGCACGCCCGTGGCGGTGACCAGCGCCCCGCCGCCCAGCACGGCGCACGCCACGGCCAGCAGGGCGGCGATCCGGTGGGCGGCCATACGGACCGCGAGGTGCAGCATGGCTACTGCTCTCCCAACGTGACGAGGCGGTCGGCGAGTTCGAGTGCGGTGGGGGCGTCGAGGGCGTCGACGACCCGGCCGTCGGCCATCACCAGCGCCCGGTGCGCGCGGGCCGCGGCGGCCGGGTCGTGGGTGACCATCACGACCGTCTGGCCCAGCTCGTCGACCAGTTCGCGCAGCAGGTTCAGCACCTGGTGGGCGCTGCGCAGGTCCAGCGCCCCGGTCGGCTCGTCGGCGAAGACGACGGCGGGCCGTGCCGCGAGCGCCCGCACCACGGCGGCCCGCTGCTGCTGGCCGCCGGAAAGCTCCGCCGGGCGGTGGCCGAGCCGGTCGGTCAGCCCGACCCGCTCGACCAGGACCCGCACCCAGTCCCGGTCGGGGCGCCGGCCGGCCAGCCGCAGCGGCAGCGTGATGTTGTCCTCGATGCTCAGCGAGGGGATCAGGTTGTAGGCCTGGAAGACGAAGCCGACGCGGTCACGGCGCAGTTCGGTGCGGCGGGTCTCGTTGAGACCGGCTGTCTCGCGGCCGTCGATGCGGACGCTGCCCGAGGTCGGGGTGTCAAGCCCGGCGGCGCAGTGCATGAGGGTGCTCTTGCCGGAGCCGGACGGCCCCATCACGGCGAGGAAGGTGCCGTGGCCGACGGTGAGCGAGACGTCGTCGAGGGCGCGGACGCCACCGTCGTACGTCTTCGTCACGTGCTCCAGCGCTATGGCGGGGGCGCCCAGCGTGGCGCGGGCGGCCGGACCGGTGGCGGTGGTCATCGCCGACCCCGCAGCCGCAGCACGACGAGGCCGATCACGCAGGCCGCGGTGACCAGGCCGCAGGCCAGGCTCACGACGGTGACACCGGCCATCGAGGCCACCGTGTTGGCGGCGGCGCTCAGCACCAGCAGCAGCCACAGCACGGTCCGGCCGGCCTGGGGCGACTCGGGGCGCGGGCCGCCCTCGTGGGCGGGGCCCCGGGAGAGGCGGTAGGGGTCGTTGTCCGGCATTCGGGGCTCCTGCGGGTGGACTCGCTCATCGGTTTCCGTCACTCCGGGACGCTACGGAGCGAACGCCCCCGGGCCGATCCCGTGAGCCGCCCGGTCGCAGGTACAGCAGGCTGTACTTTCCGCCCGCGGACCCGCCGCCCGTCCCGCCGGCGTCGTAGGGTCGGCGGCGAGCGGGGAGGCAGGGATGGGAACGGACCGCAGCACCACAGCGAATGCCATGACGGGCGGCGGCACGGCCCCGGGCGGCGCCACCGGGACGGGGCTGAAAGAAGTCGCCGTACGGACCGTCCGGGCCGCGCTCAGCGCGCTCGAACAGCTCGTCGGCGGGCTCGGCACGGCCGTGCTCGCCCTCGGCCTGCTGCTGTGGCTCCTGCTCAGCGCGGTCACCGTGCCGGTCGGCGTGGGGCTGCTCCTCGCCACCGGTGCGCTGCGCGCGCTGCACCGCCTCGCCGGCCGGGAACGCGAGCGGCTGGGCCGCTGGGGTCCCGAGGTCGTGGCCCCCGACGCACCCCCGGGCCGGCTGCGCGCCGCGCTCGCCGACCCCACCACCCGCCGTGAGCTGCGCTGGCTCGCCCGGCACGGCACCCTCGGCCTGCTGCTGGGCTGGCTCGCGGTCCTGCTGCCCCTCGCCGCCGTGCGGGACGCCACCTTCCCGCTGTGGTGGCGTCTCCTCCCGAGCGGCGTGACGAGTACGTCGCTGGGGTTCGGGGTCGCGCACTCCTGGACGGCCGCCGCCTCCGTGGCCCTCCTCGGTGTGGCCTGGGCCGCCGTCATCCTGGGCCTGACACCCGCCATGGCCCGGCTACAGGCCCGGCCCGGCCGGAGTCTGCTCGCCGTCGGCCCGGACACCGACCTCTCCCTGCGCGTCGCCGAACTGACCGCGACGCGCGCCGCCGCGCTCGACGCCCATGCCACCGAGCTGCGCCGCATCGAGCGCTCGTTGCACGACGGCACCCAGAACCGGATCGTCACCGTGACCGTGCTGCTCGGAGCCGCCCGCCGCATGGTCGCCCGCGACCCGTCCGGCGCCGAGGAGCTTCTGGAACGCGCGCAGTCCGCCGCCGAGCAGGCGCTGGCGGAGTTGCGCACGGTCTCCCGGAGCATCCTGCCGCCCGTGCTCGCCGACCGCGGTCTCGCCGGGGCACTGTCCGGTCTCGCCGCGAACTGCGCCGTGCCCTGCCGCATCGACGTCGAGGCGCCCGAGCGCTGCGCCGCGTCCGTCGAGGCCACCGCCTACTTCGTCGTGGCCGAGGCGCTGACCAACATCGCCAAGCACAGCGGAGCCGGGTCGGCGGCGGTGACGGCGCGCGGCCGGGGCGGGCGGCTGGTCCTGCGGATCGAGGACGACGGCCGGGGCGGCGCGGACGAGGACGGCGGCTCCGGACTCACCGGCATCCGGCGCCGTGTCGCCGCGCACGACGGTACGCTCACCGTGGCCAGCCCGCCGGGCGGACCCACCGTCCTCGAAGTGGACCTGCCCGCCGGCGCCTGACCGCCGGCCCTGCCCGTGGAGGACGCGCGGACCGCGCCGGGCGGACCGCCTGCTCGGGGCGGTGGCTCGTGAGGCGGGGACGGAAAGCCGTGGGCCGGGCCGGCCGGACAGTGACCTGTGGACCGTGACGGGCGGATCGTGACATGCGGATCGTGATAGCCGAGGATGACCCGCTGCTGCGCGAGGGACTGGCCCTCCTGCTGCGCGCGGAGTCCCTCGACGTGGTGGCCACCGCGGACACCCCCGACGGCGTGCTCGACGCCATCGACCGGCACAAGCCCGACGTCGCCATCCTCGACGTACGAATGCCGCCGACGCACACCGACGAGGGCATCCGGGCGGCCGTCGAGGCCCGCCGCAGACGGCCCGATCTGGCCGTCCTCGTGCTGTCCGCCTACGTCGAGCAGTCCTTCGCCACCGAATTGCTCACCGGCGGGGTGGGCGGCCTCGGCTATCTGCTGAAGGAGCGGGTCGGACGGGTCCAGGAGTTCCTGGACGCGCTCGGACGGGTGGCCGGCGGCGGCACCGCCATCGACCCCGAGGTCGTCGCCCAGCTCTTCACCCGCTCCCGTCAGGACACCCGGCTGGAGCGGCTGAGCCCCCGCGAGCGGGAGGTGCTGGCACTGATGGCCGAAGGGCTGGGCAACGGCGCCATCGCCGAGCGGCTGGTCGTCACCGAGGGCGCCGTCCACAAGCACATCCGCAGCATCTTCGCGAAGCTCGATCTCGCCCCCACCGACCGGGTCGACCGGCGGGTGGCCGCCGTACTGCACTATCTGGAGGACTCCCGTCGGCGGGCCTGACCGCCCCCATTCGGATGTTTCACGTGAAACACAGGCATGGGCGGGAGACCCATGGGGTCTCCCGCCCACGGCCGAGCGGATCGGTGCCGGACGTCAGGGCTGCTCGTCGTCCCTGCCGGCGCGACCCTCGGCCTCCTTGGCCTGGACCTCGGGGTCGAGGACCGAGGCATCGGGGCTGCCGTCCACCGAACTCAGCCGGTTCGGCTCGGGGGTATCGGTCGCGGCGGGCGGCTCCACCAGCCAGTCGGGATTGGCCTGTTTGTCCCACCACTTCCAGACGGCGAAGGCCCCACCGGCCAGCACGCCGGCCACGGCCAGTGCCTTCGCCACCCGGCCGGCCTTCGCCCGGCGCTCATGCCTGCGGACCAGCTGCTGGATCTCCTTGGGCGAGACCTGGCCGCGCAGCGCAGCCAGCGCGGCGGCGCTCCGCGCGGCGGCCTCTTCGCGGACCGGTCCCGCGACGGCGACGGCCTGCTCGATCCTCGGCCGCGAGTATGCGGCGGCCTGCCGGGCCGCCCTGCGGGTACGGACGGCCGCGTCGTGCGCCACCTGGTCCACCCTCGGCGGCACATGGGAACGCGCCAGTTCCAGGCGCGGAACAAGCCGGGCGTCGTACTGGACGCGGGCCTGTTCGGCGGCCTGCGACACCACGGGCGCGAGCCGTACGCGTGCCTCTTGTGCGTAGTACGCGGCACGCTCCTTGGCCGTGTCGGCGTAGGGCGCCACCACTTCCGCGGCGTGCAGCACGCTGTCCTTCGCCGAGCCGGTCGCGGCGCGCACGCTGTCGATGCGGGTCACGGGATCCTCCTCCTCGGTGGCGTACGGTATTTCGACTTTCCACCCTTTTCAGGATCATGCCTGCCCGCGCGTCGTGCGGCATGCGGGGCGGGCATACGGGTGCCGATCCACCCGATCAACGGACAAGAGCGGGCGAATCAAGGATTCCGGTCAATGGGAGCTTTCCGTCGACAATGCCATGGATCGCTGTCGTACGCTTCCGGCCCGAGGGAAGACGACCGGTTTTTTCGCAAGCGATTCCGTGCAGATGCAGACCCGCCCGCGGCCGTCGGGCGACGCACGGGCCGTGCCGTGCGAGGATCGGGGGAGTCACAAGCAGACAACGGAAGGCAGATCGTGGCCGAGCAGCTTTACGCCACCCTGAAGACCAACCACGGCGACATCGAGGTCCGGCTCTTTCCGAACCACGCGCCGAAGACGGTCAAGAACTTCGTCGAACTCGCACAGGGCGAGCGGGCGTGGAAGCACCCGGAGACCGGCGCGACGAGCCAGGACAAGCTCTACGACGGCACGATCTTCCACCGGGTCATCAGCGGCTTCATGATCCAGGGCGGCGACCCGCTGGGCACCGGCATCGGCGGCCCCGGCTACGAGTTCGAGGACGAGTTCCACCCGGACCTGTCCTTCAACAAGCCGTACCTGCTCGCCATGGCCAACGCCGGCCCGAACACCAACGGCTCGCAGTTCTTCATCACGGTCGGCCCGACCACCTGGCTGAACCGCAAGCACACCATCTTCGGCGAGGTCACCGACCCGGCCAGCCAGAAGGTCGTGGACGCCATCGCCGGTGTCCCGACCAGCCGGCCGAACGACCGGCCGGTCAACGACGTCGTGCTGGAGTCGGTCGTCATCGAGAAGCGCGAGGGCTGAGACGGCCCCGCTCCCCGGCGGCTTCGCGAGCTTCCCGGCAGCGCCCCGCTGCCCGGCGGCCTCGCGGTTCCTCCTGCAGGGAACCAAACGCCCCGCTCGTCCGTAAGGATGGGCGGGGCGGTGTATTGCCCAGGATCGACCGAGGGGACCCCATGGACCAGGCCACAGGCCGCGCGCAGGACGCCCGGAGCGTGCCCGTGTGCTACCGGCACCCGGACCGCGAGACGGGCATCCGCTGCACCCGCTGTGAGCGCCCGATCTGTCCGGAGTGCATGGTCAGCGCGTCCGTGGGCTTCCAGTGCCCCGACTGTGTCCGCGGCGGTTCCGGCACCGGGCACCCTCCGGCCGCGGCCCAGCCCCGTACCCTCGCGGGCGGCACCATGACGGCCGATCCGCGGCTGGTCACCAAGGTCCTGATCGGTCTCAACCTGGCCGCCTTCCTGGTCCAGCAGGCCGTCGGCAATCGGTTCACCAACCAGTTCGAGCTGATCGGCCAGGCCTCCTACCAGCTCTTCGGCCCGGTCGAGGGCGTCGCGGAAGGCCAGTACTACCGCCTGCTGACCTCGATGTTCCTGCACGGCAGCTTCATCCACATCCTGTTCAACATGCTCAGCCTGTGGTGGATCGGCGGCCCCCTGGAGGCGGCCCTCGGCCGTGCCCGTTATCTGGCGCTCTACTTCGTCTCCGGGCTGGCCGGCAGCGCGCTCAGCTATCTCCTCACCGAGCCCAACAAGGCCGTGGTGGGCGCCTCCGGAGCGATCTTCGGGCTGTTCGGCGCCACGGCCGTGCTGCTGCGCCGGCTCAACTACGACATGCGCCCGGTCATCGCCCTGCTGGTGATCAACCTGATCTTCACCTTCAGTCCGGGCTTCAACATCGCCTGGCAGGCGCACATCGGCGGCCTGGTCGCCGGCGTCGTCACCGGTTACGCCATGATCCACGCCCCTCGGAGCAACCGGGCGCTGATCCAGTACGGCACCTGCGCCCTGGTGCTGGTGGTGGTCGTGGTCCTGACGGTGATCAGAACGGCCCAGCTGACCTGATCGGGGCCTCTCCGCCCGGCCGATACCGAACCGTTATCCACAGCGTGTGCCGGATCTTGTGCACAGTGTGCGGGAACAGCTGTTCCCGCTGTCGCTCAGGTGTGTTTTCCCAGGTCGGACAGGGGGCGAACAGGTTTGCGGCGACCAGTAGGCCAGTCACACCGGCGTCAACACTCGATGAGTTATCCACAGATCGTCGTCTTTTCCCCAGGGAGATGTGGAAACGACCCCAGGCCTGTGGATAACTCAGCGGATAGCTCTGGGCAGAGCCGTGTTCACCGGAAAGCGGCCGCTACTTCCACTGGGTGGAGACACCGAACCCGGCGGCGATAAAGCCGAAACCGACCACGATGTTCCAGTTGTCCAGGGAATCGACGGGCAGTGAACCGTCGGTCACGTAGAAGACGACGATCCAGGCCAGGCCGATCAGGAACATGGCCAGCATCACGGGTGCGACCCAGGCGCGGCTGTTCAGCTTGATGGCGGCCGCCTGCTTCGCCGGCGGCGGCGTGTAGTCGGCCTTCTTGCGGATACGTGACTTCGGCACGAGGGTCTCTCCTGTCGATGCGCTGCGTGGCCGCGCAGGGAACTGGATCGGGCTCAGGGCAGCGTACAAGGGGACACTGAGCGCTCCCCCGGGCGTCCGTTAGCGTAGTGCTTCCGCGGCGCCGAAGGAGATAAGGGTACGTTGAGCAATTCTGCCGACTCCCCCGGGACGGGATCAACGGGTTCCCCGCCAGTTCGCAACGCTTCCTTCCGGCCGGTGCGGATCCTCACGGTGGGCGTCTTCGCCCTCGCCGGGCTCATCTTCTTCACCAGCTTCAACACGGCCAAGGGCACCGACATCCGCACCGACGCCTCCTTGCTGAAGCTGTCCGACCTCATCCAGGAGCGCAGCCGCAAGAACAAGGAACTGGACGAGGCCAACGCGGGCGCGCGCGACGAGGTGGAGGCGCTGGCCGAGCGCGACGACGGCAGCAGCAAGGCGCAGGACGAGAAGCTGTCCGGGCTGGAGAAGAGCACGGGCACCCATAAGCTCACCGGCAAGGCGGTCACGGTGACGCTCAACGACGCCCCGCCCAACGCCACCGCGAAGCTCCCCGGCTACCCCGAACCGCAGCCCGACTACCTGGTCATCCACCAGCAGGACCTGCAAGCCGTGGTGAATGCCCTGTGGCAGGGCGGGGCCGGGGGCATCAAGGTGATGGACCAGCGGCTGATCTCCACCAGCGCCGTGCGCTGCGTGGGCAACACGCTGATCCTCCAGGGCCGCGTCTACTCGCCGCCGTACACGATCACCGCGGTCGGTGACCCGGAGAAGCTGCAGAAGGCGCTCGCGGACTCGCCGGCCATCCAGAACTACATGGTGTACGTGAACGTCTACGGCCTCGGCTGGAAAGTCACCGACGACGGCACGGTGACGCTGCCGGGTTACTCGGGCACAGTGGATCTGCACTACGCGAAACCCGTCGACTAGTACGTGTGGGCGTCCGTACAGGAGCTTCCGGTGCGCGTGATCGTGAGGACCGTCAGCGAGCTGTGCATCACCATCGGCGCCCTGATCGTACTGTTCGTCGCTTATGTGCTGTTCTGGACCGGGGTGAAGGCCGACGGCCTCATGAGCGACCAGGTCGAGCGGCTCCAGCAGCAGTGGTCGCGGGGCGGCGTGCACGAGCCGGCCGGCCCCGGCGCCGCCACCGGCGCCGCCACGCCCAAGCCGTACCGGTCCGGCAGGGCCTTCGCGATCATGTACATACCGCGGTTCGGTTTCACGTGGAACAAGCCGGTGCTGGAGGGCACCGGCACCGACGTGCTGAAGAAGGGGCTGGGCCACTACGCGCGCACCGCCCGGCTGGGCCAGCGGGGCAATTTCTCGGTCGCGGGCCATCGGCGCACCTACGGCGATCCGTTCAAGGACTTCCCCGAACTGCGGCCCGGCGACGCGGTGGTGCTCACGGACGGAACCACCTGGTTCACGTATCGGATCGACAAAGGGCCCTACAAAACCGTCCCGACGGACGTTGAGGTGATCGACCCTGTGCCACGTACGTCCGGGTACACGCGTCCGGGCCGCTATCTGACGCTGACCACCTGCGAACCGGAATGGGGTCACAGCCACCGGCTGATCGTCTGGGCGCACCTCGATTCCACCCAGCCTGTGGAGGCAGGCAAACCGAAGGCACTGCGCCGTTAGTCTGGTGCCGTACGGCGTGAGTAGGTGCCGTGGCGCTACGGAAGGGACGGCATGTACGGCTGGATCTGGCGGCATCTGCCGGGCAGCACGTGGGTGAAGGCGCTGGTCTCACTCGTGCTGGTCCTGGCCGTGGTCTACATCCTGTTCCAGTACGTCTTCCCGTGGGCCGAACCACTGCTGCCCTTCAACGATGTGACGGTGGACAACCAGTGAGTGCGCGGATTCTCGTCGTCGACAACTACGACAGCTTCGTCTTCAACCTCGTCCAGTACCTGTACCAGCTGGGCGCCGAGTGCGAGGTGCTGCGCAACGACGAGGTGTCGACGGCGCACGCCCAGGACGGTTTCGACGGCGTGCTGCTGTCGCCGGGTCCCGGCACCCCCGAAGAGGCCGGGGTCTGCGTCGAGATGGTGCGCCACTGCGCCGCCACCGGCGTTCCGGTCTTCGGCGTCTGCCTCGGCATGCAGTCGATGCAGGTCGCGTACGGCGGCGTCGTGGACCGTGCCCCCGAGCTGCTGCACGGCAAGACCTCTCCGGTCGAGCATGAGGGCAAGGGCGTCTTCGCCGGGCTGCCCTCACCCTTCACGGCGACCCGCTACCACTCCCTGGCCGCCGAGCCGGCCACCGTCCCGCCGGAGCTGGAGGTCACGGCCCGCACGCACGACGGCATCATCATGGGCCTGCGCCACCGGGAACTGCCCGTCGAGGGCGTGCAGTTCCACCCCGAGTCGGTGCTGACCGAGCACGGCCACCGGATGCTGGCCAACTGGCTGGTGGAGTGCGGGGACCAGGGAGCGGTGGCGAGGTCGGCGGGGCTCGCCCCGGTGGTGGGCAGGGCCACGGCGTGACCGCGCTGCGCCCGGAGCGCGAGTCCGGCGCCTCGTACGAGGATCAGTCGTACGGGGCTTCCGGTGCGCTCGGGGACCGGCCCGGTCGGGGAGCGGACGAGACGGCCTACCTGCCCCCCATCGACGAGGAGACGGTCGCCCTGCGGATCCCGGATCCGCCGCCCGCCGCCGACGACTCCATGACCGCCGCTGGACCGGCCTCTCGCGCCGCTTCCGCCTCGTCCCCGCCCGGACCCGCGCCGGGTGGCCGTGCGGCCCGCAGAAAGGCCGCCAAGCGGCGTGGCGGGCGTCATGGCGGTGGCGGCAGGGCGACCGAGCCGGCGACCGAGGGGAGCGAGCCCGGGGCACCGCTGTCCCGGGTCGAGGCACGGCGGCAGGCGCGGCTGCGCAGGCCCGGCCCGGCGGTCGTCGCGAGCCGGGCGATAGGCGAGGTGTTCATCACCACCGGCGTGCTGATGCTGCTGTTCGTCACCTACCAGCTGTGGTGGACGAACGTGCGGGCGCACGCGCAGGCCGGCAAGGAGGCCAGCGACCTGCAACAGGACTGGGCGAACGGAAAGCGCGCCCCCGGCGAGTTCGAGCCGGGGCAGGGCTTCGCCATCCTGCACATCCCCGAGCTGGACGTCGTGGTGCCGATCGCCGAGGGCGTCAGCAACAAGAAGGTCCTCGACAAGGGCATGGTCGGGCACTATGGCGAGGAGCCGCTGAAGACCGCGATGCCGTCCGCCAAAACGGGCAACTTCGGGCTCGCGGGCCACCGCAACACGCACGGGGAACCGTTCAGGTACATCAACAAGCTCAAGTCAGGCGACGCGGTCGTGGTCGAGACGCAGGAGGAGTACTTCGTGTACAAGGTCGCGTCGATCCTGCCGGTGACGCCGCCGTCGAACACGGGCGTACTGGACCCGGTTCCGAAGGACTCGGGGCTCACCGAGCCGGGCCGCTACATCACGCTGACCACCTGCACACCGGAGTTCACCAGCAAGTACCGGTTGATCGTCTGGGGCAAGATGGTCGAGGAACGGCCGCGCAGCAAGGGCAAGCCGGATGCACTCGTCCAGTAAGGGCAGATGAACAGTGTCAGCGACCGCAGACGACATCGAAGGGCAGACGTCCGTGCCCGGCTCGGCGCCGGGACCGCAGCGCCGGACGTCGGGCCTGATCGCCGGCGCGATCAGCGTCCTCGGTGAACTCCTCATCACGGCGGGCCTGGTGCTCGGCCTGTTCGTCGTCTACTCCCTGTGGTGGACGAACGTCGTCGCCGACCGCGCGGCCCACCGGCAGTCCGACAAGGTCCGCGACAACTGGGCCGAGGACACCGGGCCGGGGGCGCTGGACACCAAGGACGGCATCGGCTTCCTGCATGTGCCCGCGATGAAGAACGGCGAGGTGCTGGTCGAGAAGGGCACCTCGGAGAAGGTCCTGAACGACGGTGTGGCCGGCTACTACACCGATCCCGTCAAGGCCACGCTCCCCATGTCCGGCAAGGAGGGCAACTTCACCCTCGCCGCCCACCGCGACGGCCACGGCGCCAAGTTCCACAACATCGACAGGATGAAGAAGGGCGACCCGATCGTCTTCGAGACGAAGGACCGGTGGTACGTCTACAAGACCTACGCCGTCCTCCCGGAGACGTCGAAGTACAACGTCGAGGTCCTCGACAGGGTCCCCCAGGAATCCGGCAAGAAGAAGCCGGGTCACTACATCACCCTGACGACCTGCACCCCCGTCTACACGAGCCGCTACCGCTACGTGGTCTGGGGCGAACTGGTCCGCGTGGACAAGGTAGACAACAAGCGCACGCCACCAAAGGAACTCCACTAGCACCGAACCACCCCAAACCGTGCCGCCCAGGAGGCGAGCCGGTCGAGAGCGGGGTCAGCCCGGAGGCGTGTCGTCCCGGGGCGAGTCGCCTGGGGATGAGCCTTTCGGAGGCGTGCCGCCGAGGCGGGGCCGGTCGCGTGGGGAAGTGGACCCGGAGGCGAGCCGCACGAAGAACGGGCCGCCGGAGCCCGGGTGGCCCGAAAGAGCCGAGTCGGCACGGGAGCGAGTCGTCCGAAAGCGAGTCGGGCGGAGGCGGGTTAGGCGGGAGCGGATTTTGTGGCACGACGAAGTGGGCCCCTGCCGGAGGGTTTCCGGTAGGGGCCCACTCTTTATGGGGTGGGTCAGCCGTTGCGGCCGCCGAAGAAGCCGCCGTTTCCGCCGCCGCCGTTGTTGCCGCCGGCGCCCAGGGTGGTCAGCGTGATCTGGGTGCCGCCAGGGTCGTCGACCTGTTGGTTCGGGTTGGGGCTCTGACCGGTGACGACCGCGTTGTCGCTCTGATCACTGCCCCCCGCGAACTGGATGTTGGTGAAGCCGGAGCCGTTCAGCATCTGCTTGGCCACCGCCACGGTCCGCCCGCGGACGTCCGGTACCGCCGTCTTCTGCTGCTGCAGCTTGCCGACGGTGATCGTCACCTGCGAGTTCTTGTCCACCTGCTGGTTGGCCTGCGGGTTGGTCGAGATGACCTTGCCGTCCTGGGAGGCGTCCGTCACGGGCGTCTCGGTGCAGTTGCCGACCAGGTCGTTGGCCGTCATCTGGGCCTTGGCCTCGTCGCAGGTCTTGCCGACGACATCGGGCACGGTCGACTTCGCCACTTCCTTGGCGACCTCAAGGGTCACCGTGGAGGCCTTCTCCAGTTCCGTACCGGGGTCGGGGTCCTGGCTGAGGACCGTCCCCTCGGTCTGCTGGGATTCCGTTTCCGTTGTCTTGACCTTGAAGCCCTTGTCTTCGAGCTGCTGCGTGGCCGTGTCGACGTCCTTGTTGATGACGTTGGGCACCGCGACCTTCGGCGCGCCCGTCGAGATGACCAGGCTGACCGAGGAGCCCTTGTCGATGTCCGTCTCGGGGTCCGGGTTCTGGGAGCAGACCTTGCCCTTGGGCTGGTCCTCGCAGGGCTTCTTGGACGTGGTC
This sequence comes from Streptomyces sp. NPDC004629, assembly GCF_042873595.1. NCBI lineage: Bacteria > Bacillati > Actinomycetota > Actinomycetes > Kitasatosporales > Streptomycetaceae > Streptomyces > Streptomyces sp. NPDC004629. The sequence goes on along the minus strand of NZ_JBIALO010000003.1, from coordinate 77,151 downwards.
ACCGTCAGGCCGACGTTCTCCGCCATCTTCTGCGCGGTCTGCTGGCTCGCTCCGACGAAGTTCGGCGTGGTGACCTTGCCGTCCCCCGCTTTGTTGCCGCTGAACGCCCACATCCCGATCAGGATCGCGCCGATCAGGACCAGGATGCCCGCGACCACGAGGAGGATCGTCGAGGTGTTGTTCTTCTTCTGCTGCCGGCGCCGGTCGGGACGCTCGTCGTAGCCGTAGCCGCCGTCGTCCGGGTTCATCGGCGGCAGCATCGTCGTGGCGCCCGCCCCGGCGTCCGCGCGCAGTGCCGTCGTCGGCTGGTCGTCCGGGTAGCCGCCGTAGCCGACCGCGCCCATCGCCGCCGTCGCCGCGACCGGCTGGCCGTCGAGGCACGCCTCGATGTCGGCACGCATCTCGTCCGCGGACTGGTAGCGGTAGTTCGGGTCCTTGACCAGCGCCTTCAGCACGATCGCGTCCATCTCGGGCGTGATCTCGGGGTCGAAGACGCTCGGCGCCTGGGGTTCCTCCCGGACGTGCTGGTAGGCCACGGCCACCGGGGAGTCCCCGACGAAGGGCGGCCGCACCGTCAGCAGCTCGTACAGCAGGCAACCCGTCGAATACAGGTCGGACCGGGCGTCCACCTGCTCGCCCTTCGCCTGCTCCGGCGACAGGTACTGCGCGGTGCCGATGACCGCCGCGGTCTGCGTCATCGTCATGCCGGCATCCCCCATCGCACGGGCGATGCCGAAGTCCATGACCTTGACCTGACCGTTGCGGGTCAGCATCACGTTGGCCGGCTTGATGTCGCGGTGGACGATGCCGTTGCGGTGCGCGTACTCCAGTCCCTGGAGGATGCCGATGGTCATCTCCATCGCACGCTCGGGCAGCAGCTTGCGGCCGGAGTGCAGCAGCTCACGGAGCGTGGAGCCGTCGACGTACTCCATGACGATGTACGGGATCGAGACCCCGTCGATGTAGTCCTCGCCCGTGTCGTAGACCGCGACGATCGCGGGATGGTTGAGCGAGGCGGCCGACTGGGCCTCCCGGCGGAACCGGGCCTGGAAGGACGGGTCGCGCGCGAGGTCCGCGCGCAGCGTCTTCACCGCGACGGTGCGGCCGAGGCGGGTGTCATGCGCGAGGTAGACCTCCGCCATGCCACCACGGCCGAGCACCTGGCCCAGTTCGTACCGGCCGCCGAGGCGACGCGGCTCTTCCATAGCTACCTACCAGCCCTCTCCGTCGGTCCCGGCCGGCACGGTGTGTGCGGCCGGAGGCTGCCGTCCGGGCCTACCGTACCCGGCTCGCTCTGTGTGACCTGGCCAAGCCCGTGACCCGATACAGGACCGGTATCGCAACGTGCACCGATGTGAAGGGGACGTGAGCGGGGTCACTGCTTGGCGTTGATGACCGCCTCCATCACGCTCTTTGCGATCGGCGCCGCGAGGCCGCCGCCGGAGATGTCGTCGCGGTTGGCGTTCTCGTCCTCGATGACCACGGCCACGGCGACCGGCGAGCTGCCGTCACTGAGCTTGGCATACGAGATGAACCAGGCGTACGGGTTCTCGCTGTTCCCCACGCCGTGCTGGGCGGTACCGGTCTTGCCGCCCACGGTGATCCCGCCGCCGATCTGTGCGTTCTTGCCGGTGCCGTCCTTGACGACCGTCTCCATCATCGACTGCAGGATCTGCGCGTTCTTGGAGGACAGCGGCTGGCTCAGCTGCTCCGGGTCGGTCTGCTCGATGGTGTCCAGGTTCGACGACTGGAGCTTGTCGACCATGTACGGCTTCATCAGCTTGCCGTCGTTGGCGACCGCCGAGGCGACCATGGCCATCTGCAGCGGGGTGGCGGCGGTGTTGAACTGACCGATCGAGGACAGCGCGGTCTGCGACTGGTCCATGTCGTCGGAGAACACGGAGGCGCTGGAGCGGACCGGGGTGAACTGCTCGGCGTCGAAGCCGAACTTCTTCGCCTCGGCCAGCATCTTGTCGTTGCCGAGATCGGAGCCGATCTTGCCGAAGACGGTGTTGCAGGACACCCGCAGCGCCTCGCGCATGGTGGCGTCCTTGCAGGGGAGGTTGCCCTCGTTCTGCAGCGGCTTGGTGGTGCCGGGCATCGTCCACGGCAGCGGCGACTTGGTCTTCTCGTCGGCCGAGGTGTACAGCCCGCTCTCCAGCGCGGCCGCGGCGGTGACCACCTTGAAGGTGGAGCCCGGCGGGTAGGTCTCGCGCAGCGCCCGGTTCAGCATCGGGTCGGCGGGGTTGTTCTTCTTCAGCAGCTTGTTCCACGCCTTGGTGTCGGTGTCCGTGGAGTTCCCGGCGAACGACGACGGGTCGTACGACGGGTAGGACGCCAGCGCCAGGATCTTGCCGGTGGACGGATCGATGGCGGCCACCGCGCCCTTGCCGCCCTGGGCCTTCAGACCGTCGTACGCGGCCTTCTGCGCGGCCCCGCTGAGCGTGGTGACGACGTTGCCGCCCTGCTTGGGCTTCCCCGTGATCATGTCGAGGGTGTTGCGGAAGAAGAGCCGGTCGTCGTTGCCGGTGAGGATGCCGTCCTCGATGGATTCCAGCTGGTTGGCGCCGAAGGCCTGCGAGGCGAACCCGGTGACCGGCGCCCACATCGGGCCATCCTTGTAGGTGCGCTTGTACTTCAGGTCGTTCAGACCGCTCGTGCTGGTCGCGGTGGACCCGGTGATGGGATTGCCGTCGACGATGATGTCGCCGCGCGGGGTGGAGTAGCGGGCGATGGTGACGCGGCGGTTCAACGTGTCGTTCTTCAGGCTGTCGGCCTGGACGTACTGGAGCCAGTTGTCCCGGATGAGCAGCGTGAGGACCAGGAGGCCGCAGAAGATCGCGATCCGGCGCAGGGGCTTGTTCACGGGCGGACCACCTGGGTCATCTCGGCGTCGGGGTTGCTGGCGGGGCTCGGGGCGGGGCGGCGCGCGGTGTCGCTGATCCGGATCAGGATGCCGATGAGGGCCCAGTTGGCGATCACTGAGGAACCGCCGTACGCCAGGAACGGCATGGTCATACCGGTCAGCGGGATCAGGCCCATGACGCCGCCGGCGACGACGAAGACCTGGAGGGCGAAGGCGCCCGAGAGGCCGACGGCGAGCAGCTTGCCGAAGGGGTCGCGCGCGGCGAGGGCGGTGCGTACGCCCCGCTCCACGATCAGGCCGTACAGCAGCAGGATCGCCATGACGCCGGCCAGACCCAGTTCCTCGCCGAAGGTGGCGAGGATGAAGTCGGAGTTGGCGGCGAACCGGATGAGGTCGGAGTGGCCCTGGCCGAGGCCGCTGCCGAGGGTGCCGCCGGAACCGAAGGCCCACAGCGCCTGCATGGACTGCTCGGAGTGGCCGGCCACGCCCTGCTGGCTGAGCTTGTACTCGTTCAGCGGGTTGAGCCAGGCCTGGACGCGCTGCTGGACGTGCGGCTCGAAGCTCGCCACGCCGACGGCGCCGGCCGCGGACATCAGCAGACCGAAGACGATCCAGCTGGTCCGCTCGGTGGCGACGTACAGCATGATGACGAACATTCCGAAGAACAGCAGCGAGGTGCCGAGGTCGGTCTCGAAGACCAGGATGAGGATGGAGATCCCCCAGACGACCAGGATGGGTCCGAGGTCGCGGCCGCGCGGCAGGTACAGGCCCATGAAGCGCCGACTGGCGAGGGCCAGGGCGTCGCGCTTCACCATCAGATAGCCGGCGAAGAAGACGGCGAGGACGATCTTCGCGAACTCGCCCGGCTGGAGGGAGCCGAGTCCGGGGACCCTGATCCAGATCTTCGCGCCGTAGATGTTGGCCCCGAGGCCGGGCACCAGCGGCAGCAGGAGCAGGACCAGCGCGCAGAACATCGAGATGTAGGTGTAGCGCTGCAGGACGCGGTGGTCCTTGAGGAAGATCAGCACGACGATGAACAGACCGATGCCCATCGCGGTGTACAGCAGCTGGCGGGGCGCGGCCGTCACGTAGTTGGGCAGCGACTGGAGCAGTTTCGACTGGTCGAGCCGCCAGATGACGACGAGTCCGAGGCCGTTGAGGAGCGTGGCCAGGGGCAGCAGCAGCGGGTCGGCGTACGGGGCGAACTTCCGTACGGCGAGGTGGCCGACGCCCGCGAGCAGGCCGAGCCCGCAGCCGTAGCTGAGCAGGCCCGGCGGCACCTGGTCGTTGATGGCCAGGCCCACGTTGGCGTAGGCGAACACCGGGATGGCGACGGCGAACACCAGCAGCGCCAGCTCGGTGTTGCGTCGGCTCGGCGCGCCGATGGAGCCGATCGTGGACGTGTGGTGCGTCGACGTGTTGGAAGTACTGCTCATCGTGTGACGGGGCCTCTCACGGCTTGCCTACTGCTTACCGCACAGCGAGACGACCTTCTGCTCATCCTCCGAGAGGGTGGGGCCGGGGCTGGGGGTCGCGGACGGGGTCGTGGACGGGGGCTTGGACGGAGACGACGGAGACGACGACGTACCCGGGGAAGCCGACGGGTCGGGTGTCTGCGCGGCCTTGGACGTGAGGGAGGCACGCGTGGTTCCCGTGGTGCCCCCGGCCTCGCCCTGGCCCGTCTTGGCGTTGCTCTCGCTGTCGGCGGCCTGCCGCTGCGCCTCCTTCTTGCAGGCGGAGGCCTGCACGGCCAGTTCCTGGACCTTCGACCGGGCGTCCGTCAGGCCGCCCTCGGCGATCGTGGCCTTGACCTGCTTCTGCTGGTAGGGCGGCAGGTACTTGAGTTCGATCTCGGGGTGGTCCCGCTCCACCTTGGACAGCGACACCCAGGCCAGGTCCTGGCTGATGCCCTGGTACAGCGCGACGTGCTCGCCCTTGACGCCGACGTAGTACTGGGTCTGCGTCCAGCGGTAACCGCCGTACAGGCCACCGCCGATGACGGCCAGGGCGAGACCGCCGTACAGGGAGCGCTTGAGCCATCTGCGGCCCTTGTGCGGCTTGACGAAGTCGTCGTCGCCGTAGTCGCCGAAGCTGCCGGCCGGGATGTAGCCGGTGGTGTCGCCGCTGCCGGGCGGGCCGAACTCGCCGCCGCCCTGGCCGGGCACCTGACGGCCGAGGTGCGAGGCGCGGCCGGCCGGCGTCTGCATGATGCCGTTGTCGTGCAGGTGGTGCTGGTTCTCGGCGACCGCGCCGACCACCACGGGGGTGTCGGACAGCTGGCCGGCCAGGGTGTCCCCGGTGTCCAGATCGAGGACGTCGGCGATGATGACGGTGATGTTGTCGGGGCCGCCGCCGCGCAGCGCGAGCTGGATCAGTTCCTGCACGGTCTCCTGCGGGCCCTGATAGCTGGCGAGGGTCTCCTCCATCGTCTGGTGGGAGACGACGCCGGACAGGCCGTCGGAGCAGATCAGATAGCGGTCGCCGGCCCGGACCTCACGGATGGACAGATCCGGTTCGACGTGGTCACCGCTGCCGAGCGCGCGCATGAGCAGCGAGCGCTGCGGGTGGGTGGTCGCCTCCTCCTCGGTGATCCGTCCCTCGTCGACGAGCCGCTGCACCCAGGTGTGGTCCTGGGTGATCTGGGTGAGGACCCCGTCCCGCAGCAGATAGGCGCGGGAGTCGCCGACGTGTACGAGGCCGAGGCGCTGGCCGGTCCACAGCAGGGCGGTGAGCGTGGTGCCCATGCCCTCCAGCTGCGGGTCCTCCTCGACCAGGGCGCGCAGTTGGTCGTTGGCGCGCTGCACGGCGGCGCCGAGGGAGGTGAGGATGTCGGAGCCGGGCACGTCGTCGTCGAGCGTGACCAGCGTGGAGATCACCTCGGAGGAGGCGACCTCGCCGGCCGCCTGGCCGCCCATGCCGTCGGCGATGGCGAGCAGCCGGGGACCGGCGTAACCGGAGTCCTCGTTGCCCTCCCGGATCATGCCCTTGTGCGATCCGGCGGCGAAGCGCAGTGACAGACTCATGCGCACCTCGCCCGTCGGCTGCTCCTGGTACAGCCGGTCGTGTCGAGCCACACTGCCCACCCTCCGGTCGGGAGCGCGCCGGGGGCCGCCCTGCGGTCCGCCGTCGCGTGCTCGCTCCGCTCGCGCTCACTCATGATGTAGCACTACTTCCGCAGCTCGATGACGGTCTTGCCGATGCGGATCGGCGCGCCCAGCGGGATCGGTGTGGGAGTCGTCAGCCGGGACCGGTCCAGGTATGTGCCGTTGGTGGATCCGAGGTCCTCGACGATCCACTGGCCGTCGCGGTCGGGGTAGATCCTGGCATGGCGGCTGGAGGCGTAGTCGTCGTCCAGCACGATCGTGGAGTCGTGCGCCCGGCCCAGGGTGATCGTCTGGCCCTGCAGCGCGACGGTGGTGCCGGTCAGCGTGCCCTCGGTCACCACCAGCTTCGTGGGGGCGTTGCGACGCTGCCGGCCGCCGCCCTGCTGGCCACGCGGCTGCGGGGGCGCGGCCTGCTGCCGGGGTGCCTGCTGCCGGGCGGCCTGCTGGGGGCGTCCGGCGTCCCTGCGCGATCCTCGCTGGGTGACGCGCGTGCCGAACAGGTCGCTGCGGATGACCTGCACGGCCACGATCACGAACAGCCACAGTACGGCCAGGAAACCCAGCCGCATGACCGTGAGGGTCAGCTCTGACATTGCCCCCGCTTCACCCTTCGGCTTGCCGGTAAATGATGGTGGTGCTGCCCACGACGATCCGCGAGCCGTCGCGGAGCGTAGCGCGGGTGGTGTGCTGCCCGTCCACCACGATGCCGTTGGTGGAGCCGAGATCCTGGATCGTCGAGGGCGTTCCGGTCCGGATCTCACAGTGCCGGCGGGAGACGCCGGGGTCGTCGATCCGCACGTCGGCGTCGGTGCTGCGGCCCAGCACCAGCGTCGGGCGGGAGATCTGATGGCGGGTGCCGTTGATCTCGATCCAGTAGCGGGTGCGTCCGCCGCCCGTCGGGGCGGCCGGGGGCCGCTGGCCTGCGGGCTGCGGGTAGCCGTAGCCCCCGGGCCGGGCGCCGGGCGGCGGCGAGCTGGGCATGGGGGGCGCGCCGGCGGGCGGGGCGGGCTGCGGGTACCCGTATCCGCCCGGCGCGGAGCCGGGGCCGGGCCGCCCGGCCGGGGCGGCGGGCCCGGGGGCCTGCTGGCTGCTGGAGGAGGCGAGCGTACGGCTGCGGACCCGGTACAGGCCGGTGTCCAGGTCGTCCGCCTTCTCCAGGTTGACCTTGATCGGTCCCATGAACGTGTAACGCTGCTGCTTGGCGTAGTCGCGCACCATGCCGGCCAGCTCGTCCCCGAGCTGGCCCGAGTAGGGGCTCAGGCGCTCGTAGTCCGGGGCGCTCAGTTCCACGATGAAGTCGTTGGGGACGACGGTCCGGTCGCGGTTCCAGATGGTGGCGTTGTTGTCGCACTCGCGCTGGAGTGCTCCGGCGATCTCCACGGGCTGGACCTCGGACTTGAACACCTTGGCGAAGGTGCCGTTGACCAGACCTTCGAGACGCTGCTCGAACTTCTTCAGGACTCCCATGGGGCACCTCCTCCTTCGTTGCCGTACTGCCCTGCCGTACTGCTTGCGCGTACTGCTCTGCCTGGTACTGCTTACTGATCGTATCCACGCCCCCGGCACTGAGCCGGTTCCCTGGGCGGGCACCCTTCGAACTCCTCCCGCCAAGGATCGTAGAGGCGGGCGAAGACAAGTGTCCCGCACCCGACTGTGGACCCGGCCACCTCTTGGGGAGATGGCCTGGACCGGTACGAGGTTGATACGCGAACCGGCACACCCTGAGACGCGTGGCGGGCCGGCGGAGGGCCGACGACAAGTGATGTGAACCCACCCTGACCGGCGTGCTAATCTTCTGCATGTCGGACGGCGCCGGGCCCCAAGGGGCACAGCCGGAAGGCACACCCAATGCGCGGGTGGCGGAATAGGCAGACGCGCTGGATTCAGGTTCCAGTGCCCGCAAGGGCGTGGGGGTTCAACTCCCCCCTCGCGCACAGTGGGACACCGATGAAAGTGTCCTGGTAGCACCGACGAAACGGGCTCATCGTGATCACGATGAGCCCGTTTCGCTGTGTCTGGGCAGGTCCGCTGTGGTGTGATGATGCTTACACGCATGACTGCCCGGCGGCCGGTGGGCCGCCGGGCAGTCGGATTCTGTGGTTATTGATCTTCAGTGAGTTACCAGGGTGTGCGCAGTCTCACTCTTCGGACTGGGGCTTTTCCGGCCTGGTGGCGTAGCCCTTGGGGGTCCAGGTGCCCAGGGGCTTGGTCTTGCGCCGGCGGGTGGGGCGGCGCCGGGGTCGGTCGCCGCCCAGGGCGATGGCGTCGGCCCAGGTGGTGAGTTTGCGCTTGTTGGCGTGGGCCAGCTGGAAGGCCAGGAGGATCGTCTGGGCGGCGATGCCACGGATGCGGCGGCTACCAGGGTTCTCGAGACGTTCGCGGAGGGTGTCCTTGGCGTAGCCGTTCATGCCCTCGATGCTGTTGCGCAGGCGGAAGTAGACGCGCTGCCAGGCTTCGGAGCCGTACTGGAGGGGCTGCCAGAGGTTGGCGCCGGACTCGGGCGGGACGGTGATGGTGCGCTGTTTGCAGCAGGCGGTGGGGCCTGCTGGGCCGGGCTTGGGGTCGACCAGGGGGAGGTGGATGCCGCGGCCGAGGGTGTACGCCTTGAGGGAGCACTGGGTCCGGTTTGCCTCGGCGGGGCACATCATGCGGCGGTGGCCCTCGGCGTCGGGCCGCTGCTTGGGCATGAAGAGGTAGGCGGCGCGGGCGCGGATGCGGTCGATCCAGGTCTGCTTGTCGATCTTCTCGTCGATCAGGTCCTTGGTGGCGCCCTTGAACTCGTCGGGCATGGAGGGGCAGTACCAGCTGCCCTCGACGAGCTGGGCGCCGGCGAAGCCCGCCTGCACGCCGAGTTGGTCCTTGGCGTAGTCGTAGACGGGCTCGTAGCCCATGGCGCGGATGGGCAGCTGGAAGTTCTCCGGCTTCTGGTCGTTGTAGGCACGGTCGCCGGCCAGGTAGCCGCGAGGGAGGCTGTCGCCGATCTGCTGGAGCGCTTCGACGGCCACCTGGCCGGGGCGGTGGCTTGGCTTGTCGATGGAGAAGGCGAGGATCAGGGCGGGGATTGCGTCGGGGTCGGCGGAGCCGTCGGGCAGAGGTGCTCCGTGGTGGCGGGGGTCGCGGGCCACGACGAGGGAGGCGTCGTAGCCGTAGAGGCGCTTCTTGATCCGTTCGACCTTCTTCTGGATCTTGGTGTTCTTCTTCTGCCTGGCCGTGTCGGCGGTGCTGAGGTGGTCCAGGGCGAGGGGGTCCTCGTGCTTGGCCGTGCGGACGTACCAGGCGGCGTCGGGGTCGGTGGAGGTGACGGGGCTGTCGGGGGCGAGCCCCTTGGCGTAGGCGCCGACGACGGTGGCGTCGACGGCGACCGAGCCGTCCCAGTGGGCTTTGAGGAGTGGACGGACCTCGCGCAGGGACATGCCGAGGATCATGTTGGCCAGCTTGAGCATGAGGGTGCGCTTGCGGGCGGATTCGTTCGGATCGGCCTCTGCCAGGATGCGGTCGGCTTCAGAGCGGTCGAGGCGGTGGTTCTTGGGGAGCGGGGACGGGTCGATGGCGCGGACGACGCGGTGGAAGCGGCGGCGGACGGTGCCGTAGCCGGCTTCGAAGCCCTTGTCGTGGTTGGGATAGCGGCGGAGCCCGAGGTGCGCGCGCATCGTGTCGGACAGTGAGAAGTAGAGCAGGTCGGTGACGGCGGTCAGGGTCACGACGCCGCGGTGGAGGGCGGAGGCCAGACTCATGCCGAACAGCAGGGTCCTGACCGGGAGTTGGCTGGGGCGTCCGGTGGTGTTGGCGACGAGCGGTTCGATCTCCTCGACCAGGCCTGAGGCGTCGATGCCGTCGAGGATGCTCGCGGCCACGTCGTCGGGAACCAGAACGCCGCAGGAGCGCATGCGGGCGAAGTGGAGACGGCGGTCGATTTTGCTGGTCATGTTCTCACAACTCCTTGAGTGCTTGGGCGGCCTGTTCGGGCGAGAGGTTGCGGACGTACGGCAGGATCCGGTCGATGGAGCGCAGGGTCGTCAGGCCGGCAGCCGCCATGAGCGTGGGCAGGTGCATGCGGGCCTCGACGGCGTCGACGAGCCAGGTGGCGCGGGCGCGGCCCATCACCAGGGGCGGGCAGCCGGGTGAAGTCTTTGTGCGGGCGAGGAAGTTGGTGACCGTGTTGGTGCCGCGGGCGTAGCTGTTCGGGCGGAAGAGGTAGCGGGCCTGGCCGGGCGTGGAGACCCAGGCGGAGACCTCGAGGAGGACCGGGGCCCAGGCGGCTCGGCACAGGACGGTGCGGGCGCGCGGGCCGCGAACGCCGACGGCGACCGCGCCGTTGGGTGCCTCGCGTACGTCATGGACGCGCAGCGGGATGATCTCGGGTGAGTCCAGGGCGCAGCCGAAGCCGAGGGCGAGCAGGGTCAGCAGGCCGTAGCGCAGTTCGTCGGTGGGCTGTGCGCGGGCGGTGGCGTACAGCTGGGCCTGCTCGGCCCTCGTGTAGGGACGGGAGGCGTCTGAGCCGGAGTACACGGCCGGGTTGCCGGTGATCAGGTCGGGGCCGAGCAGGGCGCGGCGGAGCCTGCCGAGGCGGCCGCGGCGGTTGGCGCGGGCCGCCTCGCCCACGTGCGCGTAGCCGGTGGCCAGGTACCACTCGACCGCCTCCGGCGTGAGCAGGTGTTCGGCCTTGGTGGGGCGCCCGCAGGCGTCGGCGTGCGCGGCGGCATACGCCAGGGCGCCGATCCAGTCGCGGGCATCCTTGGGCGTGGCGGGCTTCGCCTGGCTCACAGCGCGGCGGCAGTCGGGGCCGATGCGTTCCCAGACAGGGGTGGCCAGCTTGGGCCGGTACTGCTCGATCGCGTCCATCGTGACTCTCCGCCAGGAAAGAACCCCGGGAGGGGTGCTTTTCCAATAGCATGACGCCGATGCGACGGACGCTGTCATGCCTGGAGGTCCGTATGGGCGACACTCTTCGACGTGCCCCAGGGAGACAAGCGAAGCCTCAAGCCCTTCAAGTACGTGGTCGAGGGCGTCTGGCCGCACGCTGTGCTCGATGACCACCACGGGGCCCGGGTGGCGCAGGAGGTGGCGGCCCGGCTGCGCCGTGCGATCGACGCCCGCGGCTGGTCGATCGCCGAGGTGTCCCGGCGTACCGGGGTGTCGCGGATGACGATCACGCAGGTGCTGGACGGTGTGGTGTGGTGCGACCTGCTGACGATCGCGAACCTGGAGAAGGCGCTGGAGGTGGACCTGTGGCCCGGCCGCGAGCCGGGCAATCCTCCACGGTGAATTCGCATGGGCATTCGGACTCCTCGAACGGCCTGCGGGAAAGCAGGCAGGGCAATTTGGCCGAATGCCGGACACGCCCGGGTGGTGCCGGGTAGTGTCGGAAACGGCCTTAGCGGGCCCGGCCGCCACCGCACCCTGGGGCCAACCAGGGAAAACTGCGGTGGCGGTCTCTTATGTGCGGCGGTGCTTTGTGGGTGTCGTGTTGCGGGCGGTCGGGGTCAGGTGAATTTCCAGTTCAGTCGGGGCCGGTAGTAGACGTGGGGGTCGTCTTCCCGTGTGATGCGTTCCAGAGCGCCGGAAATCGTCAGGGCCCGCAGGCAGTTACGCAGGCTCTTGCGTTCCCTGGGGTCCCGGGGAATGCCGAGCGCTCTGGCCAGATCCTCGCTGCCCCACGGCTCTTCAGGGCGTTGGGCGATGACGTTCAGGATCTCCTGCTGCTTTGTGCTGCGGATGACGATCTCGGCCGGGGGCTGTTCCGCGTCCTCCGGCGGCGGGGCGGTGGGTACCCCGGAAGGGGCGGGCTCCGCGTCCGCCGGGGAGGTCGTCCCCCCGCCCTGTGGGCTCGGGACGATGCGCAGCTCCACCGGAGGGGCGGGGGGCGGGGGAACGAAGATGCCGTGTTCCCGGGCGCGTTCGTGCATGGCCCGCAGACGTGCCTGCAGCCCGACCAGGCTTACCGCCTCCTCGCGGTGCGCGATCAGCAGCTCGCACCTACCGGTCTCCTCGCGCGCCGCCGCGTTGTGTCTTTCGGCAGCCGCTTTGTGACTTTCGATGGCTGTCTTGGATTCCTCGATCAGGGCATCGTACTGACGGACCACATGCTCTGCTTCGTCCCCGAAGTCAGCCGGGGGACTCGGGAAGGAGCGCACCGGCGGCAATGTGGGCCGACTACGGCCGCGCCGGACCCGCCTCTTGACGGCCAACGCGTCCTCGATCCGTCGTACGGCGGACGAGACGCCTGGCACGCGCAGGGGGAGCTGGGCGTGGTAGGCCACGCGCAGATCCTCCGGCAGCGTGCGGGTGCCGTCGTCCAGAGCTGGGAGCGGGAAGAAGGCGTTCATCCAGTCCTGGAACGACTGCCCGCCGGCGGCGACGGGGCCGCGTGCCGTCTGGTCACTGACGGTCGACCCCGCCCCGCCCCGACCGGGGCCGACGTAGATCTCGGTGCTTTCAAGCGGTGCGTGGCACAAGGCGAGTTGAGCGCTGGATCGGTCAGCGGGAGGCACCGCACGGGCTGTGATCCACTCGTCGTGTGCGGTACGCAGCCACACCCGCTCGAGGTCGTATGGGTCCCACCGCACCTCGAACGTGTGGCGGCCGGCGCCTGGCGCCTTTGCGTGGCGCTGGGGTTCCAGGGCCGGGGAGTCGTAGAGGCGCCCGCCGAGCCGCAGCCCGGAGGGACCGACGACACGCCAGGCCGTGTTCAGCAACGCCGTGAGCTGCTGTGCGGGGACCGGGGTCGGTGTCCATCCCGCGGGGCGGTCAGCGTCTCATGACGGGTTCGTGGGGTATGTGCTCCGCCCGCGGTTGCGGTCGGCATCGGAGTGTCCGGCCAGGTATGGATCACCCATGCATCGAGCATGTCCTGGACCATTGCGGGCGGCCATCCGGCCGCGTGCGCGCTCTGCCCGGCAGCGGAGAGCAGATGGTCGGTGAAGAGCGATGCGAAGCGCTGCAGCGTGCGCTCCACACCACCACGGTCCACCGGCCGCAGGCGTTGCGCGAATTGCACGTGGATCCCCAGCTGGGCGCAGGCTTCGCGCAGCACACGCAGGCCGGGTGCGTTGGTGCCGTCGACGACGAGGGTGTCCGGGCGGACGATCGGTGGGGGCGCTTCTCGTCGGGGTGGGCCGGAAGGGCTTCCGGACAGGACGGCGCCCCAGTCTGACCGCACGCCCAACGGGGCGCAGATCCGGGCGAGAAGCGTTCCGTGCAGCGGCGGCCGGTGCTCGGTGTGGACCACGGCGGTCAGGACGAGCCTGGTCGCCTCGTCGAGAGCGATCAGCAGCCGTAGGCGCTTGTCCCCGCCTTCCCCGCCGGAGAGCAGGGGTAGCTCGACCACGTCCAGGTGGACGCGCTCGCCCACGGCCGCAGCGGCCAGCCAGCCGGTCCGGCCCTCCACCGCGTTGGCGAGCAACCGGGCGGCGAGGCGCCGGACGGCAGCCCGGGACGGCCGAGGCAGCTCTCCCGCCGCGATGGGCACGGCAAGGCGAGTCAGCACCTGATCGTGCAACTGCTCGGCTCGCAGGCGCTGCCCCGGGATCTGCCTCGCGAGCAGATCCCGTACCAATGCCTCCACCCGGGGGTGCAACGGGTCGTCACCGGGGAGGCGGGGTCCGGCCCGGCCATCGGTGAGACCAGCCAGCCCATGCTGCTGATAGCGCTGCCGTTTACGCCGCACCGTCCGCGCCGAAGCCGCGCGTATCCCCAGATCGGCCAGTTCCCTGGCCTTGGCCTCCTCCCGCTCGGCCAGAGTGCGGCAGGCGGGGTCGTAGGCAGGGCGCGGCTGGGTGCCGGGTGGAGCGCCGTATGGCACACCGGTCAGTACCTCGGCAATGTGCCGCCGCCACCAGCGTGCCCGATCCAGCACCGTCTCCGGCAGGGGCGACTCCTCCCGCCATGCGGGCTCCGTATCCCGTTCCAGGAACGCGAAGTCCTCCGCGGCCAGCAGCGTGACCACGGCAACCTGTTCGGTGGCGCCGAGGCCGTCCCGCAGCGCCACGTGCCCGCCGCACACGCTGGTCACCGTGCACACCTGCCCGTCGAACCGGACCCGGTCTCCCACGACCAGCCGGTCGGGCCACACCGTGCTCCTCCCCTCGCCGATGGTCCGTATCCGGCCGGGTCGAACGATGCCGAGTCGGCTGGACGTGTTCACACCACGTCCAGCCGGACCCGCCACCGCTCGGTCCGACCAGATCTCCCTATGCCATCCAGTGAACTGGATGCGAAGGCGCTGACGCGCGCACATCGCATCCAGTCCGCTGGATGACTCATGCCGGATCCTGCCCGGACACACCCATATGGAACACATCGGCATGCTATTCCAATCACATGAAGGCAAAGTGGCGATGTGACCAGTCCAGGCCCCGAGCCAGCCGCACGTGTCCGCCCCGTCGTCATCGACCCGCTGGCGCGGCGCTTCCTGCTGGTGCCGAACCGCGCCGTGTCCCCGGTCGTCTGGAGAGTTCCCGCGCATCCGATACGGCCGGGCGAGTCCTTCCGCCGGGCCACCGCACGCCACCTCAGACGTGAACTGCGGCTGCCCGCACTGCGGATCGCCCCCGTGGCCGGACGGCTGCCCGTGTCTGAGCAGCGCCCACGCGAGGAGTACTTCGTCCTGGCGGCGCCCGCTACAGGTGCTTGGCCATGCGACGTACGCATCCTCCTGGCGCCGGACGCGCGGTGGTGGACGACAGCCGAACTACGGAACAGGGGTGTGCGAGTGGAGCCGGATGTGCTGCTCGACCTCATCGACGGCTACGGGCAGGGCTGGCTGCCCGACGGAGTGATCTCCCTTGAATGAACCGAGAGAGAGGAGAGGCGAAGTGCCCTTGCACGCCATCGAGATCGTTTTGACCCGCGAGGCCGGCTCACTCGAGCTGAGAGCCGCACAGGAGCAAAGCCGACTGCGAGTGGCGGCCTCCGACGACGGCAGGCGCCTCGTGGTCCTTGTCTCCGCGAAGGACGAGCGCAGAGCGGTACGGAAGATCTGGAAGCGGTTGGGAGACGCCCTGCCCGTCGACGTGCTCTGCGCGGTATTCCCCGGCCGTGACGGCAAGTACCTGATGAGCATCCCGATGGAGCCGGACACCGAGGAGCGGCTCCGAAACCTCGCGGTGGACGCCGGACAGACCCCGGAGGAGTACCTCCAGGCGGTCATCGCCCAGGCACTGGCCCGCCGCGCTCCACGCGGCGGGCGCGACTGGCCTGCGCCTTGAGCGGGCTGTTCCGAGATTTCACGCCCGAGGAGGTCACGGCAGAAGTGGCACGGCGGATCAGCAGAACCTGACCCTTGCGACAGCCGGTGGTCGCTGGTCCCAGGGTGGCCGACAGGCCGACTCGTTCCGCCGGCAGGGTCAACTGGTCCGGGTTCTCTCAAGCTGTCCGGAGAACGCCAAACCAACGGAGGCAGGAGTTCCTTTTGAGTCAACATCACCATGGGGGCCTTTCACCCCTTGCACCCGGCACTCCCGTTGACAACGATTAACTGGGGAGGGCGCAGTCACCACCCGGCAACTCTCCGCAGCTATGCCGACCAAGAGCGGGGAGAACCGCGCGTCCAACGGACCTACAAGCGGGGATACGGTTTTGAACGAGCGACGGTTAAGGAAGCGCTGCAGGCGCTTACTCAGAAACCTCGGTATAAGGCCTCCGCTCCAGGTGCATGAACTCTGCAGACTTCTGGGCGACTACCGCGGTCGCCCTATGCATCTGGTGTCCCACCCTCTGCCCGTACCGGGTCCATTCGGTTTGTGGATCGCCACGGACACCGTGGATTACATCTTCTACCAGCAGGAAACCAGCTCGGCGCATCAGGATCACATCATCCTGCACGAGGTAGGCCACATACTTGCCGACCACACGGGGGGAGAATCCGAAGGCGAAGTCTGGCGCATCCCATTGCCGGACATTCCGCACGACGTCATCAACGAAACGTGGCGTCGCACCGCATACGACGAGGAATGCGAGCGCGAGGCGGAGTTGGTTGCGACCATCATCCAGGAGTGGTCCGCCGTACTGAGCCACGTCGCCCCCTGTGCCTCTGAGGACCCTGCCCTCGGTCCGCTGCGTTCCGCGCTTCACCCCCGCTGGGGGTGGATGTGATGTTCCAGGTGCCTCTGATCATCTTGCTGGGCATCGGGGCGCTGTGGAAGGGCTTCGATCTGGCACGCGCCCCGCACGACCGGGTACTGCGCCTCCTTGTCACCTGCCTGCTGTTGCTGCTGGGCGGTGAGGTTCTGAGCATTCCAGAGATCAACAGTGCGATCGACGGGGCTACGGCCGTGGGCGTCGGCAAGGTGGCGTTCAACGGGATCTATATGTTGGGCCTGTTCGTCCTGATTCTGTTTTTCGCCTCCTCCGTGCGCGGCGCGGACGCCGTGTACCACCGGCACCTGCGCTTGCACAGCGGCCTGCTCGCCGGTGTCCTGATCGCTCTGATGGCCTCGATGACGGCCACACCCGCGGCGATGCGCGGTCACTCACTGGGCACCCCGTACATGGCAGAGCCGGGCATCGCCTGGTTCTACCTCGTCGGCAACGCCTACTTCGTCTACGCCTATCTGGCCTCCGGGCAATGGGCCCTGCGCTACGCGCGTAAAGCGGCCCAGCACCTGGGTTTCGGTTTGCGGATCATGGCCCTGGGACTCCTCGGACTGACCCTGACCGCGGTGAACCGGATGATCCTGGTGGCGCTGCGCATCGGCGAACCCGGGTCGCACGAGGCGTTCAACACCCTCAACTGGTCCCTGTCCAACTGGGCCATGGGGATCACGCTCACCGGGATCTGCTACTCGGCCTGCGTGCAACTACTCACCCGGCTGCGGTCGATGGCGCACCACCATCGCATGTACGACGAGCTCACTCCGCTGTGGACGGCGCTCACCGATGCCTACCCGGAGCTCGTCCTGGACCAGTCGCCGGTCAATTCCCGGTGGCGCCGGCTGCGCCTGCACCGTACCCACGAGCAGCGGTTCTATCGGCGGCTCATCGAGTGCCGTGACGGTCTAGTGCGCCTCAGCCCGTATTTGACGCGTGTCGCGTCCGACACCGATCTCGCCCGCGCGTCGGCCGACCAACTCGCCCGGCACATTACCGAAGCACTGGCCTTGAAGCCGACGGCGGAGTCCTCGCACGCCGAACGGGCCGCGGTCCGCGTCGCGGTACCCGTCGGCGCCGACCTGGACTCCGACGCACGTGAACTCATCGCCGTATCCAAGGCCCTACACGGAAGGCAATCGTGAGCAAGGTACTGATCATCGCCGATCGCGTCGTCGCCGGACCCGCAGAGCATCTGATCGCCGACGGCGCGGTACTTGTCGACTCCGGCGTCGTCGTCGCCGTCGGCGCCGCTGCTGAACTGGACGTGTCAGTCGACGCACAGGTGCCCCGGTTGCGCTGCCACGGGGCGACGGTGCTGCCCGGAATGGCGGACTGCCACGTCCACCTCGCCTTCGACGCGGGTCCGGACATCGTCGGCGCGGTGGTCGACACCGAATCCAGCGAGCTGTCCACCGCCATGGCGGACCGCGCCCGGCTCATGCTGGCCGCGGGGGTGACCACCGTACGGGATCTCGGTGACCGGGACGGGCTCACCGTGGCGTTGCGCGATTCCATCCGCTCCGGAGCCGTCACCGGGCCTCGCATCCTCGCCGCGACCACACCGCTGACCTCACGCGGTGGCCATTGCGGCTTTCTGGGCGGTGAGGTGACCACGGACGACGCTATCCGGGCGCAGATCGCCCGTAACGCGGAGGCCGGGGCCGACCTCATCAAGGTCATGGCCTCGGGCGGCGCGCTTACTCCGGGCGGCCCGCGCATGTGGGAGCCGCAGTTCACCGCCGCTCAACTCCGCTTGATCGTTCGGGAAGCGGCACGCCACGGCCTGGATGTGGCCGCTCATGCGCATGGCACCGAGACCATTGGCCAGTGTGTTGACGCCGGCGTCCGGACCATCGAGCACTGCTCCTGGCGCACCGCGGAGGGGATCGTCTACGACTCGGCGATCACCGGCCGCATCGTCGGCCACGACGTGGCCGTCTGCCGCTGTGTTTCCGGGGACTGGGAATTGTTTCTCAAACAAATGGGATCCGAACGCGCGCAGCAGATGGCCGAGGTCATTCAGGAAATGCGCGGGGCTGGTGTCCGGTTCATCGCCGGCACCGACGCCGGGGTGCCAGGAGCACGGTTCGGTGACTACGTCGGCATGCTTGAGTTCTTCGCCTCGCTCGGGTTCAGGAATGCCGAGATCCTCGACATGGCCACGGTCAACGCTGCTCATGCTCTGGGGCTCAGGGATACAGGTGTCGTGGCCCCGGGCATGCGTGCCGACCTCGTTGTCGTCGACGGCAATCCGTTGACCGAATTGGATGCTCTCCGCCGGGTCCGATACGTCTTCGCGGCGGGCCGACTTGCGGTTCGGCCTGACAACGGCTGACACCCATTGGCGGATCAACCGATCTCGCTTACGAGGGCTGCCCGTTGTCCGTCGGGCTGTCGGGCAGTCCCTCAAGTTCACGCACCCGCTCGATTACCTCGCCGATCGATTCAAGGCTCTTCTCCGAGAGTCCGGCGGTGCGCAGGGCGATCCGCTGTACCTTCGCGTCGCGCAGAGCGGTGAGCAGAGACAACTCGGCATTCACCGTTTTGGTGACCTGGTTATCAAAGAAGTACGCGGGAGGCACGCCGAAGAACCTGGCCAGTCCCTCCATATGACGGAGGGTCGGGTTGTCGCGCTGTCCCTTGCGCAGGAGCCAGATGTAGCTGCCTGAGATTGGTATCCCGGCAGCGGTGATGGCGCGCGCGACCTCCTCGACGGTGTACGGGGTGCGGCCGGACGGCTTCACGTGGACGAACAGGTGATTGAGCTTGTCAGCCAGGCTGTTGCCAGGCTCGCTGTCGCCGTTGGGCATCGCGTGGCCTCCCCTTATTGAAAGCCACCCTAGCTTCACACTGGTGTGTGATCCACTCAAGCCCTCGTCCAATGTTGGTTGACCGACTGGATGCCAAGGCTTAGCGTTGGCCAGCGGTTCAACTGATGTGCTTGGCTGATCGCTACTCATCCAACATCAGTGTAGATGCTGTGCGGGAGGGCCAGTCGAGCCGGGCTACTGCTGCGGGGGCGATGCTGTGCAACGAATCCACTTCACGGGTGCCGACTTGGCGCGTGTTCGCCTGCAGAGTGAACTGAGCCCCCTTGTGGAAGGGGTCTTCGCTCTCGCTGTACTGCACGGGCTGCAGCAGGACGACCCCTATGCCAGGTGGCGCGTCGACTTACGGAACACACTCAGAGAGCACGGCCGGTCCGTCGGCCCGACGGTGCCGCGTTCCCCCGGGGCGCTGGACGATCTCCTAGGTCTGCTGAGGCGTTCGTCCGCCGGACGGGGGCGGATGGCATACACCTTGGAACATGCGAAGGCCACCCAGGCGGCGCTCGACGTGTGGAAGCTGGGCGTCGCTCCGTACTGGGGGCGGATTCGGGAACGTCTGGAGGCCGTTTGCGACTCGCACGGTCGGATTGCAGCCGTGGGAGGTGTGGAACGCATGCTGTCCACGCTGCATCCCCGCATCATCTGGAATCCGCCAGTGCTCGAGATTCACGACGGCCCCGACCAGGACATCGCCCTGGACGGACGGGGCCTGATCCTCAAGCCCTCGGTCTTCCTGCCGGCCATGGCAGGCCGGGGCGTCGAACTGGCGAAGCCTGCGTTGGTCTTCGCCGCGTCACCGAGCATCATCAACGGCTGGGACGAGAACCCGACGCCCGAATCGGGGCATGAGCGCTGGTCCCTCGGCGCACTCCTTGGAAACACCAGGGCAGCCGTGCTGCGGGCCCTGATCGACACCTCCACCACGTCACAGCTCGCGGAGCGCCTGGGAATTTCGCAGGGAACGGCCAGTCAGCACACTGCGGTACTGCGAGAGTCGGGGCTCATCACGACGCGACGTGTGCGTACCAGCGCGCTGCACACGGTGACCCCCCTGGGCATGGCGCTCCTCACAGGCCGGTTGCGCACCCGGCTTCCGGCCTTCTCGGGACACTCCGTCGAGCCGTCGGAGCCGGATTGCATGCTGTCGTAGGGGCGCGGAAACCGCGCACGAGGGGCCGCGAGGTGTTCGTGACGGGCGAAACCGTCCCTGCCTCAGCGATAGAGGAAGCGGTCCACGCAAAGGAAGCGCAGGAGGGAGACCAGGCAGAGAGCGATCGCCGTGGCCGGCACGGGAGTGAGGCCCACGCCTGACACGAGAAGCACCATCAGAGGGATGCGGACCACGAGATCGGCGTTGGCCAGGGCGATGAAGCTCAGCAGCCTCGTGTGGCGGCCGAGGCGCCCTCGGCCCCGGTACAGCAGCCTGTCGGTGAATACGAAGTTCCAGAGCGCCCCCACCTGGTTGGCGACGACCTCGGCGGTGGCGTAGTGAAGATCAGTGCTGTGGGTCAGGACCCACCGCACCGCCAAGTTCGGCAGGAACCCGGACAGGCCGATCGCTCCGAAGGCGAGCGCGCGGCTCGGCATACCGCCGGTGCGCAGGCGTATGAGGTGCCGCAGGAATCGCAGTCCCTCCCGGACGGTCGACTTGGACTCGCCCGCATGACGTACGCCGAAGTCGTAGGCCACTTCGGCGATGGCGTGGGGGCGGCAGCGGACGATCAACTCCAGCAGGATCTTGTATCCCAGGGGTCGCAGGGCCCCGGAGCGTTCGGCTCGGCCGACCAGCTCCCGGCGGATGGCGAAATAGCCGCTCATCGGGTCGCTGGTGTCCCGCAAGAGCCTCGGGAACAGGGCTTTGGCCAGCGAGGTCGACGCTCCCGAGACCAGGACGCGATATCTGCTGCCGAGTCCGCTGCGGTTACCGCCGTCGGTGTAGCGGCTGGCGACCACGAGCCCGGCGCCGCTCTCCTCGCCCTTGGCGATCAGTTGCGGCAGCAGGGCGGGAGGGTGCTGGAGATCCGCGTCCATCACCACGATCCACCGGGTGTTGCTGCGGGCGATGCCCTCCATGACGGCGCCGCCCAGACCGCCCACCGGATCGGCCCGATGGTGCACGGAGACCTCAAGGGGCAGTCGCGCGGCCTCCTTCTGGATCACCTCGGGGGTGTCGTCCGTCGAATCGTCGACGAAGAGCACCGAAGTCTCCTGCCCGGGTGGCACGGAGGCGGATATGCGGCTCAATAACTCGGCGATATTCGCGGCTTCGTTGTATGTCGGAATCACGATGGTGACCCCGTGCTCGGCGGTCGAGTCCGTGGCTTTGTCCGCCTCCGGGACACTGGGCTCCAGTCGGGACTCCGAGGGTGACGAACTGGTGGTCACCATTCCTCCCCAGGAGGGTGCGATTCATGCCGGAGGACGAGTTTCCGGGGAGGCGGCCGGGATCGACATCCTGTTTCGCTGACAAGTCAAGTTGATGGAGTCGCAAGGGGGCGGGCGCGAAGAATTTCCGGTGACCGTGCCACGTCCCATCAGGACCCATCGAGGGAGCCAGTGCCGTGTTGCCGATGACCGCCGAGCAACCGAGAACGCAGTCCACCGACTCCTTGGCCGTACGACTGCACCGACGTCCGGTATGGGCCGTCGCGGCGGCGCTGGCCGTCGTACTGCTGGCCTTCGCCAACGAGTACGGCTACCACCCGGACGAGATGTACTTCCGGATGCTGGGCGAACACGACCTGGCCTGGGGGTACGTGGACCAGCCCCCGATGCTGCCGCTGCTCGTCCACGCCTGCACCCTCGTCCTCGGCGACAGCCTGTGGGCGATCCGGGTGCCGGGGGCCCTGGCGGCGGCCGCGATCGTCGTCCTGGGCGCCTCGATCGCCGCCGAACTCGGCGGTCGGCGCCGAGCGCAGCTGATGACGGCCGCGGGGCTCGCGACTTCGGCGATGGTGCTCGGCTTCGCGCACTGGATCCTGACCAGCACGATCGACACCGTCGCCTGGTGTGCGGTCCTGCTGTTCATGCTGCGCGCCGTGCTTCGCGGCGACGGACGGTGGTGGCTGGCCGCCGGCGCCACGGTCGGCGTCGCCCTGTACGCGAAGTTCATCATCCTGCTTCTGCCCGTCAGCCTGCTCGCCGGACTGCTGCTGGTCGGGCCCCGGTCCGTGTTCAGGGACCGACGGCTTTACCAGGGGATGGCGCTGGCCCTCGTCATCGGGTCCCCGAACCTGATCTACCAGATCGCCAACAACTTTCCGCAACTGCAGATGGCGGAGGGGCTGGCGGAGGCGGACGGCTCGGTCAACCGCCAGGTGTTCTTCATCAACCTGGTCTTCCTGTTCGGACCCGCCCAGGCGTTCTTCTGGGTGACCGGCCTCATCAAGGTCTTCCGGGAGCGGCGCTGGCGGTACGTGCGGGCGCTGGGCGCCGGTTACCTGGTGGCCACCGCCGCCGCGCTGATGATCGAAGGCGGGCGTTCGGACTACACGGGCGGCTTCCTGATGGGCCTGTTCGCCGCGGGCTGTGTGATCGCCGAGCGCTGGACCGCGCACCGCAAGGGGCGGCTGGCCCTGGTGGCGGGCGGACTCGCCGTCGGCGGCGCGCTCCAGGTCGCGCTGGCCCTGCCCGTGGTGCCGGAGCGCAAGCTGGCCGACTTCCAGTACTTCTCCCTCTCTTTGGAGAGCGTCGGCTGGCCGCACGTAGTGCGGCAGGTCACCGACGCGTACCAGGCGCTCCCGGCGGCCGAACGGGACCGGGCCGTCATTGTGACGGAGAACTTCGGCGAGGCCGGCGCGCTCGACAGGTTCGGCTCGCCCTCCTCGCTGCCCGCCGTGTACAGCGGGCACAACCAGCTCTACGCGTGGGGCCCGCCACCGGAATCGGCGGACGTCGTGGTGGCCGTCGGAATCGACCGCGCCCTGCTCGACCGTGAATTCGAGAGCTGCTCGGTCGTTGCAGAACTCGACAACGGCCTCGGGGTGACGAACCCGGAGAAGGGCAAGAAAATCACCGTCTGCCGTGAGCCGCGCAGGCCTTGGATGAAGATGTGGCCCGATTTCCGGCACTACAACGGATACATGTGAGCCGCGGCTGCCCAGCCCTCGGGAAGGAAAGGGGGGATTTTCGGCGCGGAAACAGGGAAATCGGGATCGGATCATGCGGAATGGGCGAGGGGAAATATCGATGTTTGACGGGGAAAGCCAGCTGCTGGACGAACTGTTCGCCGAGCAGGCGGCCAGGACACCGGACGCGACGGCCGTCGTCTTCCAGGACAGGTCGCTCACCTACGCGGAACTCGACGCCGAGGCCGACGGGCTCGCCCGTCTGCTGGCCGACCGGGGCGCCGGTCCGGAGCGGTTGGTGGCGCTCGTCCTGCCGCGCTCGGAGCGAATGGTCGTGGCGATCCTGGCGGTCCTGAAGACGGGCGCCGGCTATGTGCCCGTCGACCCGGAGTACCCCGCCGAGCGCATCGGGCACGTGCTGGAGGACTCCCGCCCCGTCCTGGTCCTCACCGAAGAGGAGGTCGCCGGGCGGGTGCTCGGGCCGGCCAAGGACACACCCGTACTGCTCCTGGACGCTCCGGACGTCCGGAACCGGCCGGCCGCCCCTCCCGCGGCGATGCCGGTGCGCGGCCCCGGTTCCCGGTCGCCGCAGAACCCCGCCTACGTCATCTACACCTCCGGCTCCACCGGTCGCCCCAAGGGCGTGGTCATCCCGCACAGCAACGCCGTACGACTGCTGGGTTCCACCGACGCCTGGTACGCCTTCGGCGAGCAGGACGTCTGGCCGCTCTTCCATTCCTTCGCCTTCGACGTGTCAGTGTGGGAGCTCTGGGGCGCACTGCTGTACGGCGGCAGACTCGTCGTGGTGCCTCAGGCGGTCACCCGGTCTCCCCGTGACTTCCTGCGGCTCCTCGTGGACGAGCGGGTCACCGTGCTCAACCAGACTCCCTCGGCCTTCTACCAGTTGCTGGCAGCCGAGCGCGATGAACCGGAACTCGGCGACCGGCTCGCCCTGCGCCGGATCGTGTTCGCCGGCGAGGCGCTCGACCTGGGCAGGCTCGAGGAGTGGTACGAGCGGCACTCCGATGATGCGCCGGTCCTGGTCAACATGTACGGGATCACCGAGACCACCGTGCACGCGTCCTACATCGCGCTCACCCGCGAACTCGCCGCGCAGGCGGCGGGCAGCGCGATCGGCACGGCGATCCCAGACCTCTCCTTCCATGTGCTCGACGAGGGCCTGCGCCCGGTCGCCCCCGGGGAACAGGGCGAGCTGTACGTCAGCGGCCCCGGACTGGCCCGCAACTACGCGAACCGGCCCGACCTGACCGCTGAACGCTTCGTGGCCTGCCCGTTCGGTGTGCCCGGGGAGCGGATGTACCGCTCGGGCGACCTTGTCCGTCGCGCCCACGACGGCAGCGAGGACCTGGAGTACGTACGCCGCGCCGACGACCAGGTCAAGCTGCGCGGCTTCCGTGTCGAACTCGGCGAGATCGAGGCCGCGCTGACCCGCGAACCCACGATCGAGCAGGCCGCCGTCGTGGTGCGCGACGACCTCGCCGACGAACGGCGCCTGGTGGCCTATCTGCTGCCCGCGCCGGGGCGGCGGGTGCCCTCGCCGTCCCGGCTGCGCACGCTGCTGGCCGCCCGGCTGCCCTCGTACATGATTCCCGCGGCCTTCATCCTCCTGGACGCCTTCCCTCTCACCACGAATGGCAAGCTCGACCGCCGGGCCCTGCCCACACCGACTCGCGAGGACAGCGTGGACGCCCGGCTCGTCGCCCCGCGCACCGAGCGCGAACGGGCCCTCGCCGCCGTGTGGAGCGAGGTGCTCGGGCTCGACGAGATCGGTGTCACGGACGACTTCTTCGCGCTCGGCGGCGACTCCCTGTCCGCGGTACGCGTGCTCACCCGGGTCGCCGCGGCCACGGGTGTCGAGCTGCCCCCGCGTGCCCTCTTCGAGACCCCCACCATCGAACGGCTCGCCGTCCGGGCCGAACTGGCGGACGCCCACGACGGCGGCCCCGCGGCCGGCGCCATCCCCGCGGTGTGCGGTGCCGACGAGGCCCCGCTGTCCTTCACCCAGCAGCGTTTTTGGATCCAGCATGAGGCCGACCCCGGCGAGGTCGAGTACAACGTTCACTCCGCCCTGCGGGTCCAGGGGGCCCTCGACACCGGGGCGCTGCGCGCGGCGCTGCGCGAACTCGCCGTACGCCACGAGCCGTTGCGCACCACCTACTACGCCGCCGACGGACAACCGTCCGCCCGCGTGACCCCGGTCGCCGACACCGACGTGCCGCTCCGCCTCGTGGACCTGTCCGGACTGCCGCGGCACGACCTTGTAAGCGAACTGGAGCGTGTGCTGCGCGAGGAAGTGGACCGGCCCTTCGACCTGGCCAGGGGACCGGTGTTCCGCGCGCTGCTGGTGCGCCGCGGCGAACGCGACCACGTCCTCGCGCTCGGCGTCCACCACATCGCCACCGACGGCTGGAGCGCCGAGCTGATCACGGACGAGCTGAGCGCCCTGTACACGGCGGCCCGGCAGGGCACGGACAGTGGCCTGGTCCCGCTCCCGGTGCGCTACGCGGACTACGCCGCGTGGCAGCGCCACACCTTCGACGCCGCCCGGCGTGCGCCCCAACTTGCCTACTGGCGTGGTCAGCTGGACGGTGTCGTACCGCTGGACCTGCCCACGGACCGGCCGCGCCCGGCGGTACGAGGCGGGGCCGGTGCCGCCTACCGGTTCACGCTCGACCGGCAGCTCACCGACGAGCTCAGGCAATTGTCGGCGCACAGCGGGACCACGCTGTTCATGACCCTCGTGGCCGCCTGCCAGCTGCTGCTGTCCCGCTACAGCGGCCAGCGGGACATCGTGGTCGGCACCGCCCTCTCGGGGCGCGACCACCCCGCGCTGGAACGGCTCGTCGGAGCCTTCATCAACACCCTGGCCCTGCGCACCGACGTGGACGGCGCCCAGCCGGCCACCGAACTGCTCAGCCAGGTCCGGGACTGCGTGCTCGGCGCCTTCTCCCACCGTGACCTGCCGTTCGACCGGCTGGTGGAGGAACTGGCACCGGAGCGCGACCCCAGCCGTACCCCGCTGGTACAGGCGATGGTGCTGCTGCAGAACGCCCCCGTCGCGCCGGACGAGTTCGGCGGGCTGCGCACCGAGCGCGTCCCCCTGCCGCGCACTGCGTCGATCTTCGACCTCACCTTCGAATTCACGGAGCGGGCCGGGGCGCTCGACGTCATGGTCGAGTACGACACCGCGCTCTTCGACGAGTCCACCATCGCCCGCGCTGCCGGCCACCTGCGCACGCTCGCCTCGGCAATGGCGGCCGGCCCCGAACGCCCGGTGGGCGATCTGCCCCTGCTCGACGAGGACGAGCGCCGACTCGTGCTGGCGGACTGGAACGGCACGGCTGCCGAGCCGCCCACCCAGCTCCCGGTCCACCGACAGTTCGCGGAGCAGGCCCGCCGCACGCCGGACGCGGTCGCCGTCTCCTCGCACCGCGCCACGCTCACCTACGCGGAACTCGACGAGCGCTCCAGTCGACTCGCGCACCACCTCGGACGGTACGGCGTCGGCCGCGGGGTGCCGGTGGTGCTGTGCCTGGGACGCGAACCCGAGCTGCTTGTCGCGATGCTCGCAGTGCTCAAGGCCGGCGGCGCCTACGTCCCGCTGGCCCCGGACGTGCCGGCCGGCCGGCTGCGGCACATCGTCGCCGAGACGGATACGCCCGTCGTGGTCACCGGCGCGGCCGTCGCCGCGCGGCTCGACGCGGAGGGGGGCACGGCCGGCGCCTCGGTGATCGACCTGGTCCGGGACTGGCCCGCGATCGCTGCCCAGCCCGCCGACGCACCGCCCACCGACGCGGACCTGGACGATCCCGCCTACCTCGTCTACACCTCGGGGTCCACGGGGCGGCCCAAGGGGGTGGTCATCCCGCACCGGGCCCTTCTCGACTACTGCGCCTGGCAGATCCGTACCTACGGCATCGGTGCCGAGGACCGGTCCGCCTCCGTCGTTGGCATCGGCTTCGACGTGGCCATCGCCGAACTGTGGCCCTTCCTGTGCGTGGGCGGCCGCCTCGACCAGCCGTCCCAGGAGGTCCTGGACGACCCGACCACACTGGTCGACTGGTACATCCGCCGGGGTACCACCGTGACGTTCCTGCCTACACCGAGGGTGGAGTCCCTCCTGGACGAGCCCGCCCTGCCGGACACCCGGCTGCGTCTGATGGTCGTCGCCGGCGACGTGCTGCGGCGCAGGCCCCGGCCGGGGCTGCCGTTCACCATGGTCAACGGGTACGGCCCGTCCGAGGCGACCGTGCTCGCCACCACATGCGTCGTCCCGCCCCAGGAGGAGACGACCGACACCGGCCTGCCGCCGATCGGCCGTCCGGTCGACAACCTTGCCGCCTATGTGCTGGATCCGCGCGGTAACCCCGTCCCGGCCGGCGTGCCTGGCGAGTTGCATCTGGCCGGTGCCGGGCTGGCGCAGGGCTACCACAACCGACCCGACCTCACCGCGGACCGGTTCGTGGCCTGCCCGTTCGGCAAGCCGGGCGAACGCATGTACCGGACCGGCGACCTGGTACGCCGTCGGCCCGACGGGACGCTGGACTTCCTCGGCCGGATCGACAACCAGGTGAAGATCCGGGGTGTCCGTATCGAACTCGGCGAGATCGAGAGCGTGATCGCCGCACGCGAGGAGGTCGCCGAGGTCCTGGTGACGGCGCAGGAGACCGAGGCGGGATCACGGCGGCTGGTGGCATACGCGGTCGCCGAGAAGGGGCACGACATCGCCGTAGAGCGGCTGTCCGCCGCCCTCGCGGAGCATCTGCCCGCAGTGATGGTGCCCTCCGCGTTCGTGGTGCTCGACCGGATGCCGCTGACTGCGAACGGGAAGATCGACCGCCGCGCCCTGCCCCAGCCGGCCCCGGCCGGCTCCGGCGACGCGTCCTACCGGGCGCCCGCCACCGAAGCCGAGCGGGTGCTGGCCGAGGTCTGGGCCGAGGTGCTCGGCGCCGACCGGGTCGGACTCGACGACAACTTCTTCAGCCTGGGCGGCGACTCCATCCTCAGCCTCAGCGTCGTCGCCCGGGTCCGCCGCGCCGGCCTGCAGCTCACCTCCAAGGACCTGTTCCGCCGGCAGACCATCGCCGAACTCGCCCCGTACGTCGGCCGGCTCACCCGCTCCGACATCGCCGACGAGGCCGGTCCCGCCCCGCTCACCCCCATCCAGCACTGGTTCCTCGACGTCCGCGAAGGCTCGGGAGTCTTCCACCAGACCGTCACCGCCGAACTCGGCGACGACATCGACCTACCGTCGCTGCGCGCCGCCCTGGCCGCGCTACCGGCCGAGCACCCCGCCCTGCGAACGCGCTTCGCCCGGACCGCCGACGGCAGGTGGACCCAGCAGATCGCCGATGCCGAGCGCGGAGAGACCGTCCGTGTCGCCGACGCCGCCGACCCCGCGGTCGTGGCCGCGCACATGGCCTGGCTGACCGGCGCGATGGATCTCGAACACGGCCCGCTCTTCCGAGCCGTCGTCGCCGAATCCGCCGGCCGGCCCGCCCGGCTGCATCTCGCCGCCCACCACCTGGTGGTGGACGGGGTGTCCTGGCGCATCCTGCTGGAGGACCTGCGGACAGCCTACGGGCAGATCCGCGCCGGCGAGCGCGCCGGCCTCGGCCCGCGGTCCAGCACCGTGCCCCAGTGGTCCCGGCGGCTCGAAGCCTTCGTGCGGGACGGCGGCTTCGCCGGCGAACTCCCGCACTGGGCCGGAGTGACGGGCGAGGACGACCATGCCCTGCCGGCCGACGGCGACGGCCCGGACACGGTCGCCGAGACCCGCTCCGTCACCGTCCGGCTCGACGAGGCGATGACCAGGGCACTGCTGACCGACGTCCCGGACGTCTACCTCACCGAGATCAACGACGTCCTGCTCACCGCGCTCGCCCGGACCCTGACCGACTGGACGGGCCGACATCGCGTCGTGCTCGCCGTGGAGGGCCATGGCCGCGAGGAGCTCTTCGACGATCTCGACCTCAGCCGGACCGTCGGCTGGTTCACCTCCTACTTCCCCGTGGCCCTCACCGTCGACGCCGGCGACGGAGGCTGGGGCGACCTGCTGAAGTCCGTCAAGTCCCAGCTGCGCCGGGTGCCCGGGCGCGGCGTCGGCCACGGTGCCCTGCGCTACCTCGGCGCCGCCAAGGAACTCGCCCGGGACCCGCTGCCGCAGGTGGCCTTCAACTACCTCGGCCAGTTCGACGGGCTGCTCCGCCGTACGGACGGCGATCCGCTCTACCGCGCCGTGTCGCCCATCGGCCTGGCCGAGCAGCCCTCGGCCCGCCGCCTGCACGTCCTCGACATCGTGGGCCAGGTCAACGGCGGCAGGCTGGAGTTCACCTGGTCCTACTCCCGGCGCCGGCACGATGAGCGGACCGTCGAGGCCCTCGCGTCCGCGTTCCTGGCCCACCTGTCCGGGATCGTCGAGCACTGTGCCCAGCCCGGGGCGGGCGGCCGGGTGCCGTCCGACTTCCCGCTCAGCGGCCTCGACCAGGCCGCGCTGGACCGCGTCGTCGGCGACGGCAGGTCGGTGCGCGACATCTACCCGCTCACCCCCATGCAGAGCGGCATGCTTTTCCACCACCTCATGGACGCCGGCCGCGGTGTCTACCTGGAGCAGACCTCCTTCGACATGGCGGGAATCCACGAGCCCGAGCTGTTCACCGAGGCCTGGCAGCGGACGGTTGACGACCTCTCTGTGCTTCGGTCCTCCTTCCGCTGGGACGGCCTGCCCGAACCCCTCCAACTGGTGTACGGCCAGGTGCCGTTCCCCGTCGCCCATCTCGACTGGTGCGGCCTCGACGCGGACGCTGTGCGCCGCGCCCACGAGGAGTATCTGAGCGCCGACCGCGACCGGGGGATCGACCTCGGCGCCCCGCCCCTCTTCCGCGCCGTCGTGGCCCGTCTGGACGGCGGACGCGTGCGCATGATCTGGACCTTCCATCATGCGCTGCTGGACGGCTGGAGCGTCATGAGGGTGGTGCACGACATGCTCGGCCACTACGCCGAACTGGCCGGACAACGGGTGCCGGCGTCGCGCCGCACGAGCCGGCCGTTCGGGGACTACGTGCGATGGCTGAACGCTCAGGACACAGCCGCCTCCGAGGCGTACTGGCAGCGGCTGCTGGCCGGACGCGAGGCACGCACCCCGCTGCCCTACGACCGCCCGCTCCCGGCGGACGGCACGTTCCCGGTCTCCACTCACGACACCTCCGCGGAACTGCGGCTGCGGCTGACCCGGAGGACGACGGACCGCCTGTACGAGACCGCCCGCCGGGCTCGTATCACCGTCAACACCCTGATCCAGGGCGTCTGGGCGCTGCTGCTGTCCCGCTACAGCGGGGAGCGCGACGTCGTCTTCGGCGCCACGGTCGCCGGCCGCCCGGCCGAGCTGGAGGGCGCAGAGTCCATGGCCGGCCTGTTCATCAACACGCTGCCGGTGCGGGCGGACGTCGACGGCGAGGCCCGGCTCGGGGAGTGGCTGCGCCGCCTCCAGGACGAGCAGGCCGAGGCCCGCCAGCACGAGCTGGCGCCGCTGCACCGGATGCACGGCGGAGAGGGGCGTGCCGAACTGTTCGACAGTGTCGTGGTCTTCGAGAACTATCCCGTGGACTCCCCCTCCGGCGACGGCCCGCGCGTCCTCGCCGTCGAGTCGAGCAACAGCACCCACTATCCGCTGAACGTCGTCGTCTACGCAGAGGAACGGCTGTCGCTGCTGCTGCACTACGACACCGGCCTGTTCGACGCCGGCACGGTGGAGCGGATGAGCGGCCATCTGCGGACGCTGCTGGAATCCGTTGCCGCGGGCCCGCTCGACCGGCCAGTGGGCGACCTGCCGCCGATGGGTCCGGACGAGTACCGCACTCTGGTGACCGACTGGGCCGTCGGCCGCGCGGACCCCGTGGTGCCCCGCAGGGTCGAAGAGCTGATCGACCTGCATGCGCACCGCACACCCGACGCCCTCGCCGTGATCCAGGGGACGCACCGGGTGACCTACGGCGAACTGGAGCGCCGCACCAACCGGTTCGCCCATCACCTCAGCGCCCTGGGGGTCGGCCCGGAGACCGTCGTGGGCCTGGCCGCCGAGCGGGGCGTCGACGGCCTGGTCGGCCTCCTCGGCATCCTCAAGGCTGGCGGTACGTATCTGCCCCTGGACCCGGCCTTCCCCGAAGACCGGCTGCGTACGATGCTCGACGACACCCGGCCGCCCGTGCTGGTGACCCAGGCACATCTCGCCGACCGGTTCGGCGACCGGGACACGATCCTGGTGCTGCTCGACGGGGATCGCCCGGAGACCGACCGGTACCCGGCCACCCCGGTCCGCTCCGGCCGGGGCGCCCTCGACGAACTCGCCTACGTGATGTACACGTCGGGCTCCACCGGCCGCCCCAAGGGCGTGATGATCGAGCACCGGGGCCTGACCAACATCGCGCAGCAGTCGACCCGCGCCTTCCGCATCACCCCGGACAGCAGGGTGCTGCAGTTTTACACGATGAGCTTCGACGGCGGCGTCATGGAGGTGTTCATGACGCTGACGGCGGGCGCCGCCCTCGTCATCCCGGACGCCGACGCGCAGCGCAGCCCGGCGGTGCTGGCGCGGCACCTGCGGGAGGACCGGGTGACCACGATGATGGTCCCGCCCGCGGTGCTGCTCTCCCTGGACGCCGACGCCTTTCCCGAACTGTCCGTGGTGGCCTCGGCGGGCGATGTGCTGCCGCCGCAGACCGCTCGCCAGTGGAGCAGGGGCCGCATTCTGCTCAACGCCTACGGCCCGACGGAGATCAGCATCGCGGCCGCTTTCCACACGGTGGAGCATGAGACGGTCGGCCGGACCGTGCCGCTCGGGCCGCCGGTCGGCGGTTCCCGCGCCCATGTCCTGGACGAGCGGCTCTGCCCGGTGCCCGCCGGGGTGACGGGCGAGCTGTACATCGGCGGCACCGGGGTCGGCCGCGGCTATCTCGGCCGCCCCGACCTGACGGCGGAGCGATTCGTCGCCGACCCGTACGGGCCTCCCGGGGCCCGGCTGTACCGCTCCGGTGACATGGTGCGGTGGACCGGGGACGGACTGCTCGAATTCGCCGGGCGGGCCGATCATCAGGTCAAGATCCGCGGCTATCGGGTGGAACTGGGCGAGGTCGAGAACGCGCTGCTCGAACTCACCGACGTGGACAAGGCCGTGGTGGTCGCACGGGCCGAGGACGGCGGTGCCAGACGCCTGGTCGCCTACGTCGTGCCGGCCGCCGGACGGCCCGCACCGGACACCTCGGCACTGCGTGCCGCGCTCGCCGCGGAACTGCCCGCCTACATGGTGCCCTCCGCGTTCCTGGCGCTGACCGAGCTGCCGCTGCGCTCCAGCGGCAAGGTGGACCGCGGGTCGCTGCCCGCGCCCACCCGCGAGGACACCGTGTCCGCGGCCTACGTCGCCCCCCGCAACCCGACCGAGGAGGCGCTGGCCGGTATCTGGGCGCAGGTCCTGCCGCCCGGCCGGATCGGCGTCGAGGACAGCTTCTTCGACCTCGGCGGCGACTCCATCGCCAGCCTCCGGCTGATGTCCCGGCTCGGACACGCCTTTGGCGTCGACATCTCGCCGCGGGACTTCTTCGACGCACCGACCATCGCCGCGCTCGCCGAGCTCCTCCAGCAGAAGATCCTCGCGGACCTGGAGCAGGACGTCGCGCGCACCGCCCCGGCCACCGGCGAGGCACCGGGGGCCCGCTCATGACCTCAGGGGAACACGTGGAAACTCCTTCGACGCCCAAGTCCGCGACGGACCGTATGGCAGCGCTGCCCGACCGGCTCCAGGAGGAGCTGCGCCGCCGGCTGGCCGGCCGGGCGGGCTCCGGGCCACCGGCCGCCGCCGATGTCCTCCCGCGCATCGGCCGCGAGGGCCCGCTGGAGCTGTCCGCGGCTCAGCAGCGGCTGTGGTACCTGTACGAGGTCGACCCGCTCAGCGTCGAGTACAACACCCTGCGCGCCCTGCGCCTTACAGGCGAACTGGACGTCGAGGTCCTGGAGTCGGCCGTCCGTCGGCTGGTGGAGCGGCACGAGGCGCTGCGGACGACGTTCGCCACCGTCGACGGTGGCGGACGGCAGTTCGTCCGCCCGCAGACCGAGGCGTCCCTGTGCTACTCCCTGCCGTACGAGGACATCTCCGCCCCGGCCGGCCAGGACCGCGCGGCCGTGCTGGACGAGCGGATGCTCGAAGAGGCCCGCCGGCCCTTCGACCTGCGGCACGGACCGGTCTTCCGGCCGCAGCTGTTCAGGCTTGCCCCGCAGGAGCACGTGCTGCTGCTGAGCATGCATCACATCGTCACGGACGGCTGGTCGTTCGGGGTCCTGACCGACGACCTCGCCGCCCTCTGCACTGCCGGGCAGGACGGCCGGCCCGAACTGCCCGAGCTGACCGTCGGCCAGGCGGACGTCGCCGCCTGGGAGAACCGGCGCTTGGCGGCTCCCGGCGGCGCCGGCCGGCTGGACTACTGGCGCGAACGGCTGACCGGGCTGGAGCCCCTCGACCTGCCGACCGACCATCCACGCCCGCCCGTGCGTTCCGCCGAGGGAGCCGTCCACACCTTCGGCGTCCCCGAGGACGTGACCAGGCGGCTCCGGGAGTTCGGCCGGTCCCAGGGCGCCACGCTGTTCATGGTCCTGGCGGCGGCGGTGGACATCGTGCTGGCACGCTGGACCGGCCGGCGTGACATCGCCGTCGCCACCGCAGTGAGCGGCCGCGGACACATGGACACCGAGCGGCTGGTGGGCTGCTTTGTGAACACCCTGGTGCTGCGCACCGACGTCGACGAGGCCCTGCCCTTCTCCCGGCTGGTCGACCGGGTCAGGTCCGGGCTGCTGGACGCCTTCGCACACCAGGAGGTGCCTTTCCAGCGTGTCGTCGAGCTGCTGCGCTCCGAGCGGGACCCGAGCCGGCCGCCGCTGACCGAAGCGGCGGTCAACCTCCACAACGAGCAGACCGCGCTCCGGCAGCCGATCGGTCTGCGGATCGAGGACCTGCCCGTACCGCTGACCACCGCCACCATGGACGTGGCGTTCGACTTCTTCGAGCGCGACGGCGCGCTCGAAGGCCATCTCACCTACGCCACCGGCCTGTTCACCGAGCAGACGGCCGAGCGGATGGCAGGACATCTGCGGACTCTGCTGGAGGCCCTCGCGGACCCGGCCGACGCGGACACGGACACCCCGGTCGCGCGGCTGCCCGTCCTGGACGCCGAAGAGCGCCGCCGGGTGCTCGCGCAGTGGCCGGACAACGGACCGGGCGCGACACCGCGCACCGTCCCCGACCTGTTCGCGGACACCGTGGCCCGCGCCCCGTCGGCCGCCGCCGTGATCACCGACGAGGAGCGTCTCGACTACGCGGAACTGGACCGCCGTTCGAACCGGCTGGCCCGGCTCCTGACGGCCCGGGGAGCCGGGCCGGAGGACATCGTGGCCGTGGCGGTGCCCCGGAGCGCGGAGGCGGTCGTGGCGGTGCTGGCCGTACTCAAGGCGGGCGCCGCCTACCTCCCGCTGGACCCGGACCAGCCCGACGAGCGGCTGCGGCTGATCATCGAGGACGCCGAGCCCGTGCTGACCGTGACCACGAGCGCCCTCGCCGACCGGTTCTTGGCCCACTCCGGCCAGGTCGTGCTGGACGCCCCCCGGACCACGGCCCTGCTGCGGGGCCTGCCCGCCACCGCCGTCACCGACGCCCAGCGCACCACCCCGCTGCTCACGGCACATCCCGCCTACGTGATCTACACCTCCGGCTCCACCGGACGCCCCAAGGGCGTCGTGGTCACCCACGCCGGAGCGCACGGTCTCGTCGCGGGCCAGGGCGCCCACTTCCGCACGAGCCCGGACTCCCGGGTCCTGCAGTTCGCCTCGCTCGGTTTCGACGCGGCCTTCTCCGAACTCGGCATGGCACTCCTGCGCGGCGGCGCGGTGGTCGTCGTGCCCAAGGAGCGCATGCTGCCCGGGGAACCGTTGGCCGCAACTCTGCACCGGCACCGCGTCACCCATGTCACCCTGCCGCCCAGTGCCCTGTCCGCGCTCACCCCGGCCGAGGTGCCGGAGGGGCTGACGCTCGTCGTCGCCGGCGAAGCCTGCCCGCCCGAGGCGGCGCGGACCTGGTCGTCCGGGCGACGGATGATCAACGCGTACGGGCCCACCGAGGCCACGGTGTGCGCCACCATGAGCGACCCGCTGAACCCGTCGGCCATCGGCACCAGCGTGCCCATCGGCCGGCCGCTGTCCGGGGTGCGGGTGCGGATCCTCGACGCCCGGCTGCGTCCCGTCCCGCAGGGCGTCCCCGGCGAAGTCTATCTCTCCGGCCACGCGCTCGCCCGCGGCTATCTGGGCCGCCCGGACCTGACGGCGGAGCGGTTCGTCGCCGATCCGTACGGGACGGCGGGCACCCGTATGTACCGGACGGGGGACCGGGCGCTGTGGCGAGCCGACGGAGTCGTCGAGTACCTCGGCCGCGGCGACGACCAGGTCAAGCTGCGCGGCTTCCGTATCGAGCTGGGCGAGGTGGAGGCCGTCCTCGAACGGCATGAGGCAGTGTCCGGCGTCGCCGCCTCGGTACGGCAGGACGCGCGGGGCACCCGACGGCTCGTCGCCTACATCGTGCCCGCCCACGGCGACGTGCCGGACCCGGCGGCCCTGCGCCAGTACGTGCGCGAGCACCTGCCGGAACCCATGGTGCCCTCGGTCGTCGTACCGCTGGAGCGGCTGCCGCTGAACGCCAACGGCAAGGTGGACCGCCGGTCCCTGCCCGAGCCCGACCTGGCGGCGGCCGCCGCCGGCCGGGTGGCGCCGCGCAACGCCGCCGAGCGGACGCTGGCACAGATCTGGTCGGAGCTGCTCGGCATCCCGGAGATCGGCATCGACGACAACTTCTTCGACCTGGGCGGTGACTCCATCCTCGGCCTCCAGGTCGTCTCCCGGGCGCGCGAGGCCGGCCTGCGGCTCACCGCCAAACACACCTTCCTGCGGCAGACCGTCGCCGAGCTCGCGGCCGAGGCCCTGGCTGCGGCCGACGAGGAGCCGCAGCCCACTCCGGCCGGACAGTCGGCCGCCGACGGCGACATACCGCTGCTGCCCATCCACCACTGGTTCTTCGACACACTCGGCCCCAGCCTGGACCGCTTCAACCAGCACCTCCTGCTGGAGCTGGCCCCCGACACCGACCCCGACGCGCTGCGGTCCACACTCGCCGCCGTCGTAGGAGAGCACGACGCGCTGCGGCTGCGCGCCCGGCGCGAGCCGGACGGCTGGCGGCTGCGCCACGCCCCCGCCGCCCCGGCATCCGACGTGCTGCGGGTGACCGATCTGTCGGGTGCGGCGGATCCGGACACCGTCGTACGGGAAGCGGCCCTCGCCGCCCAGACCGGATTCGACCTGGCCCGGGGGCCGCTGCTGCGCGCCGAACTGTTCGTCGGCGCGCACCGCGCACCGCGCCTGTTCCTCGCCGCCCACCATCTCGTCGTGGACGGCGTGTCCTGGCACATCCTGCTCGCCGACCTGGAGAAGGCCTACCGCCAGGTGCGCGACGGCGGGTCGGCCGAACTCGGCCCGCGCACCACGTCCCTGGGCGAGTGGGCGGCCCGGCTCGCCGCGCACACTGCCGACGGCGGTCCCTCCGGCCAACTCGCCTACTGGCAGCGGGTACACCGCTCGATCGGCGAGGCGGGCCGCCTGCCTCTGGACACCGCCGAACCGGGCGCGAACACCGTCGCCACCGCCGGTACCGTGTCGGTCCGGCACGGCGCACGGAGCACCGACGCCCTGCTGCGCCACGTCCCGCGCGCCTACCGCACCCGCGTCAACGACGTCCTGCTCGCCGCGCTCGGCAGGGCCCTCGCCGACTGGACGGGATCCGCCACGGTCCCCGTCACTCTGGAGGGCCACGGCCGCGACGGTCTGTCCGCCGACGTCGATCTCTCGCGCACGGTCGGCTGGTTCACCTCCGTCTACCCAGTGGCCCTCGCCCTGCCCGCCGAGCGCGACTGGGGCACCGTACTCAAGAGCGTCAAGGAGCAGCTGCGCGCGGTGCCCGACCACGGGCTGGGCCACGGACTGCTGCGGTATCTCGACCACGGGCCCGCGGCGCTGCCCGCGGGCCCGGAGCCGCAGGTCAGCTTCAACTACCTGGGCCGGCAGGGCGTCCCGGGCGACGGTACCGGCCTGTTGCGGGGCACCCACCCCGTGGATGGTGCCGAGCGCGCCCCCGGACAGGAGCGCGGCCATCTGATCGAGATCAACGGCGAAGTACGTGACGGGCGACTGGAGTTCCGCTGGGAGTACTCCAGCACGGCCCACCACCGCGCGACCGTAGAACGGATCGCCGAGGCCTTCGTCGACGCGCTCGAAGCGATCGTCGAACACTGCGCCCGGCCCGGCGTCGGCGGATTCACCCCGTCCGACTTCCCGCTCGCCGCACTGGACCAGGCCGCCGTGGACCAGATCACCGCCGCCGACCCCGCGGTCGAGGACATGTACCCGCTGTCCCCGGCCCAGAGCGGCCTGCTCTTCCACTCCCTGGCCGCGCTCGCGGACGGCGCCCGCGACCCCTACACCGGACACTTCTCCGTGCGCGTGGGCGGGGTGCGCGACCCGGCGGTCTTCGGCCGGGCCTGGCAGCATGTGGTGGACACGACACCTGCCCTGCGCACCTCGGTGCGCTGGGACGACCTCGCTGAACCCGTCCAGGTAGTCCACACCGGCGCAGAGCTTCCCGTCAGTCACCTGGACTACCGCGGACTGGACGGCGCCGCGCAGGAGTCGGCACTCGGCGCGCTGTGGGAGGAACGCGAGGGGCGCACCGTCCCGCTGGACCGGGCGCCGCTGCTGCGGCTGCTCGTGGTCCGGCTGTCCGACAGCAGCGTGCAGTTGTTCTGGTCCGCCCAACACCTGGTGATCGACGGATGGAGCTTCTCCTCCGTCCTCGCCGACGTCTTCGCCGAGTACGCCCGCCTCACCGGCCGGCGGCCCGCCCACCGCCCGGTCGTGCGTCGCCCCTACCGGGACTACATCGCCTGGCTCGCGAGCCAGGACCCGGCGGCGTCCGAACAGCACTGGCGGCAGGCGCTGACCGGGCTGACGGCAGCCACCCCGTTGCCCTACGACCGGGCGCCGGTGCGCGCCCACGCGGCCCGCTCCTCCCGGGAGGTGCGGCTGCGCCTGTCGGCCGAACGCTCGCGACGGCTCTACGACAGCGCCCGCGGCGTCCGTCTCACGGTGAGCACGCTGGTCCAGGGCGCCTGGGCCGCGCTGCTGTCCCGGTATGCGGGAGAGGCAGACGTGTGCTTCGGCGCGACGGTCTCGGGGCGGCCCGCGGAACTGCCGGGGGCCGAGGGCATGGTCGGACTGTTCATCAACACCGTTCCGGTGCGGGTCCGGGTCGCCGCCGGGCAGGGGACCGCCGCCTGGCTGCGCGGCCTGCAGGAGGCCGCGGCCGAGTCGCGCAGCCACGACCACACGGCGCTCGCCGACATCCGGCGCTGGAGCGAACTGCCCCCCACGAGCCAGCTCTTCGACAGCATCGTCGTCTTCGAGAACTACCCGTACGACAGCGAGGCCGCCGCCCGTTCGGGCCTGGAGGTCGGCGCCTACCTCGGCGACGAGCACACCAACTACGCGCTCACGCTCACCGCGCACGCCGCCGACGAGCTGTACCTCGCGATCGGCTACGACCCCGCTCTCTTCGACACCGACACCGTGGAGCGCATGGCCGGCCATCTGGACACGCTGCTCGACGCCCTCGGCCCGGCCCTCGACACCGCCCCGGACACCCCGGTCGGCGACCTGCCCGTGCTGAGCGAGGCAGAGGCCCACACCCTGCTCGTCGAGTGGAACGACACCGGCGTCGAGGCGACCGAGCCCCGCCTGATCCACGAGCTGTTCGCCGAACAGGCCGCCCGCACGCCCGACGCGCTGGCCCTGACCGACCCCACGCACAGCCTGACGTATGCGGAACTGGACGGCCGCGCCAACCGGCTCGCCCACCACCTCACCGGCCTCGGCGTCCGCCCCGGCGCTGTCGTCGGCGTGCTCACCGAGCGCGGGACCGAGGCCGTGGTGGCCATGCTCGCGGTGCTCAAGGCCGGCGGCGCGTTCCTGCCGCTGGACCCGCAGTACCCGGCGGCGCGGCTGCGCCTGATGCTCCAGGACGCCCAGGCGCCCGTGGTCATCACCCAGGAACCGCTGCTGCACCTCGTCGCCGGTCACCCCGGCACCCTGGTGGACCTGCACCGCGATGCCGGGACCATCGCCGCGCGGCCCGCCACACCACCCCCCGCGGACGTCACCCCCGATGAGCTGGCGTACGTCGTGTACACCTCGGGCACCACCGGCCGCCCCAAGGGGGTCATGGTCGAGCATCGGCAGGCCCACCATATGGCGCGGGCCTGGGACCTGCGCCACGGGTTGACCGACATGCGCCCCCGCGTGCTGTCCGTGTCCAGCCTCTCCGTGGACCTGTTCTTCGCGGACTTCATGCTCTCGGCGCTCTTCGGCGGCACGATGACCGTCTGCCCGCAGGAGTCCGTCGCCGACCCTGTGGCGCTCGCCGACCTGCTGCTCGCCAGTGAGGCCCAGCTTCTGGTCACCGTTCCGTCGCTGGCCCACGCCCTGGCCGCTGAGTTCACCTGGCGGGGCTGCCGCCCCGAGGCGCT
Organism: Streptomyces sp. NPDC004629; assembly: GCF_042873595.1. Lineage (NCBI taxonomy): Bacteria > Bacillati > Actinomycetota > Actinomycetes > Kitasatosporales > Streptomycetaceae > Streptomyces > Streptomyces sp. NPDC004629. The sequence continues at coordinate 37,515 of NZ_JBIALO010000003.1, read as the reverse complement.
GCGCCTGCTCATGGTCGGCTCCGAGGGCTGGTCCGTCCCGGCGGCCGCCGAGGTGTGGCAGGCGCTGTCGCGGACTACCGTGGTGGTCAACGCCTATGGGTCGACGGAGACCACGGTCGACTCCGCGCACTTCGAGCTGGGCCGCGACCCCCTGGGGGAGGGTGCGTATGCCCCGGTGGGCCGGCCCCTCGCCAACACCTCCATCTATGTGCTGGACAAGGCGCTGCGCCCGGTGCCCGTCGGCGTCGCCGGCGAGTGCTACATCGGCGGCGACGGTGTTTCCCGCGGCTACCTCGGCCGCCCGGACCTGACGGCCGCGCGCTTCCTGCACGACCCGTTCGCCGAGCGGGCCGGCGCCCGGATGTACCGCACCGGCGACCGGGCACGCTGGCGGGCCGACGGAAACCTGGAGATCCTCGGCCGGGTCGACGACCAGGTCAAGATCCGGGGCTTCCGCGTGGAACTCGGCGAGGTGGAGGCAGCCCTGGCTCGCCACCCCCAGGTCGCCGAGGCGGCCGCCCGCGCCTGGCAGGACGACACCGGCCGCGGCCGGCTCGCCGCCTACGCGGTGCCCGCGCCCGGCGCCGACCCCGACCCGGCAGCTCTGCGCGCGTTCCTCGCCGATGTGCTGCCCGAGGCCGCGGTGCCGGCCGCCGTGGTGCTCCTGGACTCACTTCCCGTCCAGCCGAGCGGCACCGTCGACCGGCGCGCGCTCCCGCTGCCGGAGACGTACCTGGAACAGGAGCGCCCCTACACGGCTCCGCGCAACGACACCGAGCGTCTGCTCGCCGAGATCTGGGCGGAGGTCCTCGGCGTCCCCCGCGTCGGTGTCGACGACCGGTTCTTCGACCTGGGCGGCGACTCGATCCTCAGCATCCGGGTCATCTCCCGGATCCGCACCCGGCTCGGCCGGCACGTCTCGCCCCGCCAGCTCTTCGACACACCGACCGTGGCCGGGCTCGCGAGCGCGCTGGACGCCGTGGACGCCCCGGCCGACCGCGGCCGGCCCGGCCCGGTGCAGGCCGACCGGGGCGGCCCGCAGCCGCTGTCCTCGGCCCAGCAACGGCTCTGGTTCCTCCACGAGTTCGACCCGGCGAACGTCGAGTACAACCTCGTCACCGCACTGCGGCTGCGCGGCTCCCTCGACGAGGACGCCCTGCGTGCCGCGTTGGCCCGGATCGTCGAGCGCCACGAGCCCCTGCGCACCACCTACGCCACCGTCGAGGGACGGGCCGTGCAGGTCGTCCGGCCCGTCCCGGCGGCGACCGAGGGCCTGCTCGACATCGTGGACCTCGGCTCGGCGGACGGGTCCGACGCCGCAGCCGCCCTGCGCGAGCGGCTGCGGCAGGAGGCCGCCCGGCCGTTCGACCTGCGCACCGGCCCGGTGCTGCGGGCCACCCTGCTGCGCAGCGGCCCGGCCGACCACACCCTGCTGCTGGTCATCCACCACATCGCCACCGACGGCTGGTCCATGCGGATCCTCGCCGACGAACTCGGCGTCGGCTATGCCGCCCGGCTCGCCGGCACCGAGGCCGAGCTGCCCGAACTGCCGGTGCGCTACCGGGACTACGCGGCCTGGCAGCGCGAGACCCTCGCCGCCGACGGCACCGACCGCCACCTGGCGTACTGGCGCGGCAGGCTCCAGGGGATCACGCCCATGGAACTTCCGGTCGACCGGCCGCACCCTGCCGTGCGCGACTCCGCCGGACAGGCCCACCTCTTCCCGCTCGAATCCGAACTGGCCCGAGCGCTCAAGGAGTTGGCGAGGCGCTACGACGTCACCCTGTTCATGGTGCTGACGGCCGCGGTGAAACTGCTCCTCGCGCGCCTGACCGGCCAGGACGACATCGTAGTGGGTACGCCCGTCTCCGGCCGCGAGGGCCAGGAGACCGAGCGGCTCGTCGGGCTCTTCGTCAACACGGTGGCGCTGCGCTCGACCGTCGACGCCGACCGTCCGTTCGATGAGTTCCTCGCCGATGTCCGGACCACGCTGCTGGACGCCTTCGTGCATGAGAGCACGCCGTTCGACCGGATCGTCGAGGCGCTGCGGCCCGAGCGTGACCCCAGCCGCAACGCCGTCGTGGAGGTCATGGTCAACCTGGAGCGGGAACACCCCGAAGGACTCGCGCTGCCCGGCCTTGAGGTCGAGGAGATCCCGCTGACCAGCAGCGCCGTCAGCCACGACCTGAGCTTCCACTTCATCGAACGCGGCGATCGGCTGTTGGCCGCCATCGGCTACGCCACCGCGCTGTTCGACCCGGACACCATCGAGCGGATGGCTGGCCATCTGCGCGTGCTCCTGCAGGCCATCGCCGCCGCCCCGCACACCAGGATCGCCGCCCTGCCCCTGCTCAGCCCCGCCGAGGAGCGGGCCGCCCTGGAACAGGCCGGGGGCGCCCGGCCCGTCGTCCCTGGCGACGCGAACGGCCCCACCTTGCCCGACCTGTTCGAGGCCCAGGCCGCGCGCACGCCGACGGCGCGGGCGGTGACCGCCGGGGACCGGCACCTGACGTACGCGGAACTCGACGCGCGGGCGGACCGGCTCGCAAACCGGCTCACCGCGCACGGCGTGGGACCCGAGTGCCTCGTGGCCGTCGCCCTGCCGCGCGGCGCCGACCTGGTGGTGGCGCTGTTGGCCGTGCTGAAGGCGGGTGGCGCGTACGTGCCGCTCGACCCCGACTATCCGGCCGACCGGGTGGCGTACATCTTCTCCGACGCCCGCCCCTCGGTCCTGCTCACCGATAGTGCCGTACGGCATGTGCTGCCGCCCGCGGATCTGCCCGTCCTGCTCGTCGACGAGCCTGCGGCCGAGGAGCCCGGCGAGCCTTCCGGGTCCGGGCCGGCCGCCGCGGGACCGGGCCGCCCGGCGTTGCGCCCCGCTCACCCGGCCTACGTCATCTACACCTCCGGCTCCACGGGCCGGCCCAAGGGCGTGGTCGTCCCGCACCGCAACGTGGTGCGGCTGTTCACCGAGACCGCGCACTGGTTCGGCTTCGGCGCCGACGACGTGTGGACACTGTTCCACTCCTTCGCCTTCGACTTCTCCGTCTGGGAGTTGTGGGGGCCGCTGTTGCACGGCGGCCGTCTCGTCGTCGTCGACTACGACACCTCGCGCTCGCCGGAGGACTTCCTGGCGCTGCTCGCCCGGGAGCGGGTCACCGTGCTCAACCAGACCCCGTCGGCCTTCTACCAGCTCGTCCAGGCGGACCAGCGGGCCCGGGCCGGCGACCGCGGCGCCCCCGACCTGGGCGCGCTGCGCCGGGTGGTGTTCGGCGGCGAGGCCCTCGACCCGACCCGGCTCGCGGGCTGGTACGCCCATCACGCCGAGGACGCGCCGGTGCTGGTCAACATGTACGGGATCACCGAGACGACCGTGCATGTGACGCATCTCCCGCTGGACGGCGGCTCGACGGACCGGTACGGCGGGCGCAGCATGATCGGTGAGCCCATCCCGGACCTGTCCGCCCGCGTCCTCGACAGCGGTCTGCGGCCGGTTCCCCCGGGTGTCATCGGGGAGCTGTACGTGTCGGGCGAGGGCCTCGCGCGCGGCTACCTCGGCCGCCCCGGCCTGACCGCCGAACGGTTCGTCGCGGACCCCTGGGGGCCGCCCGGGGCTCGGATGTACCGCACGGGCGACCTCGTACGGCGCCGCCCGGACGGCGGGTTGGAGTACGTCGGCAGGGCCGACCACCAGGTCAAGATCCGGGGCTTCCGGATTGAGCTGGGCGAGATCGAGGCCACGCTCGGCGCCCATCCGGCCGTGGCCCGGGCCCATGTGACCGTCCGTGACGACCTGACCGGCGCACCACAGTTGGTGGCCTACGTCGTCGGCGCCCGGGAAATGGAGGTGAGCACCGCCGACCTGCGCGAGGCCGTGCGGCGGTCGCTGCCGGCGTACATGGTCCCCGGAGCCTTCGTCGTGCTGGACACACTGCCGCTGACAGCGAACGGGAAGGTCGACCGGCGCGCCCTGCCGGCGCCGGACGGCGAGGTCCGGTCCGTGAGTGCACACCGGGCGCCCCGGACGCCGACTGAGGAGAAACTGGCCGCCGTCTGGGCCGAGGTGCTCGGCGTGGAACGCGTCGGCGTGGACGACAACTTCTTCGAATTCGGCGGCGACTCGATCCTCAGCATCCAGGCGGTGTACCGCATCCGTCAGGCGGGCCTACGGGTGACAGCGAAGGACCTGTTCACCCGCCCGACCGTCGCGTCCCTCGCCGCCGTCGCCGAGGAGCAGCAGGCCGAGGCGGCCGGGCCGGACACGCTCCCGGACACCGGCGAGGCGCCTTTGACCCCCATCCAGCGGCACTTCCTGGACCACGGCGACCCGTCCCCGCACCACTACAACCAGTCCGTCACGGTGGAACTGGAGCCTTCCTGGAGCAATATGGACGAGGACGCGCTGCGCGCTGCGCTGTCGGCGCTGCCGGTCGGGCACGCGGCCCTGCGCACCCTCCTCGTCACAGGGGAGGACGACACCTCGGGCGGGGACGGCCGGCGCATGGACGTCCGCCCGCCCGGCGAGGCCGCCCGCACCGCCGTCCCGCTGGTGCGGCACGACCTGTCAAGGACGCCCGCGCACGACAGGCGTGCCGCCGCCGACCGGCTGGCGGCCGAGGCGGACGCCGCACTCGATCCGGTTGCCGGGCCCGTCATGCGGTCCGTGCTGTTCACCTTCGGCGCGGACGAGCGGCCGTGGCTGTTCCTCACCGTCCACCACCTGGTGATCGACGCGGTGTCGTGGCGCATCCTGCTGGACGACCTCACCACCGCATACGCACAGGCAGCCGTCGGCCGGCCGGTCGATCTCGGCCCCCGGACCACACCCTTCCGGCACTGGGCGGCACGGCTCGCCGCACACACCGCCGAGGGCGGCTTCGACGACGAGGCGGGCCACTGGTCCGCGCTGCCCGAAGGTGCCGGGATGCTGCCGGTCGACGGCGACGGACCCAACACGGTCGCCTCCCGCGACCACATCGAGGTTGTCCTGGATGAACACGACAGCGATGTTCTGCTGCGCAAGGCGCCCGGAGTGCTGAGGACCGGGACCGGTGACGTGCTCCTCGGCGCGCTGGCCGTGGCCCTCGGACGGTGGGCGGGCCGGCCGGACGTGGTCGTGGACGTCGAGGGCCACGGGCGCGAGGACCTCTTCGCGGACGTCGACCTCTCTCGGACCGTCGGCTGGTTCACCACGCTGTACCCGGTCGCCCTGGAGCTCCCCGAGGATGGGGGCGACGACATCACCGCACTGATGCGGTCGGTACGGCGCCGGCTGCGCGCCGTACCCGGGAAGGGACTCGGCTACGGCGCGCTGCGCACCCTGAGCCGGTCCGGCGGACCGGGACGAACGCTGGCCGAACGGCGGGACTCCGACGTGGTGTTCAACTACCACGGGCAGGTGGATGCAGGGACGGGTGCCGGAGCGCTGGTGCGCACCTTCCTGCCCGCGCTCGGCGCCGACCAGAGCCCCGACAACACGGCCTGGCATCTGCTGGACGTGGTCGGGGTCGCGAGCCAGGGAAGGTTCCGGTTCACGTGGTACTACTCCAGGAACATCCACCGGCGTGTGACCGTCGAGCGCGTGGCGCGGGACTTCACGGCCGTACTGAAGGCCGTCGCGGTCCGGGCGGCGGGCCGATGAGCATCCTGGACGCCGCCGTGCTGCGGCAGGAGCTGGGCCGGCTGTGCGAACGACACCGGGTGCCCGGGGCCCAACTGGCCGTCCGCCGCGCGGACACCACGGTGGCGGTGGAGTACGGGGTGCGGTCCCTGGGCGGCGGCGACCCCGTCACGGCCGGTACCGCCTTCCCGGTCGGATCCGTCACCAAGGCGTTCACCGCGGCCCTCGCCCTGGTGCTCGTCGAGGACGGCGATCTCGCCCTCGACGAGCCGCTCGCCGCGCATCTGCCCGAGTTCGGCGCCGGCGAGAAGGTCACCTTGCGTCAACTCCTCACCCACACCGCCGGTCTAGCGTCGGCCGTGGTGGAGCCGGACCCCGAGGTCAGGTGTACTCGGTCGCGCTGGGTGCGCGAGCACACCGGGGAACGCGATCTGGTCCATGCGCCGGGCACGGCCTTCTCGTACTCCAACGCCGGATACGTCGTCGTGGGCGCGCTTGTGGAGGCGGTCACGGGAATGGACTGGCGTGAGGCCGTCGGCGCGATCCTGCTGGATCCGCTCGGCATCGCACCGTCATTCGTCACCGGCCTTCCGGCGCGACCCGGACGGCCGGCGGCGGCCGGGCACACCGTACGGCACGGCCGCAACCGGATCGTCGTCGTCCCCGAACAGGCACTGCACCCCGTCGAGGACCCCGACGGCGGTCTGCAGGCGAGCGCCGCCGACCTGGTCGCCTTCGCCGGCCTCTTCCTCGACGGCGCCGTCGCGGGCGGACCGCTCGGCGAGGCCGCGGCGGCAGCCATGTGCTGCGACCAGCTCGACGACGTCCGTGCCGGACCGGCCGGGATGGCTGACGGCTGGGGGCTGGGCCTGGCCCGGTACACGGACGGCGGCGGACGCGACCGCTTCGGCCACGACGGCACGCTCGACGGTGTCTCCTGCCATCTGCGCCTCGACCCGGCCGACGGCACGGCGGTGGCCCTCACCGCCAACGCCAACACCGGGCAGCAGTTGTGGGACGAACTGTCCGAACGGCTTGCGGCCGTCGGCCTTCCGGCGGGCAACGGCACGGGCACGGCAGCGCTGTACGCGGCCGCCGAGGCTCCGTCGCCGCCCGACTGCCGGGGCACCTACGCGAACGGGCCGACCGTACTGACCGTGCAGCAGGCCGCGGACGGGCTGCTGCGGCTCGCCTCCGAAGGGAGCCCCGCCTACGCCCTGACCTGCCGTACGGGAGACGCCTTCAGTCTGCACGACATCGACGGCGGACCGCCGCTGTTCGCCGGCCGCTTCCTGCGCGACGCCGACACGGGCCGCACGGACGGCCTGCAGTTCTCGGGCCGGCTGGCGCGCCGTGTGCGACAGGGGAACGGATAGACACCCCATGGCGACGATCCGATCCCAGGGGACCGGGGGGGCGCACGCCACGCCGGTCCCTCTTTCCCGCAACCGCAACTACACGATCCTGTGGACCGGACAGCTCCTGTCGCAGCTGACGGCGGAGATTCTGGCCATCGCCCTGCCGCTGCTGATCCTGGCCGGCTCCGGCTCTCCGCTGCAGATGGGGCTGGCCTCCTCCGTCCTGTCCCTCGCCCAGATGGCGGCCGTCGTGCCGGCCGGCGTGCTCGCCGACCGCTGGGACAGGCGGGCGATCCTGCTGGTCAGCGCGAGCGCCCGAACCGCCGGGATGGCCGCCCTCGCGATCTCGCTCGCGCTGGGCCACTACAGCTTTCCGCTCGTCCTCGCGGCGGTGGCCGTGGAAGGCGTCTTCGGCGCGGCCTTCGACCCCGCCGAGCACGCGGCCCTCGCCCAGGTGGTGCCCGAGACACAGCTCTCCGCTGCCGTCGCCCGCAACACCGCCCGGCCCTACGTCGCCGCGGTGCTCGGGCCCCCGGCGGCGGGCTTCCTCTTCGCCGTGCACCCCGTGCACCCGTTCCTCGCCAACGCGCTGATGCTGGCGCTGTGCTGCGGCGCCCTGACGCTGCTGCGGCTGCCCCTGCGGCCTGCCCCGCCCGCCGACGCCCCAGCCCGCCGCGACACCCGTGCGGACGTGCTCGGCGGGTTCCGCTGGGTCCTCGGGCGGCGTGTCATCAGGACGACCCTGGTGTGGGTGATGCTGACCAACTTCGTCTTCGGCGCGCTGATGGTGGTCGTGCTCTCCCTGGCTGGCGAGGACGACGTGGGTGGGGGGGAGACGGGCCTGATGATGGGCTGCTTCGGTGTGGGCGGCGTGCTCGGCGCACTGGCCGCGCCCCGCCTGTACGCCCGGATGCCGGCCGCGCTGATCGTCCTCGGCTTCTCCTGGCTGGCGGCGGCCGGCACCACGGCCATGGCCTTCGTACCGCCGGGCGTCGAGCTGGGACTGCTGCTGGGGCTGCTCGCCCTGCTAGCACCGACCGCCAACACCGCAGTACTCACCTACCAGTTGATGGTCACCCCGGACGCACTCCGCGGGCGGCTGAGCGGACTGGCCGGCTTCTGCGGCGGCGGGGCGGGGGCCCTCGGCCCGGCGGCGGGAGGCTCGCTCATGGCGGTTGCGGGCGGCGGTACCTCGGCGCTCCTGGCATGCGCGGCGGCGTTCGCCGCGACAGCCCTGTTCGTCACGGCGAGCCCGACGATGCGCCGCTTCCCGTCCGTGGACACCGTTGAGCGGGCGGGGAAGTGACGATGTTTCGGCAGGGGCTGAAGTTTGTGGCGGGACCTCCGGGGATGTTGAGAGGCTTCACAAGGCACGGTCCGGACGGCCGCGCGGGGCGTGCTCGCAGGCCGTCCTCCCTGATGCCTCGCGCCGCGCGGGGCCGGACCGCTGTGCCCGCTGGCACCTGCGACGGCCTTTGAGCGTCGCGCCGTTTCTGCCGGAACAGCCACCCCACTGGCGGAGGTCGTACGTCGTGATCACCCATGCGCTGAATAAAGAGGAAATAACATCATTAGAGTCACTGATAGATGACATAGCAAGAGAGCATCACTCGGTGGAGTCCGCCGAGTTCCAGTTGGAGAGCCGCCTGTACGCGGCCGAACTGCCGCGTCGGCTGCGCAGCGCGGTCCTGGACTACCGGTCATCGGAGCGGTCGGCCACGCTCGTCGTCTCCGGCCTGCCGGTGGACGACGCGGCGCTCGGCCCCACCCCTCTCGACCGCACAGGCTCTTCGAGCGACACCGCCTCGCTCCGGCAGGACATCGCGTTCTTCCTGATCGCCGCGCTGCTCGGGGACCCAGTCGGCTGGGCCACCCAGCAGGACGGGCGCCTCATGCACGACATCTACCCGGTCAAGGAGCACGAGCACGGCCAGATCGGCTGGGGCAGTGCCGAGACCCTCACCTGGCACACCGAGGACGCCTTCCACCCGCTGCGCGCCGACTACCTCGGGCTGATGTGCCTGCGCAACCCCGACGGCGTGGAGACGATCGTCGCCGACGTCGCCGATGTGCGGCTGGACGATGACCTGCGCGCCCTGCTCTCTCAGGAGCGCTTCGTCATCAGGCCGGACGACGCCCACCGCCTCACGGGCGAGTCCGCAGCCGTCACCGGCCGCGGCGCCGAACTGCTCCGGCGCAGCCGCGAGCGCGTGGAGCGGGCTCTGGCCGATCCCACGCCCGTCGCCGTGCTGTTCGGCGACACCGACGACCCGTACCTGTGCGTCGACCCCTACTACATGGCCGGCAGCCAGGGTGAGGAGGAACAGCGCGCGCTCGATGCCCTGAGTGTCGCCGTCGACGCCGCGCTCACCGACGTGGTGCTCCAGCCTGGCGACATCTGCTTCATCGACAACTTCCGGGCCGTCCACGGACGCAAACCCTTCATGGCCCGTTTCGACGGCACGGACCGCTGGCTGCGCCGGCTGAACGTTGCCCGGGACCTGCGTCCGTCCCGTGGGGCACGGCTCGACGCGGAAGCCCGCGTCATCCACTGAGCGGCACCGCCGTCGAGTTCCGAGGGCGAGCCCATCTTCCCCCGACTACACGCGAGGTTGTTGTGACTGCTGCACCCGAGGTAGGCAACCGGCCGATCCTGCACGGCCAGGGCGAGGAAAACCTCACCCAGCTGGAGTTCATGGCCATCAACAGTGAACTCAACCTGGCCGACGGCCATGCCCGACAAGGGCTGACCCCGACCCAGGAGAAGATCATCAACGAGCTGCCCGCCCTCTTCGCGGAGAGCGCGGAGCGGCCCGTCGAGGAGCTGGAGAACGAGGCCCACGAAGCCTTCTTCCACTCGCTCGGCCAGCACAGCTATCTGTCCGGCAGCGGCCGTGTGCTGAGCTGCTACGCGTCGTCCGTGGCCATGGAGATCCTCGCCCGCACCCTCGCGACCTCCATCGACGCCATCGCGCTGGTCCACCCGACCTTCGACAACATCCCCGACATTCTGCGCGGCTGCGGCCTGCGCCTGGTCCGCCTGGACGAGGAATCGCTGCACTGCGGCGACCTGGCCCCCGAGTTCCTCGAGTCGGTCGGCGCGGTCTTCGTCACCACCCCGAACAACCCCACCGGCCTCGTGCTCTCCGGGGAACGCCTGACCCGGCTCGCCCAGCAGTGCGCCGAGCACGACGTGGTCCTGTGCCTGGACACTTCCTTCCGCGGCTTCGATCTGCGCGCCCAGTACGACCACTACGAGATCCTGGCTGCCAGCGGCTGCCGCTGGGTCGTGATCGAGGACACCGGCAAGCTGTGGCCGACCCTCGATCTCAAGTCCGGTTTCCTCGTCTACTCGGACAACCTCGGACTGCCGGTCGACCTGATCTACTCCGACATCCTGCTCGGTGTCTCCCCGTTGATCCTCACCCTGATCCGCGAATTCGCCACAGACGCCGCGTCCGGCGGCTTCGCCGACCTCCACGAGTTCATTGCCGGAAACCGGCGCATCGTGCGCGACGGACTGGCCGGCGTCGAGGGGATCACCTGCCTCGGCGACGACATCCGGGTGAGTGTGGAGCGCGTCCGCCTGGACAAGGGCTCGGCATCGGAGGTCTGGACCGAACTGCGCGACCAGAATGTCTATGTCCTGCCCTGCCGCAAGTTTCACTGGGCGAACCCGCGGGAGGGCGACGACAGTTTCCGCATCGCGCTGGCCCGGCCCGCGCAGCCCCTGGAGCGTGCGGTCCGCATGTTGCGCATCGCGCTGGAGTCGCGTCGATGACACCCCCCACCGTGGCACCCGCCGGGCAGACGGTGGCAGAGCATGCCAGTGCGATACGGCACTGGCGGCCGGGGATCGTCCAGGACGTCCCGCCGCCCGGCCTGATCGACCTCGGCCCCGGCTACCCCGACCCCGCACTGCTGCCGGTTGGTCTGCTGCGTGCTGCCTACCACCGCGCGCTGGACGAGTACGGCCCGGCCGCGCTCGCCTACGGTCACAACGCGGGTGCCCTCCCGTTGCGCGAGGCCCTGGCAGAGCGGGCCGCGCTCGCCGACGGGCACCCCTGCGGACCCGACCAGGTGTTACTGACAGCCGGCACGTCCCAGGCCCTGCACCTCCTGTCCGGCCTGCTGGGGCGCCCGGGAGACATGGTCATCACCGACCAGTACTCCTACGACCTGGGGCGGCGGATCTTTACCGACTGCGGGCTGCGCGTGCGCGCGGTGGCCATGGACGAGCTCGGCATGGATCCGGCGGCGCTGCGCGAGGCACTGCGCGCCGAGCACGCGGTGGGGCGACGGGTCGCCTTCGTCTACGTCAACCCCGCCTTCCACAACCCCACCGGCATCGTCGTCCCTCTCACCCGAAGAAGAGAGCTGCTCGATGTCACCCGGGAGCACGAGGCGGTGGTGATCGAGGACGACGCCTACGCCGAACTCACCTTGGACGGAGGGCAGTCCGTCCCTCCGTCGTTCGCGGCGCTGGCCGGCTACCGGGGCGTGCTGCGGCTCGGCACGTTCGCCAAGACGCTGGCCCCCGGACTGCGGCTCGGCTGGCTGCTCGGTGAGCCCGCACTGGTGGCGTGGCTCGGCGAGCACGGCATGCTCGTCAGCGGCGGCTCGCTAAACCACACCACGTCCCTGGCGGTCGCGACCGTACTGCGCGACGGGGACTACGACCGGCATCTGACCCGGATTCGGGCCGAGTTGGGCAAACGCAGGGACGCCCTGGCGGAGCCCCTGCGTGCCCTCCTGGGCGAGCGGATGGCCTGCCGGGTGCCCGGCGGAGGCTTCTTCCTGTGGCTGGGGCCGGGCGGCACGGACGCCGCCCGGGAGGAGACATACACCGCGGCCGCCGAGGCGGCCGGGGTACGGCTCGCACCCGGGTCCCGGTTCGGCGCCGGCGACAGGCCCCGGTTGCGGCTGGCCTACAGCTTCAACCCGCCCGCAGTGCTGACCGAGGCGGCGCACCGCCTCGCTGGAGCGTGGGCTGCTTGATCGGGTACCGGCCCCGGCCACCGTCGTACCCGCTCGTCCGTACCCGCCCCATCCCTCCCGCACACAACCGACACGGAAACGGGAACTGTTGATGTCTCCTGCCCCACACCAGGCCATCGCTCCCCAACCCCACGACATGGGCCCCCGCGGCTACAGCCTTCCCCTGTCGCCCTCGGGCAGCTCCGCCATGCTCACGCCTCCGCCCTGGCACTTCTCGGGCGACGTCATCATGGTCGACTACCGCGTCGATCCTGATGCCGCCGCGCGTTTCCTGCCGCCGGGGCTCACTCCGGGTGCCGACCCCGGCGCCGCCGCGGCCGTCTTCGCCGTCTGGCAGTGGTGTTCCGACTCGGGCGAAGAACTGTCCGACCCGTCCCGCAGCCAGTTCTCCGAGTTCCTGATCCTGCTCGGCTGTGACCACGAAGGGGCCGTCATGGCACGTTGCCCGTACGCCTGGGTCGACCAGGCCGTGCCCCTCGTGCGCGGCTGGGTGCAGGGCATGCCCAAGCAGTACGGCGCCATCCATCAGACCCGGCACGGGCTGGTGGGCCGGGCTGGCTCGCGCCGGGCCGAGGGCTCCCTTTTCGCCGGGAACCTCTCGGTGCACGGTCGGCGCGTCGCCGAGGCCGCCGTGACCCTGACCGGGCCCGCCCAGGAACCGCCCGCGCTGCACGCGGTCCCGCTCGCCCACAGTCTCGTCGCCCCCGCCTGGACAGCACCGGTCGAGCAGCCCGCTCCGCTGGCCGCCTCCGAGGTGACCGACGTCGAGTTCGGGGACATCTGGACCGGCACAGCCGAACTGGAGTTCTTCGACGCCCTGGACGAGGACTTCGCCGGGCTGCGGCCGGTCGAGGTCGGCGCCGGTCACGTCTTCTCGTACGCCGAGACACTCAAGGGAGGGCGCGCGCTGCCCCTCCGCGGGGAGTGACACATGCTGAGGATCCACTTCACCGCCGAGGACCTCGCCCGGCTGCGCATGTCGGCGGGCCTCGGACTGCTGACCGAGAGCGCGCTCGCCCTCCGGTTGTTCGCCGACAGCAACAACGTCATGTTCCACGGCTGGCGCCGGCAGCTGCGCGTCGAACTCGGGCCTCGCTCCGCGGTTTTCGAGACCCTGGCGCGCAGATACGAGTCGGTCGACGACCTGGTCAACCTCGTCCACCGCAGCGAGCGTCCCAAGGACATAAGCCCACGCCCGGTCAACCCCGCTCAGGCCGCCGTGATGTCCGCCCTGGCCGACTTCAGCCATGCGGCGGTGCGACCCTACTGGGCGAAGGTGCGCACCATTCTGGAGGCCGTCCGGGACACGAGCGGACGCATCATGATCGCCTCCGGCGCGGAACGGCTGCTCGGCAGTCTGCACCCGAGACTCCGCTGGCACGCCCCGGTCCTGGAACTCCATCGCGGCCCGGACCGGGACGTCTACCTCGCCGGCCGCGGGCTGGTGCTCAGTCCTTCGTTCTTCCTGCCCGAGCAGACGTGTCTGTTCGTGGAGGCGACGGGACCGAACGGAAGGCCGACGGTGCTCTTCCCGGTCAACAATCCGGCCAAAGCGGAGTTCAGCAGGCAATGCGCCGGAGACGTCGAGGCACTCGGCGCGCTCGTGGGGCACACCCGGGCCGCGGCGCTTCAAGTGCTGACCGAAAGCTGCACCACCAGCGAGCTGGCGAAACGGCTCAACCTCTCGCTCGCCGGGGCCAGCAAGCACGCCTCCATACTGCGCCGGGCCGGCCTGATCATGACGACGAGAAGCCGGAACACCGCGCTGCACACCCTCACCCCGCTCGGCGTGGCCCTGCTCGACAGCCGCACCCATGAGACACGCGGATCCGCGCCGGCCCGGCGGGTGCGCGTTCCCGCCGCCTGAGCCCTAGTTCCCGCCCGATCCAAGGAGGAGACACCATGAGCACCAACCCGTTCGACGACCCGGATGGCACGTTCCTGGTCCTGGCCAACGACGAGGGCCAGCACTCCCTGTGGCCGTCCTTCGCCGACGTCCCCGCCGGCTGGCTGGTTGTCCTGGAAGCGACGGACCGCCAGTCGGCGCTCGCATACGTCAATGAGCACTGGACCGACATGAGGCCTCGGCGACTGGCCGAAAGGATGGCCGAGAACTAGCCGGTCCACCCGCTAATCCGCGGATTCCCACTGTCCTTCGCCTGCAAGAATGGCCGACCGTGACGATTCGTGTGCTCATCGCTGACGATCAGGAGATGGTCCGCCGCGGTATGCGGCGCATACTCGAGAGTCAGCCGGACATAGAGGTGATCGGCGAGGCCGCCAACGGCATGGATGCCCTGGAGACGGCCAAGCGGCTGCGGCCCGACGTCGCTCTCCTGGATGTCCGTATGCCGCGCATGGACGGACTCGAGGTCACACGAAACCTGCTCGCCCCCACGGCCGACTTCCGGGGCAGGGTCGTCATCGTGACGACCTTCGACCTGGACGAGTACGTGTATCCGGCATTGCGCTACGGCGCCTCGGGCTTTCTGCTCAAGCGCTCCGGACCGACGCTGCTGGTGGAAGCCGTGCGTGCCGCGGTCGCCGGTGACAGCCTGATCAGCCCTTCCGTCACAGTACGGCTGCTCAGGCACGTCACCGGCCCCGGCCGAGGCTCTGGTGCGGCAGCCGGGCGTGAGGCCCCCGTCGAGCCCCTCACAAAGAGGGAGATCGAAATCGCCGGGAAGGTCGCCGAGGGACTGACCAACGCCGACATCGCGACGGAGATGTTCATTTCACCGGGCACGGTCAAGACGCATGTCGCCAGCATTCAGCGGAAACTCGGCGTGCGAAACAGGGTCGGAATCGCCGTGCGGGCGTGGGAGATGGGATACGCCACAAAGTGCTAGCCACGCATCGTTACTTCCAAAAGAGGCGACATGACCGTCGGAGACATAACCGCGACTCCTCATGAGAGACGTCCGCAACTTCACACCCTGACCAGCCTGCGCGTCATCTTCATGGCCCTGGTCTTCATCGTGCACGGTTCCTTCGAAATCGTCTTCAAGTCCTACGACTGGAGCCTGAACTACCTGGAAGGCGTCGGAACGTCGGGCCAGACAGCCGTTTCGTATTTCTTCGTCCTCTCCGGCTTCGTGCTCACGTGGTCCTGGAGAGAGCGGGACACAGCACGCACCTTCTGGCGCCGGCGCATCGTCAGGGTGTTCCCCAATCACATCACCGCTCTGGGATTCACCCTCGTCCTGGTTGTCTGCTTCATCCAACTTCCGGCCCTGTTCCCTCTGTTCACTCAACTGGTCCTGATCCAGGCCTGGTTCCCCTCACCCGAATACATCGACATCGCCAACACCCCGACGTGGTCGCTGTCCGCGGACATCGCGTTCTACGCTCTGTTCCCGCTGCTGCTGCCCCTGATCCGCCGGATCAGACCGGGGCGGCTGTGGTATGCGGCCGGTGCCGTGGTGGCGATCATCGTGCTGATTCCCGTGATCGCCCTCGCTCTGCCCGACACTCCCCCGAAGCCGCTGTGGCACACGTCGGAGAGCAGGTACTGGTTTGTGTATTTCTTCCCGCTCACGCGGATGCTGGAGTGCGTGCTTGGCATGCTGATGGCTCGCATCGTCATCATGGGCCGGTGGATCGGTCTGCGCCCGCTTCCGGCCGTGATGCTTCTGGTGGCGTCATACGCGATTTCGCAGCAACTGCCTTACCTCTTCCGCTACGCCGCCCTGATGGCTGTTCCCGTCGCCCTGCTGACCGCCTCGCTGGCGGTGGCCGATGTGGCGGGCCGCCGCACGTACCTGACCAGCAAGGTCATGATCCGACTCGGCGAACTCACCTTCGCGTTCTACCTGCTCCACCAACCGATATTGAAGTACGGCCATTTGATGCTCGGCTACACCATGGACGGAGGGGAGCCGAAGGGAAAGTCCTGGGGACCTGCGGGCGGCCTCACGTTTCTGGTCGGCACCTTCGCGGTCTCCCTGGCGCTGGCGTGGGTGCTGAACGTCTGCGTGGAGCGGCCGGCGGTGCGCCGCTGGTCCCGGCGCAAAACACCGGCGGCCGAGTCGGTGCGGGTCTCTGCATAGGCTGAGGACTATGACGAAGAGCGGTAGGGCGTTGGGACGTTGGCGGAGCTTAGGCATCTGGGCGGCGGTCTTCTGTCTGGGGCTGCCCGCCCTGCCCGGCCCGCCCATTGCTCTGCTTCTCGCCTTCTCGGCGTTCGTGGCCCTGTCGGTTCCGCTGCTTCGATGGCCGTGGGGAAGGATCACCGAGAACACCGCCGCGTACACGGCCCTCGCGGTGTCCCTCCTCACGGACGTCGCGTACGTCGGCAAGCCTGGCCTCGTCCTCCTGTGGATGCCCTTCGAGTTCGTGGGGCTGCTGGTGCTGACAGGGCGCCTGATCCGGCGGGCACGACCTCGTCGCCTGATCCCCGTCGCGCTCGTGGCTGTTCTCACGACGACCGCTCTGCCCCTGCGCTTCACTCTGCGCACCCCGGAGTCCGGAACGAGCGGGGTGGTGATCATGGTGTTCATCACGCTGATGCCGGTGGCCTGCGCCGCCGGCATCGGCGGTTACCTGCGGGCCACGGACCACCGCCGGCAACGGGCGGTGTTGCAGGCCCGCCGGGAACAACGGCTCCACATGGCCAGAGTCCTGCACGACTTCGTCGCCCACGAGGTGACGGGCATGGTGCTGGAGGTGCAGGCCGCCCAGGCGTCGGCCTACGACCCTGAACAGCACCAGGCGCTGCTCAGCCGGGTGGAGCAGGCGGGTCTACGCGCCCTCGACTCGATGGACCGCACTCTGCAGACCTTGCGCGAGGCGGAGGACGAGCACCATGGCACGCCGGGACAGGAGCCCGCTCAGCCGTCGACCCGGGTGTACGGGCTGGCGGACCTGCCCGACCTGGTGCGCAGGTTCGCCGAGTCGAGCTCGATCACCACTGAACTGGACCTTGCCGAAGAACTGGTCGGGATGCTCCCCCGAGAGGTCGAGGAGACCGCATACAGCCTGGTGCTGGAATCCCTGACCAACGTCCGGCGCCATGCCGCCTCGGCCCGGCTGGTCAGGGTGGCCGTCGAGCAGGCAGGAGATGCCGTGCTGCGTGTGTCCGTCACGAACGACGGGGGGAGCGGCAAGTCGCTGCACCCGCACCGCGAGGGCGGTGGCACGGGCCTTGTTGGGATGGACGAACGGTTCAAGATTCTCGGCGGGACGGTCACAGCCGGCCCGTCGGCCGACGGCTGGCAGGTCACGGGGACGCTGCCGCTGCCTTCGCCGGCGGCCGGGAACGCCGCTGCCCGCTGACTGCGTCACCGGATATCTGCCGAACGGCAGATGTCCGACGGGCTCAGAAAAACCATGCTGAGGGGGTCTACTGAGCTATCCGGAGGTACGCGTGTTCTCTCGTAGTTTGTCAAGGAGCGTCCTGGCAGCTGTTGTCCTGACCTCATTGGCCGTTCTCACGGGCTGCGCCGACGCCGGCGATGCGGCACCTGAAAAGAAGACCTTCTCCTTCGGCGGGAAGACGCTCAACGTCCGGTCCCACGGCATTCCCACGGATCTCGTCGCGAGCGACCGAGAGGACGTGGAGGTCACTCGGTGGTTCGACGTTCAGCCCGGAGCCAAGCCGCACTCCAGTTGGAAGCTCACGGACGGCATCCTGGATCTGCAGGCAGGCTGTAAGCGGTTTGCCAACTGCGATGTGCGCTTCCGAGTCGAGGTGCCGAAGTCCGTGAAGGTTCTGCGCAACGGCAGTGCCACGAAGCTGAAGGGCACACAGGCGGCGGCCTCGGCGCCGCTGACCGGTGTCAGGAACTTCGGGGCGTAGGGGGTCGCACCATGCTGGAACTCGTCGACATCACCAAGGTCTACCGGGGCGGTAAACGAGCCGTGGACGGGATGACCATGCGGCTGGAGACCGGAATGCTCGGCCTGCTCGGCCCGAACGGAGCCGGCAAGTCATCCCTCATGCGGATCGCCTCGACCGTGACCCGGCCGACCAGCGGCCAGGTCCTGTTCAACGGCACCGATGTGGTGGCCAAGCCGGACGTGCTGCGCCGCACCCTCGGCTATCTACCGCAGGACTTCGGGGTGTATCCCAACCTCACCTCGCGGGAGTTCCTCTCCTACCTTGCGGCCGCCAAGGGACTGTCGGCCCGCTCGGCCCGCTCCCGCATCGACGAACTGCTGGAACTGGTCAACCTCACCGAGGCGGTCAAGCGCCCCCTCGGCAAGTACTCCGGCGGCATGATGCGCCGGGTGGGCATCGCCCAGGCGCTCCTCGCCGACCCGAAGGTCATCGTCGTGGACGAGCCCACCGCCGGCCTCGACCCCGAGGAGCGGGTCCGTTTCCGGAACCTGTTGAGCGATCTCGCTGCGGACCGGGTCGTCATGCTCTCCACACACATCGTCTCCGACGTCGAGTCCGTGGCCTCCGACATCGCCGTGGTCGCGAACGGGCGACTCCAGCGTCGAGGATCGCCCGAGGAACTCCTGTCAGCGATAGAGGGACGGGTGTGGGAGGTCCTCGTCGACCCCGCGGACGTTCCCGTCATCCAGAAGCGGCAGATCGTCAGCCGGATGATCCGCACCTCGAGCGGAGTCCGCGTACGGCTCCTGACGCACGTGCCGCCGTACGCGACCGCCGAGCAGGTCGAGCCCGATCTTGAGGACGCGTACCTGGCCATCGTGAACCAAGCCGTTGTGCAACCGACCGCGCCACTGGCCACTCCCGCCGAGCCCACGGGATGGCAGTGATGCTGGAGACACTCATCAGGCTCGCCATCGGCGACTTCTGGGACCGGGTGCGACGGCCGGCGTATGCCGTCATCCTGATCGCCGCGGTCGGACTGGGCTATCTCGCCACACCCGCCAAGGAATCCGGTTGGGTGGTCATGCAGGTCGGTGCCTACCGGGGCACCTACAACAGCGCGTACATCGGCATGGTCGTCGCGCTGGCTGGGACAGTATGGCTCTCGCTCGGCGGCTTCTACGTCGTACGCAATGCGATCTCGCGCGACGAGAGCACCGGTGTGGGCAGGCTCCTGGCGGCGACGCCTCTGCGGACGTGGGCCTACCTGCTCGCCAAGTTCCTGAGCAGCGTACTGGTGCTGGCCTCCATGCTGGGCGTTCTCGTGGTGACCGCTGTGGTCATGCAATTGGCGCGCGGGGAATCCATGACGATCAACCCAGTGGAACTGCTGAGTCCCTTCGTGGTGATCGCCTTGCCGCTCATGGCGTTCACTGCGGCTGCGGCTCTCCTCTTCGAGACGATCCCGCTGCTGAGGGCAGGGTTTGGCAACGTTCTGTGGTTCTTCATCTGGGCGTTCATCGCGATCGGCGGCCAGTCCCCCGGCGCCCCGCTCGGCGGCATCGGAGTTCACAGCGTTGTCCAATCGCTGAGCACGAGCATGAAGGCGCAGGGCATCGACCTCGACAAAGTCGGCGAGTTCAGCCTGGGCCTGACTCTGATCGACAAGCCCCTGAAGACCTTCGAGTGGCACGGCTTCGACCCGAGCCCAGCGTTTCTGCTCAGCAGGTACGTGTTGATCATGATCGCCGTGGCGGTCGTCCTGTTGCCCGCCCTGTGGTTTCCCCGCTTTGACCCGGCGAGGGGTGGCGCCCTTGCGCGCCTGGGTGCGGACACCGGTACCGCGCCGGAAGGATCCGGGATGCCCGCCGTCGTCATGCGGGACGACCATACGGAGGAACGCTCTGCCGGGTTCACGAACATGCCGCAAGTTTCCGTGAAATACGGGAATCCCGCCCTGCGTCTGCTCTTCGGAGAAGTCCGCATCCTCATCCAGGGCATCCCGTTGTGGTGGTGGGCGGGTGTTCTCCTCCTCGCGCTCGTCGCCCAAATGGTCACCCCCGCCACCGGCGTCAGCCGGTTCCTGCTCCCGCTGGCCTGGATCTGGCCGGTCCTCATCTGGTCCCGGCTGGGCACCCAGCGTCACGAATCCGGAGTCGAGGCCATCCTCGGCGCCTATCCCTCCGCACGTAGCCGGGTGGCTGCGGAATGGGGAGCGGGCTTCCTGCTCACGGCCGTCGCCGGCATCGGTCCGGCGGCGCGCATGTTCACCGGATCGGACACCCAGGGCCTGGTCCACTGGTTCTGCGGGGCGCTCTTCATCCCCTCTTTCGCGCTCGTCCTCGGCACACTCAGCCGGACCCACCGTCTCTTCCAATTCGCCTATCTGCCCCTGTGGTACGGCACGGTCAACGGAATCGCGCCGGTCGACTTCATGGGCGCGATCCGGGCCGACGACGGCACCCCGGCGGGCATGTCACCGACGTTCCTGATCGTCGCCGCGGCCGTGATGCTCGGGGCGGTGTTCCTGTCGAGCACGGCACGCCGCGCAACGACGTGACCGCATGGGCGACTTGCTGTGGATCTACCCGCTCCTGGCGGTCATCACCCTCGTACCGTTGATCCCCAACTCCGCAGCACTGGCCGCGGCCGGCGCCCTCGCCGCCACGGGTCGCCTGAGCCCCGTACTGGTCATGGCGATTCCGCTCACCGCTGCAGTAGTCGGCGACCTGCTCGTGTACGTCGTCGGCCGTTGCGGAAGTCCACGGCTGCTGAACGGGCTCTCCCGATACCGACGCTGGCCCAAGCACACCAGGGTCAGGCGGGCTGCGCATCATGTGCGACGCCATGGCGTCGCGGCACTGATCGCCGTCCGGTTTCTCCCTGGAGGACGGCTGTTCGGCGGCCTGACAGCGGGGCTCACCCGCTTAGTCGCGTGGCGCTACGCCTGCGCGATGTGTGCGGCCGAAGCGATCTTCGTCTCATGCGCTGTGGGCATCGGATACTTCGGCGGAAGCATCCCGGGTATCCCGGCGAACGGATTCGCGGCTGTGGTCATGGGGCCCGCGGTGTCCCTCATCGTCGCTGTCAGCGTGCTGGCGGCTGAATCGACAGGTCGTCGCCGAAGGCACC
Source organism: Streptomyces sp. NPDC004629 (assembly GCF_042873595.1). Lineage (NCBI taxonomy): Bacteria > Bacillati > Actinomycetota > Actinomycetes > Kitasatosporales > Streptomycetaceae > Streptomyces > Streptomyces sp. NPDC004629. The sequence continues at coordinate 16,628 of NZ_JBIALO010000003.1, read as the reverse complement.
GGCTGCAGGCGCCCGCTGGGACACACGAGGACTCTCGCCCCTGAGGTGTGACGGCAGAAAACCCAGGGGCGAGTTGAACGGCCCCGGCCCAGCCATGAACCGAATCCCCCGCGGCGGTTGGGCCGGGGCTCCGTACGCAGAAAAACGATCCGAAGAGGATGGACCCTTGAAGGACAGGATCGGCTGGCTCGCATGGCTCGCAGGTGCCCTTCAGTTTTTCTCGACGCACGCCGTCGTCGAGGCCGTCTGGCCGAGACCGTACAGCTGGGCCCGGAACAACATCAGTGACCTCGGCAACGTCTACTGCACCACGCAGTCGCAACCCGAACCGCGGTACGTCTGCTCGCCCGCACACGATGCGATGAACCTTTCGTTCATCGCTCTGGGAGCGCTGCTTGCCGTCGGCGTGGTCCTTGGCCGTTCCCTGTGGCGCGGTCGCTGGACCGCGAAGCTGGCCCGGTTCCTTCTCGCGGGCGCCGGCATCGGCTTCGTCCTGGCAGGTCTCGCGCCCGCCGACGTCAACGAGAACTCACATGTCCTGGGTGCTCTGCTCATCATGGGAACCGGCAACCTGGGCCTTCTGCTGGCGGGCGCCGGTATGTCGGGTGAGGTCGCGGCCGGACTGCGGTGGGCGACCGCCTTGCTCGGAGCTCTCGCGATCACCGCCATGTGCCTGTTTCTGTTCGGCAATTACCTCGGACTCGGCATGGGAGGCATGGAGCGGGTGGCGGCATTTCCCATTCTCGTTTGGACGCTCACGGCCGGGGCCCTGGGCCTTCTCCGCAAGCCCCGAATCGCGGTGGGCGAACGTAAGGGAGAAACGCTGTCAAAGCCGGGCCACGTGCTCACTTTGGCATCGCAATGGAAGCTCGCAGGCAGCAGCCACGACATCCGCGCCGAGGGACACAGCTGTCCCGGCGAAGCGCCGCTGCACTGACCTGGAAGCACTTGTTGGGCCTGGACCTCGACGACAGCCGGTTCGACCGCTCGTTTGCTGTCCCGGTTCCAGGCCCGGCTGGTCGCGCGCGATCGTCGACAGCGGGCCGTCCCACGGCGGGCGGATCCGGATGCCTGCCCGCTTCGTCCGTGGAGCCACTGACGCTGTCCAGAGGATGCGCACCAGCGGTACCGGCGGATGACCGCGACAGCCCGGCGTAGGCAAACCTGAAGCCCGGCAGGCCAGTTGGGTCAGAATGACAAAGTCGAACTGACATGCGATGATGTGCCTAGTTTCAGAAACGCCACCTCGATTGAGGTACGATTTCTGAAATCAACGTTGTCTGGAGGACCCGACCTTGGCCCAGCCCGACCGCCAGCAGTACGCTCAGCAACTCGCCGAACTCGATGTGTCCGCCGACCTGTTCACCGTGGTACTGAGCATGGCGCTGGAGGATGTGCGCGGGTGCACGGACTTCGACGCTCCGGCCACGCGGGGTTTCCTGTTCTGGAGCCGGGCCAACCGCTATCTGGCGGAGCTGCTGGTACCCGAAGAGAGGTGGGGACGCACTTCGCGGGACAGCATCCTGCGGGTCATCCACCCCGACCGGACCCACGCGATCACCGCTATCAGCGCGGAGGGCGGGGTTGCCGACCTGGACAAGCGGGTGCGCTCGAAGAACCCCAAGGGACCCGCCATGGCGCGGATGGTGGAGAAGAACGGCCAGCTGGCTTTCCTCTCCCGCGACGAGGTGGAGTACGGCGTGGAGCTGGACGAGCTCCCCACCTGGTGCCTCCTCTACAAGCGGGAGGAGGGGCTCATCAAGGCGGAGTTATCGCTGCCGGTGAAGATGAACGGCAAGTTCGTCGACGAGTGGCTGCACCGCATACCCATCAGCCTCCCGCCGATGGACGACCCCGGCTTCGACATCTCGCTGGACGAGCCCGGGGACGACCAGGGCCCGGAGGTCGTCGTGGAATTCCTGGGGGAGAATTAGCTGGTCAGAGCAAGGCATGGGAGTTGAGGCAACGTGTTCACGCCAGAGCGGCTGGTCCTCGCGCGCAAGCGCCGACGTATGAGCCAGGCCGCTCTGGCGGCGGCCTCGGGCCTGTCGCCGCAGAGCATCAACGCCTTCGAGAAGCACCGCAAGGTGCCGTCGGCGGAGACCCTCGCCTCGCTTGCCTGGATCCTGCGCTTCCCTGTGCCGTTCTTCCAGGCCCCGCCCGCCCCGGAGATGCAACTGGACGCGGTCAGTTTCCGGGCGCCGACCAAGATGAGCGCCCTGGAACGCGATGCCACCCTCAGCTCCGGCGCCGTGGCCTCCACCCTCAATGCCTGGCTGGAAGAGCGCTTCCGTCTTCCCGCTCCCAACGTGCCCACCTATCCGCACCTGACGCCGGAGCAGGCCGCCGAGCAGGTGCGGGCGGCCTGGGGACTCGGTGAGGCGCCCGTACCCAACCTGGTCCACCTGCTGGAGGCCAACGGCGTACGGGTGTTCTCACTGGCACCGGACTGCCTGGACGCGGACGCCTTCTCCACCACCCACGCAGGCACCCCGTACGTCTTCCTCAACACCCGAAAGACCGGTGAACGCGGCCGGTTCGACGCCGCCCACGAGCTCGGCCACCTGGTCCTGCACTCTGAGCACCGCATTCCCGGCGGTCGCGAGGGCGAGCCGGAGGCCAACGCCTTCGCCTCCGCCTTCCTCATGCCACGGGCCGGCATCATCGCCCAACGCCTCAATGACCCTTCAGCGGAGCGGATTCTCAGCGCCAAGCGCCGCTGGGGCGTCTCCGCCATGGCCCTGGCCTACCGGCTCCGCGCCCTCGGTCTGCTGTCCGAATGGCGTCATACCCAGACCGTCAAGAGACTCGCCCAGATGGGATACCGCAGCGGCGAACCCGGCTCCCTTCTGGCCCGGGAGAGCAGCCAGCTCCTGGCCAAGGTTTTCGACGCCCTGCGTACCAAGAGGATGACCGCTGCCGATGTTGCGGCCCAGATGGGCATCCACCCCGACGACCTGAACGACTACGTCTTCGGCCTCGTCCCCATTAGCGTCCCTGGTGAAGGCAGGACCTCGACCGCACGGCGCCCCGAACTGCGCCTGGTCCACGACACCACCCCGGCTGGGCACGCACAACCCGGCACCGCGCTCACAGCATCCGCTGCTTCCACGGCGGCCACAAAGATGACGAAGACGCCCTTCGAAGAACCGGACGACGACACCGTGCGTCCCACCCCCCTGCGGCGCCCCACCCGGTCTGGCCCCAGGACGCCTCAAGGCAGGTGACCGCGGTAACACGCCGCACCACACCCGGCTGGGCCCTGTTGCTCCGCAGGAGCGGTCCACCCTGCTTCTTCAGGCACCATGCGGTCCCGCAGGCGTTGGGCAGGGCATGAACGCACACAGTCACTCGTACGACGCGTGGTACCCGGGAGCGGGCGGCACGCCGAATCCCTTCACCGGCAGGCCCAGCCTGGTGCTGCACCCCCGAGGGTGGGCTCGGTTCGCGGACCGATGGGTGGTGGTGGCGTCCGCGCGGGAGCTGGCCGGGCTGGCCGACGGTCCCGACGCCGCGATCCGCCTCGCAGGCACACGCGGCTACCTTGCGGACAGCGTCGAGAACCACCGTCTGGCTGAGATGCTGCGTGTCCGGCCTTGGGACTTCGGCGCTGCGGGGGCTCCGCTGGTGCTCGGAGCCGAGGCGGTCCTGCCATGCGCGGACGGAGGCGTCGAGCTGTCCGGTGTCGAGTGCATCGAGGGATTCCAGAGGCTGGTCGTCCTCTCGCATGTCGCCCGCGAGCGGCCGGAACCGGACCTTGACCACGCCGACGTACGCGTGGAGATCGTCATGGGAGCGGATCGCGTACGGATCCGGCGCTTGAGCGAGGAAGCCGGCCAGTACACCCACGCCGTACATCCGCAGGACTGGCTTTCCCACTGTCCCCACCTCAAGCGCATCGCGGAGGAGTTCCGGGAAGAAGGCGGCTTCTTCGACTACCGCCGCGGCGTGGTCTCCGGCCCGCATCCCTGCGGATACAGCATGGAGGACGTCATCCGGGCCCTTGCGTGCACGGATGCGTCACCCTGGCCCACGCTGACGCATAAGGCCAGCACCCAGGAAGGCCTGGGTGGTGAAAGGAGTGTGCGGTTCCTCACCCGTGGGACACCGACGACTCCTCCAGTACGCCCCCGAGCTGGTGGCCTGGGCGGCTTGCCGCAAACTTCCCCTGGACCAGTTGCACCGCTCCGACCGGCACGCCGCGGACTGGAGCAGAGAAGTCCATGGGCCGTTCGCCGACATCGTCGCGGAGGTGGCTCACGACCTTGTCGATCGATACAGGCGCGTCTGCCCGGACACCAAGAAGTTCGTTAACGAGACCAAGCAGCTCGACGTGTGGCTCGACATCCTCGACCCGTCGTGGATTCGACGTCACCCCTGAATTCCTGCCCCAGCCTCTGGCCTGGGCCGCGGGAAAACTGACGACACAGCGCGGGAAACGATCTTCTCGCAGGGGCGTATAGCCGCTGACCAGCGAGTTCCGTCGGTGCCCCACAGTGACAGAGGGCCCATCGTGATCACGATGGGCCCTCTGTCATGCGTGGACGCGTCTTCTGCCGGGTCCCGCGTGGTGCTTTACGGAGGTCCCGCGCGGGGCTTTGCGGTGTGACGAGTCTCTCAGCAGCCGTGGGGGTGCGTTATCCACAGCCGGGCGCTTGTCCCAGCCGGTGCGGTTGTCCACAGCCGGGCGGTTGTCCACAGGGTCTGACGCGTCGCGGTCACCGGCGGTACGGTCGGCACGAGTTGATGTTCGTGCGTGCTCGGGGGAGGCGGTCGTGATGACCGAGGCAGGGGTGGAAGCGGCGGGTACGGCGGCCGGGCCGGGGCGCAGGCTTCCCCGGGTGCGCGGCTTCGCCGGATGGCCGTCGCAGGGGTCGCCGAAGGCCGAGGGCAAGGCGCTGCGGGCGAGCGTCCCGCGCCGCGCGCACAGCGCCCTGGACCTGGACGAGGGCCGCCCGGACACGGTGAGTGCGGTCGAGGAGTCCAACCGGGACCGCATCCCCGGCCTCGTACCGATACGGGTGGGCAGGATGGTGGCCACGCCCTTCGCCTTCCTGCGCGGTGCGGCGGGCCTCATGGCCTACGACCTGGCGCGCACGCCCATGACCAGGATCGCCACCCAGCTCTGCGGCGACGCGCACGCGGCCAATTTCGGCCTGTACGGCGACGCCCGCGGGGGCCTCGTGATCGACCTGAACGACTTCGACGAGACGGTGCACGGACCCTGGGAGTGGGACCTGAAGCGGCTCGCGACCTCGCTGGTGCTGGCCGGTCGGGAGGCGGGCGCCGACGAGGACACCTGTCGTGCGGCGGCACACGACACGGCGGGCGCCTACCGGCGCACCATGCGGCTGCTGGCCAAGCTGCCGGTCCTGGACGCCTGGAACGCCATCGCGGACGAGGAACTGGTCTCGCACACCGACGCCCACGATCTGCTGGGCACGCTGGAGCGGGTCTCGGAGAAGGCCCGCGCCAACACCAGCGGCCGGTTCGCGGCGCGGTCCACCGAGACCGTCGACGAGGGCGGGCGCCGGTTCGTGGACGCGCCGCCGGTGCTGCGGCGCATACCGGACGCCGAGGCGGCGGCGGTGGCGGCGTCCCTGGAGACGTATGTGACGACTCTCTCCGAGGACCGGCTGCCGCTGCTGGCCCGGCACGCGGTGCACGACGTGGCGTTCCGGGTGGTCGGCACGGGCAGCGTGGGCACCCGCTCCTATGTCGTCCTGCTGCTGGACCACCGCGGTGAGCCGCTGGTCCTCCAGGTGAAGGAGGCCCGCCCCTCGGCGCTGGTCCCGCATCTGGCCACGGCCGGCTTCGAGACGCCGCCCGTCGACCACGAGGGCCGCCGGGTGGTGCTCGGCCAGAAGCGGATGCAGGTGGTCAGCGACATTCTGCTGGGCTGGACGACGGTGGACGGCCGCCCCTTCCAGGTGCGTCAGTTCCGCAACCGCAAGGGCAGCGTCGACCCGGCCGCGCTCGCCGCCGACCAGTTCGACGACTACGGCCGCATGACCGGCGCCCTGCTGGCCCGTGCCCACTCCCACAGCGCCGACCCGCGCCTGATCGCCGGCTACTGCGGCAAGGGTGAGGAACTGGACGAGGCGGTGGCCGAGTTCGCGGTCGCCTACGCCGACCGCACCGAGGCCGACCACGCGGCCCTGGTGGCGGCGGTGCGGTCGGGGCGGATCGCGGCGGAGAGCGGGGTGTGACGGCGGCGGCCGGACGGGCGGCGGTCGGGGATGAGCGGGACGGGGCGGGCTCTTCGGGGTGCATGTGCGGTAAGTGGGCATGTGGGGGCGCAGAGTTACGGAGTGATGCCGGAGGTGTGCGTGGGGGATCGGTGCGCGGATCCCGCGGGCGTTCGGGGTGTGGCCTAGGCTGGCCCGGTGACGACCCCGGAAGCTGAGCAGTCCCAGGCGCCCCGGCCGGAGGAACGGCTGGAGCGGGCCGTGCGGGCCGCCGAACAAGCGCTGATCGAGTTCGAGATCGCGGTGGAGACCTTCCGCGTCGAGGTCGAGAACTTCTCCCGGCTGCACGAGCAGAAGCTGGGCCCCATGTATGCCCGGCTGGAGGAGCTGGACGCCCAGATCGCCGAGGCCAGGGCCGCCCGGACCGGCGATCTGGAGGACCTGCGCGCCGCGCAGGAGGCGCGCGCCCGCATCACGCCCATCCCCGGCGTGGAGGAACTGCTGCACGGCTGGATGGACGGGCACGGCCTGTTCCCGGAGGCCGCGGCGATGCTCACCGACCAGGCGGTGCGGCCCCCCGAGCGGGTGCGCCCCAGCGAGGAGGCCCGCAAGCTCTACCGCGAGCTGGCCCGCAAGGCCCACCCCGACCTGGCACAGCAGGAGGACGAGCGGGCGCGACGCGAGGAGTTCATCACCCGCGTCAACGCCGCCTATGCCCGCGGTGACGAGGTGCTGCTGCGCGAGCTGGCCGCGGAGTGGGCGGCGGGCCCGGCCCCCGCCGAGCGGCCGCCGAGCCGCAGCGAGGAGCTTTACGCCCGACTGGAGTGGCTGGCCCAGCGCAAGGAACTCCTCACCCTGGTCGCCCGCGAACTGGAGGACGGCGCGATCGCGTCCATGCTCCGCCTGGCCCCCGACGACCCAGACTCCCTGCTGGACGAGATCGCCGAGCGGCTTCGCGGCGATGTTGCCCGGCGGGAGGCGGAGCTGGCGGAACTCCTGGCGCAGGGGTAGCCCCGTCCGCCCCGGCGCGCCGCCCGGGGCCCGGTGTCCTTCGGGTAGCGTCGAGGTCATGAGTTTTGGAGCTGGTGTGCCCACGGTCGCGGTCGCGGACCTCAAGGACGGCGACTTCCTGCTGGACGTCCGCGAGGACGACGAGTGGCAGGCGGGCCACGCCGCGGGGGCGCTGCACATCCCCATCAGCGAGTTCGTGGCCCGGTACGGGGAACTGACCGAGGCCGCCCCGCAGGACGGCCGGGTCCATGTGATCTGCCGCTCCGGCGGCCGCTCGGCCCAGGTCACGATGTATCTGGTCCAGCAGGGCATCGACGCCGTGAACGTCGACGGCGGCATGCAGGTCTGGCAGGCCGCCGGCCGCCCGGTCGTCACCGACGAGGGCCGGCCAGGGCACGTCCTGTAGACGCCGCACCGGTAGACGCCTCACCGGTCGGCGCGCGGCGCGTCTCAGCCCAGGGGGTGCGCGGCGAGCAGGTCGCCCAGCGCCTCCTCGTGCGCCGCGGCCGGGCCGAGCGAGAGTTCCAGCTGCTTGGCCCAGGCGTGGTAGCGGTGCAGGGCGTAATCGGTGTCGGCGCCGAAGCCGCCGTGCAGATGCTGTGCCGTCTGCACCACCCGACGGACGCCCTCCGAGGCCCAGATCTTGGCCACGGCGATGTCGCCCTCGGCGGGCAGCGGCCCCCGCGTCCCCGAGCTGATCCGCCAGGCGGCCTGCCACAGCGTGGCCTCCATGGCGCGCAGGTCGATATAGCGGTCGGCGGCCTGGACGGCGACGGCCTGGAAACTCGCGATCGGGTGCCCGAACTGCTCCCGCTTGCCCGCGTACGCGCTCGTCATCGCGAGGACCCGCTCGCCCAGCCCGAGCGCCAGCGCGCACGTCCCGGTGGCCAGCAGCCCGCGCAGCCACTCCCACGCCCCGTCGGCGTCGATGACCTGGCGCGCCGCGATCCGCGCGGACTCCAGGCGCAGCTCGGCCAGCCGCTCCCCGCTGGTGGAGACCTGCTCGGCGAGGGCCACGCCCGCATGGCCGCGGGGAACCAGGGCGAGCACGGTCCGGCCGGCCTCGGTGCGCGCGGGCACCACCACGAGGTCGGCTCCGTACGCCCAGGGCACCGCCGTCTGCACCCCGTCCAGCACCCAGGCGTCGCCGTCCGGCCGTGCGGTGACGGCCAGTTCGGCCGGGTCGTGGCCGCTGCGCCCGCTTGCGGCGACGGTGAGCACGAGGGCGCCCCGTTGGGCGCGGGGCAGCAGTTCGGCCGCCAACTCCCTTCCGCCGTAGGTCTGTACGGCCGCGGCGGCGGCGCTGTGCTCCAGCAGGGGCACTCGCGCCAGCACCTTGGCGGACTCCCGCAGCATCAGGCACAGCGCGATGGCGTCCAGGCCCGCCCCGCCGTACTCCGCGTCGAGCAGCAGGCTGAGCAGGTCCGCCTCGGCCAGCCTGGTCCACAGCGGCCGGTCGACGTCCTCGGCGACGGCGCCCGTGGTGAGCGCGGGGCTCGGCACCGCGTCCGGTGCCACCCCGGCGAACACCCCCTCGGCCGCCTCGGCCGCCGCCAGCTGCTCCTCGGTGAAGGTGAAGTCCACGGTCCTGTCCTCCCGACGGCTCCGCTCGCCCAGTTTCTGACGGGCCGTCAAGATAGAACAGGTTCTAGAAGAAGGGAATGGTGCGGCGGGCGACACCCGGTCCGGAGGGGCGATCGGTCGGCTCCGCGCCGGCCGCCGCTGTCGGCGCCTGGTCGGGACGGCGCCCGTTCGGGATCGCGGTGCCTGGTCGGGGCGGCGCCCGTTCGGGTTCGCGGTGCCTGGTCGGGGCGGCGCCCGGTCGAGGCGGTCGGTGTCGGCGGGGGCGACCCGGGGGTGACGGGCGGTGGATGGTGTTCAGCGGTCGAAGTCCAGCTCCACCTCCTCCGTCACCGGATGCGACTGGCAGGCCAGTACGTATCCGGCCGCCGTCTCCTCGGCCTCCAGGGCGAAGTTGCGGTCCATGCGGACCTCGCCCGAGACCAGGAAGGCCCGGCACGTCCCACACACCCCGCCCTTGCAGGCGTAGGGCGCGTCGGACCGGTTGCGCAGGACGGTCTCCAGCAGCGACTCCCCGTCCCGGACCGGCCAGGTCCCGCCGCGACCGTCGAGCCGGGCGGTGACCGTGCTGTGCGCGGGGGCCGTGACGGGCACCACCGGCGCCGCACCCGCGTCCACATGAAAGATCTCCTCATGGATCCGCGTCCGGTCCACCTTGAGATCCCGCAGCGCCCGCTCGGCGCCCTGCACCAGACCGAACGGCCCGCACAGGAACCACCCGGCCACCGTGTCCACCGGCAGCAGCGCGGGCAGCAGCCCTCTCAACCGCTCCCGGTCCAGCCGCCCGGAGGGCAGGCCCGCCTGCTGCTCCTCCCGTGAGAGCACCGTCACCAGGTGCAGCCGCTGCGGATGGCGGTCCTTCAGGTCGGCGACCTCCTCCAGGAACATCGTCGAGGCGGCCGTGCGGTCGCTGCGTATCAGACAGAACCGGGCCTCCGGTTCGCGGGCCAGGAGCGTCGAGACGATCGACAGCACCGGGGTGATGCCGCTGCCGCCGACGATCGCCGCGTACAGCCCCGGGGCCGGCTCCAGGGTGAAGCGCCCGGCCGGGGTCATCACCTCCAGCTCGTCGCCGACGTTGATCTCCTTGAGCGCGTACGTCGAGAAGGCGCCGCCCTCCACGAGCCGCACCCCGACCCGCACGGTGGACGGGCCCTCGTCGCCGGGCGCGGGCGCGGGGGAGCAGATCGAGTAGGTCCGCCGGATGTCCAGCCCGTCGGTCCGGCGGCGCAGGGCGAGGTGCTGACCGGGCGCATGCCGGTACTCCTCGCGCAGCCCGGGTGGGACGGCGAGGGTGAGGGCCACGGAGTCGTCGGTGAGGCGGTCGACCGCGGCCACCGGGAGCGGGTGGAAGCGGGCCATCACAACTCCTTGAAGTGGTCGAACGGTTCACGGCAGGCCCGGCAGCGTCGCAGCGCCTTGCACGCGGTCGAGGAGAACCGGCTCAGCAGCTCGGTGTCGGCCGATCCGCAGTGCGGGCAGCGGACGGGTTCGGGCGCCTCCGGCAACTCCGACAACTCCGACGCCTCGAACGCCTCCGACGCCTCGGACGCGGTGGCGCGCGTCCGGGTCGGGCCGAGGGCGAGCGGGACCGGGTCCGATTCGCGTCGCACCCGCGGGGGAGCGATGCCGAACTCCCGCAGTTTGCGCCGCCCTTCGTCCGTGATGTCGTCGGTCGACCAGGCGGGTGCGAGCACCGTGCGCACGGTGACCCGGCGCATGCCGTGGCCGCGCAGCACCCGCTCGATGTCCACGGACATCGCCTCGATGGCCGGGCAGCCGGTGTAGGTGGGGGTCAGCTCCACCTCGACGGCGTCCGTGTCCCACAGGTGCACCGCGCGCACCACGCCCAGCTCCCGGAGGGTGAGCACCGGCAGTTCGGGGTCGGGCACCGAGCCCGCGAGGTCGAGGAGCTCCGCCTCCAGCGGCGTGGTCGTCGTCGTCACCATGACGCCCCCGGATGGCTGCGGTGCAGATGCTGCATCTCGGCGAGCATCCGCCCGAACGGCTCGGTGTGCAGGCCCTGCCGGCCCGCGCCCGCCGACCAGGCGCCGGTGCTCGGCTCCTCGGGGATTGTCAGGGTGGCCCGGCGCAGCACGGCACCGATCGACTCCAGCCAGGCTGCCTCCATGGCTGCCCCGTCGATGTCCAGGCCCGGCACCGGCCGGAACATCTCGCCGGTGAACCGCCACAGGGCCGCACAGGCCCGCGTCATCCGCTCACGGCTGACCTGCGTGCCGTCGCCGAGCCGCAGCGTCCACTGTTCGGCGTGGTCGCGGTGGTAGGCGACCTCCTTGACGGCCTTGGCGGCGAGCGGTGTGAACGGGCCCTTGCCGGCGGCCAGTTCGGCGTACAGCAGGTGCTGATAGGTGGAGAAGTACAGCTGGCGGATGATGGTGTGGGCGAAGTCGCCGTTCGGCTGCTCCACCAGCTGGAGGTTGCGGAAGGCGCGTTCCTCGCGCAGGTACGCCAGTTCGTCCTCGTCACCGGCCATCGACAGCAGCGCGCGGGCCTGGCCGAGCAGATCCAGCGCGATGTTGGCGAGCGCGACCTCCTCCTCCAGGACGGGCGCGTGGCCGGCCCACTCCCCCAGCCGGTGCGAGAGCACCAGGGCGTCGTCGCCGAGCGCGAGCGCGGCGGTCGTGGGCACGGTGGCGGTCACAGGTGCTTCACCCCTTCCGGGATGTCGTAGAAGGTCGGGTGCCGGTAGGGCTTGTCCGCGGCGGGCTCGAAGAAGGGGTCCTTCTCGTCGGGCGAGGACGCGGTGATCGAGGCCGCCGGGACGACCCAGATCGAGACGCCTTCGCCGCGCCGGGTGTACAGGTCGCGTGCGTTGCGCAGGGCCAGCTCCGCGTCCGGGGCGTGCAGGCTGCCGGCGTGGGTGTGGGAGAGGCCGCGGCGGGAGCGCACGAAGACCTCCCACAGGGGCCAGTCGGTGTCGGTCATGCCCGCGCTCCTCGTGTTCCGCCGTTGTGCTCGGCCGTTGTGCCGTTGTGCTTGGCCGCGTGGGCCGCGGCCGCCTCCCGGACCCAGGCGCCCTCGTCGTGTGCCCGGCGGCGCTGGGTGATCCGCTGCTCGTTGCACGGGCCGTTGCCCTTGAGGACCTCCCAGAACTCCGTCCAGTCGATCGCACCGAAGTCGTGGTGCCCCCGCTCCTCGCTCCACCGCAGGTCCGGGTCGGGGAGGGTGAGGCCGAGGGACGCCGCCTGGGGCACGCAGATGTCGACGAAGCGCTGGCGCAGCTCGTCGTTCGAGTGGCGCTTGATCTTCCAGGCCATTGACTGGGCCGAGTGCTGGGACGCGTCGTCGGGCGGTCCGAACATCATCAGGGACGGCCACCACCAGCGGTCCACCGCGTCCTGGGCCATCGCGTGTTGCTCCGGGGTGCCGTTGCTGAGGGCGAGCAGCAACTCGTACCCCTGGCGCTGGTGGAAGGACTCCTCCTTGCAGATGCGGACCATCGCGCGTGCGTACGGGCCGTAGGAGCAGCGGCACAGGGGGACCTGGTTGGTGATCGCCGCGCCGTCCACCAGCCAGCCGATGGCGCCGACGTCCGCCCAGGTCAGCGTGGGGTAGTTGAAGATCGACGAGTATTTCTGACGACCGCTGTGCAGCTTGTCGAGCAGTTCCTCGCGGCCGGTGCCGAGCGTTTCCGCGGCGCTGTACAGGTACAGGCCGTGGCCCGCCTCGTCCTGGACCTTGGCCATCAGGATGGCCTTGCGGCGCAGCGAGGGGGCGCGGGTGATCCAGTTGGCCTCGGGCTGCATGCCGATGATCTCGGAGTGGGCGTGCTGGGCGATCTGCCGGACCAGCGTCGCGCGGTAGGCGTCGGGCATCCAGTCGCGGGGCTCGATGCGCTCGTCTGCGGCCACGGCGGCGTCGAAGGCGCGCTCGTACGCGGCCGTGGCGGCGGTGTCCTCGGCGTCGTACGCCGCCGTGCCGGCCGTGCGGTGCGCGGCTGCTGTGGCCATGCGGTCCCCCTGACCTCGGGATCTTCCGGAAATCCGGCACCGACCGATCGTTCGGTCCGTGCGATTCCATGGTGGGTGAGCCGCCGTGAGGTGTCAACCGCTGTGGACAACCCTGGCGACGGCCTGTGGACAACCCGAGCAAGCCGGGCGGGGCGGGGCCGCTCGGGTCTCCTGCCGGGCGAAGGAGTGGTGACGGCCACGTCCGCGAGCTGTGATTGTGGGCTGCGCGCGGCGGGTGGGGCTGAGTACCGTTCCGTGCGAGCGCCGACGAGTAGGGTTCGCGGGCCGTGCGCGGCCCGCGACGGCGGCCGGACGACGGAGCGGTACGGGAACGGGGCGGAATGGACGCGTACGACGGAGACTCGCACGCCCCGCAGGGGCCGGACGGGGCGGACGGGGCGCCACCGCCTCAGGCGCCTCGCGGCCCCGCGGCACACGGCGCGGGAACCGCACCGTCCGCCTCCGCGCTGCCCGCACCGTCCGTACCGGCACCCTCTGCCGCCGAGCCGCCGTGGACTGCGTCTGCTGTGACGACGGAGGCCGGGTCCGAGCCCCTGTCCGGACCCGAGCCGGGGGACGGGCCTGAGCTGGGGGACGGACCCGGGCCCGGGGACGGGGGCGGGGCGGTGGCGGTTCGGCCGCGGTCGGGGCGGGACGGCCCGCCGGGCGAGCAGCGGGCCGGTCACCGCGCCGCCGGAGACGGCCCCGTGCCGCCCGTCGCACGCCGTGCTGGTGTCGCCGCGCTGTCCCCGCCGTACCAGATCGGTGCCGCCCTGGCGCTGGCGCTCGTCGCCGTCGCGGCCTGCGTGCACCTCGCCATGGTGTTCCTGAGCGTCGCGCCCGCCAACACGGTCACGAAGCAGCACGGCAAGGCGATCGAGGAGTGGATCTACCCGGAGTTCGAGCAGAACTGGAAGCTGTTCGCGCCGAACCCGTTGCAGCAGAACATCGCCGTCCAGGTCCGGGCGCAGGTCCGCACGGCCGACGGCGACATCGAGACGACCGGCTGGTACGACCTGTCCGCGCGGGACGGCGAGGCCATCGACGGCAGCTTGTTGCCCAGCCACACCGAGCAGAACGAACTGCGCCGGGCCTGGGACTTCTACGTCGCCACGCACGACGGCGACAACCGTCCCGTGGGCCTGCGCGGCGCGCTCTCCGAGCAGTACGTGCGGCGGATCGCGGTGATGCGGCTGTACCGGGAGGACGCGGCCGGCCGGACGGGCACCGTCCAGCGCGTCCAGGTCCGCTCGCGCACCACCAATGTGCCGCCGCCCGCGTGGAGCGATGAGAAGGTCTCCGACACGCCGGTCCACCAGGTGCTGCCGTGGTGGACGGTCACGGCCGACGAGGCCGCGGGAGGCGTGCGGTGAATCGTCTCGCCCTGTCGGTCTCGCGCGGTATCGCCCGCGTCACCGAATCCCCGCTCGGCCCCTACCAGTCCGCCGTCATCCGCATCGGCTTCTCCGCGACCTGGCTGCTGTTCCTGCTGCGCGAGTTCCCGCACCGCCAGGAGCTGTACGGGCCCGACGGCCCCTGGAGCTGGGACCTAGCCCGGCAGCTGACCTCGGTCAACGAGGCGTTCACGGCGCTGCTGTGGTCGGAGGGGCAGATCTGGTTCGAGATCTGCTACCTGCTCGCCGTCGTCTCCGGCGTCCTGCTGCTCCTGGGCTGGCGCTCGCGCACGTCGTCGGTGCTGTTCATGGTCGGCGTGCTCTCGCTGCAGAACCGCAGCGTCTTCATGGGCGACGGCGGCGACAACGTGCTGCACCTGATGTCGATATACCTGGTGTTCACGCGCTGCGGTCAGGTGTGGTCCCTCGACGCGCGGCGGGCGGCGCGCAGCGAGGCGGCACGCGCGCGTGGAGAGCAGGTCCGCGACCGTACGGGACCGGTGCTCTGGGCGGGGTTCGGCCTGGTGCTCTGCGCGGTGACCCTGGCCGGCCGGCTCGGCAGCGGCTGGCTGGTGCCCGCCCTCCTGTGGACGGTGTGGGCGGCGCTGGGACTGTGGTGGCTGGTCGGGCGGTTCGCGGCGGGCGGTGAGCCGCGGATCCTGCTGGATGTGATCGCCAACGTCGTGCACAACGGCGCGCTGTTCGTGATCATGGCGGAGGCGTGTCTGATCTACGCCACGGCCGGCTGGTACAAGATCCAGGGCTCGCGCTGGCAGGACGGCACCGCCGTCTACTACCCGCTCCACCTCGAATCCTTCTCGCCCTGGCCCGCGCTCGCCGACCTGCTGTCCGCCAACGGCACCGTGGTGATGCTGGTGACGTACGGGACGGTCATCGTGCAGGTCGCCTTCCCGTTCACGCTGTTCAACCGGCGGGTCAAGAACGTCCTCCTGGCCGCGATGATGACGGAGCACGCGGTGATCGCGGTCGTTCTGGGGCTGCCGTTCTTCTCGCTGGCGATGATCGCGACGGACGCCGTCTTCCTGCCGACGTCGTTCCTGCGCAGGCTCGGCTGCCGGGTGGTACGCATGCGGCTGGTCCGGCCCCGGGGCGGTGGCGGCGCCGCCGCGCGGGCGACCGGAACGGAACGGGAACCCGAGCCGGAGCCGTCCGCCGGGGTTCGGCAGCCCTGAGCCCTCGGCGGCTCACGCGGGGGCCGCAAGCCCTGCGGCCCCCGCGCACGGGAGGACAACGCCTCTCGGACGCCTCTTGGCGGTCCCAAGGGCAGGGCCGGCCCTCCGCGGGCCCGCCCACCGGAGGGCTCCCGCCGACGTTCCGCGCCGCAGAAGGCGTCGCGCCGTCCCGCGTAGGCTTCCGGCATGACCGACCCCGTGACCCTGTGGCGCGCGCACGCCGGCTCCGCCGTGCTGCTCGACGGCTTCCACGCCCTCAAGCACGCCCTCCGTTTCGGAGCCGAGGTCCCGGTGGCCGTCACCACCGACCGGGCGGCGGCGCTGGCCCTGGCGCAGGAGCTGGCCCCGGACGTACGCGATGCCCTGGACGCCCTGCTGGCCGAGGTGCCGGAGCCGACGTACGCGGCCCTGGTGGCGCGGCCGCATCCGACCGCCGTCGCCGCCCTGGCCGCACGGCCCTCCCGGGAGGCCGGTCTGCGGGTGCTCGCCCGCTCGCCCCGGCAGGCTCCCGTCGTGGTGCTCGACAACCCGCGCAACCTGGGCAACGCGGGGGCCGTGATCCGGCTCGCCGCCGGTTTCGGGGCCACCGGGGTCGTCACCACCGGCACGCTCGACCCCTGGCATCCCACGGTCGTGCGCGGCGGGGCGGGCCTGCACTTCGCGACCGTGGTGGAGCGGGTGGCCGTCGAGGAACTGCCGCCCGGACCGCTGTTCGCCCTCGACCCCGAGGGCGAGGACATCCGGGGCACGAAGCTGCCGGACGACGCCGTGCTGGCCTTCGGGTCGGAGCGCAGCGGGCTGTCCGCCGCGGTGCGCGCGCGTGCCGACCATCTGCTGGCCCTGCCGATGCGCCCCCAGGTCTCCAGCTACAACCTCGCGACCAGCGTGGCCATGACGCTGTACCACTGGAGCGCCACCGGGGGCGCACCCCGCTCCGCCTAGATGAATGAGTCCAAGGGTTCGCCTGCGGACATGGCGCGAGGGCGCCCACTGTCAATGTGTGACGAAAGACCTGGACACCCTCGCAACGGCACTCTATGCCCGGATCGACGACGAGTTGAAGGCTTCGCCGTGGCTGGCCCCCTGGCGCCCGAAGACCGGGATCGCGCCCACGCTCAGTGACGCGGAACTGCTCACGCTCGCGGTGATGTCAGCGCTGCTCGGCTACACCTCCGAGCGGCGCTGGCTGCGCCGCGTCGACCGGGACTTCCGCGGCCTGTTCCCCTACGTGCCCCGGCAGTCCGGCTACAGCAAACGTCTGCGCGCCGCGTCCTCGCTGCTCACCAGCAT